>NZ_JAFATE010000762.1 GCF_019244115.1 Bradyrhizobium sp.
CGGGAAACCACTCTCGTCCAGTCTTCGTTTACAAGTGATTCGTGACTCATCTCGTGTTGGAATCACGAGCGTTTCCAATACGCAAGACCAAACTTAACGCCTATGGGGAATGCCGGGTGCTGGCCGCAACCCATGGCCCGCCAGCAAAAAGAAAAGCTGGCGGCAGTTACCACAGGTTCAGCCAAATCATCCGGCATTCCCTGCGCGATGGTTTACGGCTTATAGCGCGCTCTCCCTGGGAACCGGGCTTTCTTGCTCCCATCGCGAGCAGATCGTTCTGCCCCCTTGACACCAGCGTCGGGGTGCCAGGACCACACGCCTTGACCGTCCGCCTCGGCGCCGTTCGTCCGCGAAAAATCGCGCGCGTTGCCAAAGCGTCCATCGCATCCTGCCTCGCGTGTCGTGACGATCGCGATACGCCCCTCATGCCGAAGCAGGACGGCCGGGATAATGCACCTGATTTGGGGTCGACGTCAAGCAACATTCTGAAAATCAGAATGACGCTACCCGCGTCAAATTGACACGACGGGCAAATTCCGCATGACGCTCATGCACAGATTGCCCGTCGTGCAGATTAGAATCGAAGCGTGGGCAAAGGCGCACTTGCGCCGTGCCCACCATCTCACCGCAATCGCCGCATTTGATGTGGGCACGCCATCGGCCGCGCAAGTGCGCGTCCGATGGCTTTGCCCACCCTACTCTGCAACTACGCTTCGTGGCGCGATCGCGCGCCGCGCTATTGCGACAGATACGCGCTGGTCGCCGTGCCGCTCGCCACCGACATCGCCGGGGCGCCCGGCGCGATCATCCAGTTGGTCGAGTTGAGGGTCAATGTCGAAAGCACCATGGAGAGGCCAGTCGAGGTAAGATTGGACGTCGAGTTGGCCGTCAGCTTCCGGCTCGGCAGGTAGACCAGACCCGTCAGGTTCAAGCTCGAGGAGTCGATCGTCGGATAGCTGGTGCTCAGCCCGGTGGGCTCGTAGAACAGGATGTTGGCATAGGTGCCCGTCGTCGGCGCCGACAGAGTGGCGCTGGTCGTGCTGTTGAAGTGGATCCCCGAGTTCTGGTCGACGAGGTAGAAGGTGACGCCGCTGCCATTGACGGTCCACCCCGAGTTCACGGTCCAGGTGCCATGAATTTCGTACAGCCCGGGATTCAACGTCAGCGTTCCGTTGGTCACGCTGTTGAAGTTGATCGACCCGCAGAACACGCCGGGGTTCAGGGTTACGGACGTATTGTTGAAATTCATCGCTCCGTAGACGCCGCCGGCGAGGTTCGCCGCGCCGCTGTTGGAATTGTAGTTGATATTGTTGTTGGCGCTGGGAATGCTGCTGCAGCTGTTGGTGCTCACGGTCGGCAGCTTGCCGGCGAACGGATCGCTGATCGCGGCGCAACTCGTCACCGCCGGCGGATTGGCGCCGCCGTTCTTGATGATGCTCGAGCCCTTGATGCAGATCCGCTTGGCATTCAGCGTCGTGTTAAAGGTGGCGGCCGGGCTTTGCGTCGAGAGGACGTGAACCTCGCAGCTCGTGGCGTTGAGCTGGGCGCCGGAATTGACCAGCAAGGCCGGCGCGTCCAACGTGCTGGTGAGCAGGATGCAGACCGGCGTCGTCGCATGCGCGCCGGGCGTTGCGGTCGCCGTCGCATTGACGACAACAGAGGATTTTCCGACCACGGCCATGAACGACATCTGCACGCTCGAGGTGGCGGTGCCGGACAGCGAGCCGTTCGCGTTCTGCGTGAACGAGGCCGAGCCGCTGTTGCCGTATTTGGCAATGAAGTCGCCGTTGAACACCGCGGACGCCGTCGACACCTGGTTCGCCGACGTCTGCGTCACGCCCGCCAGCACCGCGGCATCGAGCGCGTTCTGCAGCTCTGTCTTGACGTCGTTGGCCTTGGAGAGGTCGACCGCCGCGCCGACCGCACCGATGATGGGGATTGCCGCGAGCGAAAAGATGACCGCGAGATTGCCCTCGCGCGCACGGCAGAACTCATGAATGAGAGCACGAAGGCGTCCGAACCCCTGATGATTTGTCACGATGATGCATTCCCACTGACCGGTAATGCTCCGGGAATAGGAGTCCAAATGATTAGCGGTTTCTAAACAAGCGAAGCGGCGTTGGACGCAGGGTTATCAGCGCCCTTACGGCAATACCGGTTTTCCCGATCACGAGCGGCGCCGGCACAACCCCGGCGCGCAGGATCGGCGATGTGTCACGTTGCGATAGGGGTTCTTCGCACCGAGGTTGCAATTGAGACGACGAAATTTTTCGCCGCTCTCAACTCAAATTTGCAAGTGACGGATGCGCGCCACCGAGATCATCACGCCGCGGAGTTCGGCGAGCCCCTTCAGCCGCCCGATGGCGGAGTAGCCGGGGAAACTTCCCTTGCCGATATCGTCGAGCAGTTCGTGGCCATGGTCGGGCCGGAACGGCAGGCGCCAGTTTTGGTCGC
>NZ_JAFATE010000824.1 GCF_019244115.1 Bradyrhizobium sp.
GCCATGCGCTGGTCGCCGACCTCAGAGGCTCCTTCACCGGCTATGGCGGCGCCTTGCCGGCGACCATCGACGGCGGCGTCAACCCGGCGCCGACCAATCTCGACCGTCCCGATTTCACCGGCCATATCGACGGCCGGCTCGACGTCACGCGCGATACCGACATCACCGCGCAACTTCGCCTGCGCGCCGCGACCGACAATCCCGGCAGCCCCAATATCCAGGCCGGGCTTTCCGAATATCCTGTTTACACCACGCTCGGCTCGACAATCGGCTTCGACCAGCGCTTCAACCGGCTGCAGGTCTCGGCCGGCGCCACGGTCGACCGCACCAGCTATCAGCAGAGCAAGCTCACCGATGGCTCGATCTCGTCGAATGACGATCGCAACTTCAACCAGTATGGCGGCGTGGGGCGCATCTCCTACGAGGTGCTGCCATGGCTGAAGCCATATGCGGAAATCGAGGGCGACAGCCGGGTGCATGATGTGCAGGTCGACCGCTCCGGCTATCAGCGCGATTCGGACGGCGGCTACGCCAAGGCCGGCACCTCGTTCGAGCTGACGCGGCTGCTCACCGGCGACGTCTCGATCGGCTATGCCGCGCGCAACTATGTCGATCCCAGGCTCAACCGGCTCGAAGGCTTCCTGACCACCGCCTCGCTGGTGTGGGCGGCGACGCCGCTGACGACGGCAAAGTTCTTCTCCGACACCCAGCTTGCCGAAACCACCGTGGCCGGCGCCTCCGGCGTCCTGGTGCACACCTACACGGTCGAGGTCGATCACGATTTCCGCCGCTGGCTGACGGCAATCGGAAAATTTTCCTACGGTACGCTCGACTACCAGGGCTTTGGCCGCAGCGACCGGACCTGGTCGGCCGAGGGCGACCTGATCTACAAGCTCACCCGCAATCTCTGGATCAAGGGTACGCTGCGCCACGACGTGCTCCAGTCCAACGAGGTGGGCTCGAGCTCGGCAGCGACGGTCGTGATGCTCGGCGTGAGATTGCAGAACTGACGCGATCAATCATTTTCGGCGAGCTTATTGCCCAGCATCTCGTGAGACGGCCAAAGGGGGCGGCGGTCGCACAAAGGCAAAAAGGTGGGAACGGTTCGATTTCTGCTCGCGCTCTGCGTCATGGTCACGCATACGAAGGGCAGCAGAATTTTTGGACGCGGTGGCGCATGAGACGAATGCAACCTGGGCAATCGGCGCCCCGAGAGCGCGGGCGTTTGTCCGATACATCGTGGCGTTCGCGGCGGCGAATTGCCACGCACGTGACCACAGACAAGCCATGATGACCGCGTGGCGGCGAAATCCCGTGATCACGCCGCGCAAGCTAACTCCTCTGTCAGAAACTGTCGCATTAGTCATTTGATATTGCTGACGCATTTTGGCCTGCTCAGGATCGCTCTGTTGCGCCGAAGCGGCCGCTGACAGGGACCAACAACGGAGGCATCGAGATGAGCACCAAGATCCTGCATCGCGTCGCGGCAGGCGTGCTTGCGGCGGCGCTTGCTCTGTCTTCACCGGCGTTCGCCCGCGGCGGCGGCGGTGGCGGCATGATGATGGGCGGTGGTGGAATGCACGGCGGCGGCATGGCCGGTGGACATGCCATGGGCGGCGGAATGCATGCGATGGGCGGCATGGGAGGCGGGATGCATGCGATGGGCGGCCCGCATTTCGCCGCCATGGGCGTCGGCGGTCCTCATTTCAGCGGCGCGCATTTCACACATGCCGCATTCTCGCCACGGTTCGGATTCCACCACCGCTTCCATCATCGCTTCTTCTTCCTCGGCGCGCCGTTCTTCTACGCCGGCTACGACAGCTGCTGGCGCCGGGTCTGGACGGCCTATGGAGTGCGATGGGTGAACGTTTGCGGAGATTACGTTTACTGACATGCGCCGTTGGGCATGACCGACAAGGAAAGCGCTCCCCATGTTTCCCGGTCATGTTCCGCAGTGTGACGGTCGCCAACGGCCGGGTCCGCAAGGGCCGGTGGCGGCCGTCACATTTTCGGCCCGCTTGCACAGGATGTGGAGTGCGATGAGCCGGCTTTTGGTGTATCCGTCGACGTCCGACCCGGCCGAAGTGACGGCGCCCGGCCAATCGTTCGGAGACTGAAGGTTCATGACAGGAAGTCACCGCCGCATCCTGGTCGTCGAGGACGATCCCGAGACTGCCGGCCAGCTCGTCGAGCAGCTCACGACCAGCGGCTATCAGGTGGACCTCGCCTCCAACGGCAGTGAGGCGCTGAACCGTGGCGGGGGAAGCGACTATGCCGTCATCACCATCGACCGCATGCTTCCCGACATCGACGGGCTCACGATCATGCGGCAATTGCGCGACGACGGCGTCGCGGCGCCGTTTTTGATCATCAGCGCGCTGGGCGAGGTCGACGACCGGGTGCGCGGCCTGCGTGCCGGTGGCGACGACTATCTGGTCAAGCCGTTTTCCTTCATGGAGCTTCTGGCGCGGCTCGAGGCGCTCGGTCGGCGCAGCGACACCATCGCCAAGGAAACCATTTTGCGCGTCGGCGATCTGGCGATCGACCTGATTTCGCGCACCGCCAGCCGCCACGGCAAGGAGATCCAGCTGCTTCCGAAGGAGTTCCAGCTCCTGGAATACCTGGTGCGCAACGAGGCCCGCGTCGTCTCCCGCGCCATGCTGCTGCAGCACGTCTGGGACTTGCATTTCGATCCATCGACCAACATCATCGACGTCTATGTCGGCCGGCTCCGTCGCAAGGTCGACGATCAGCAGGCCTACCCGCTGATCCACACGGTTCGCGGCGTCGGATACTGCCTTCGTGCTCCTAGCTAAGACCTTCACGTCCTCGACCTTCAAGGTGGCGCTGATCGCCATCCTGACTTTCGGCTCGGCGGTCTCGGCGATTTTCCTGTTCGTCTATCTGTCGACCACCTCCTACGTCCGCAGTCACGCCGATCGCGCCATCCTCGCCGACACCCAGAGCCTGCGCGAGGCCTATGAGCGTTCGGGACGCGACGCCCTCGCCGAACTGATCCAGCAGCGAATGGCGGACAAGGGCTTTGCCGACGGCATCTACGTTCTTGCCGACCCCGCTTCGACCGTGCTGGCTGGCAATCTGGCAGAGTGGCCGTCGGCGTCCGCAGACCTGTCGGGATGGACGGAGTTTCGCGGCTCGCCCCCGGCGCCGGCCACGATGAATGCGCCGCTGATCCGCGGCTTGCTCACCACTTTTCCGAGCGGCGACCGTCTCCTGGTCGCGCGCGACATCGGCCACCTCGATCATTTTTCGGCCCGGATCAGGACCGCCGTGATCCTGGGCGTCGTCCTGACCTTCGTGATCGGAGGTTTTACCGGCTTCCTGGTGACGCGGCGCTCGGTCGGGCGGATCGAGTCGATCAATGCCACCAGCCGCGCCATCATGGCGAGCGGCCTCGACAAGCGCATCCCGTTGCGCGGCACCCATGACGAATGGGACGCGGTCGCCGAAAATCTCAATCTGATGCTGGACCGCATCCAGACCCTGATGGGCGAGGTCAAGCAGGTCAGCGACAATGTCGCACACGACCTGCGCACGCCGTTGACGCGGATGCGCGGGCGGCTGGAAAAGGCCTATCACACTGAGCGAACCGCCGAGGCCGATCAGGCGCTGATCGGCGACACCATCGCCGATCTCGATTCGGTGCTGCGGATCTTCGCCTCGATCACGCGCATCGCGCAGATCGAGACGCAGGCCCGCAAGGGCGGTTTTCGTACCGTCAACCTGGTCGAGATCGCCGGCGAGGTCGTCGAGCTGTACGACGCCGCGGCCGAGCAGGATGCAACCCGTCTGTCGCTAGCCGGCGAGCGCGAGGTGCTGGTGACCGGGGATCGCGATCTCTTGTTCGATGCGATCGCCAATCTGGTCGACAATGCGATCAAGCACGGCCGCGCCGGCGGCGAGGTGACGGTTGCAAGCGAAACCGTCGAGGGCAGGCCGGTAATCTCGGTCGCCGACGACGGCCCGGGGATTCCGCCCGAGCAGCGCGAGCATGTGTTCAAGCGCTTTTATCGCCTGGAGCAGAGCCGCTATACGCCCGGAAACGGGCTGGGCTTGAGCCTGGTCGCGGCGGTGGCGCATCTGCATGGCGCGCGCGTCGAGCTGCTCGACAACGCGCCAGGGCTCAAGTTTCGCCTGTTGTTTGCGACCGCGGCATGAGGGTGATCGGATGAGGCGACACGCCGCAAGGGAGGAGGGAGCAAAGAGAGCTCCCGAAGAGGTGGACTTATGGGACCGCTCGCTTTAGCGGACCCGAAGAAGACTCCCCGCTTCCTCGCGCGAGGCATCCTGGCCCCGCCGCTGCGGCACCCCCGACAGCGCAAGCGCATTGGCCGACTGCGCGGCGCGCTGCCGCTTCAGCACGGAATCGGGCTTGCCGGCGGTCGCAGGCTCCGGCCTGACGCGCGCCGCCTTGTCAGACTTGTCGGAATGCTTGCCCTCGATCTGTTTCGCCCGCGCCACGTCGGCCAGCGCACGGTCGAATTTCTGCATGCGGTAGAGCACGATGCCGCGATCGATATAGGCGGCCGCGAATTTCGGGTTGAGCTGGATGGCCTGATCGAGATCGGCCATCGCGCCGTCAAGGTCGCCGTTGCGATAGGCGGTGATGCCCCTGGCCCGCAGCACCTCGCTGGCGTCCGCATCGCCGATGGTCCCCGCGGCCGCAGCAATGGCGGCCGTGTTGTCGGTGATCGTCTCGGTGGTAACCACGCGCTGGGTAATCGCGTCCGGCGGCGTGATCGCGCCGTCGTCCTTGGCGGCGGTGATCCTGGTCTCGCTCGCCTCACGCAAGGCCGCATGCGCAAGCGCCGCCATCTCGACCTGTCCGCGCGCCGCGGTGTCGAAGTCGTTCTGCGGCGCAAGGCCTGCGGCGGTCAGGTGTAACAGCAGGAGGTACACGCCGACGGTTGCAACCGAGCCGCCGGCAAGTCCGACCAGGCCGAAGGCCAGCTTGTAAATCCGTGTGGCGATCACCTGCGTGGTCACGGATCGCTGTTCGACCACCGCGAGATCCATCAGATGGTCGTAGGCGGCGCGCTGATCCGGGTCGCGAAGAATTTCGTTGGCGCGGACGATCTGCCTGAACTTCAGCCCGGCATCGGGGTCGCCGGGGCGGATGTCGGGATGACTGCCCTTGACAGCGTTGCGGAACGCCGTCCTGAGAGCTTCGGCGTCGTCGTTGGGAAGCGCTCCGAGCAAATCGTAAAGCGTCTTCATCTTGCACTCGTCCGGTACTCTACCCTCGACCCCGTCCGAATTCCCGCCACGAACTTTCTGTTGAGCACTCGCACCGGACGCTACTGGCGCAAATGATGTCGGCTTACTGCGGCAGAACAATGACGCAGATGGTGAGAGAGTGTTCGAGAGGTATTTTAGGAGAGCCTTACGTACTCAGCGCTGCGCGGTTTGTACCTCGCAGCGGGCGGCCACCTGCAGACGGCGCAGGCGTTCGCGCGCGATCTTCTCGGCATTCTGATAGCATTTTCGCTCGAATTCGAGCTTCAGATGGTCCCACTGCTCGGGATCGACGGTCTTCAGATCCGCCCTGCCAAAGCCACAATCGGGCGCGTGCACCGGTGTCAGCAATGCGCGGTCGATATGACACATTTGCCCCGGAGTGTGGGCCGGGTCTGACCTTGTTTCGACTTGCGGCGCGCTGCCCGCGCAGCCAGATACCACGAGCACGCAAGCCAGTGCGCGCAGATGCGCGAGTTTTGGGACCATGCGCACGTGCCGGAGCGCACAGCCGGCAAGTGCACTCAGTCGGATCGGCAACTCACGCACGTAGGAAACAGCGGCGGCCGCGTTCGTTCGCGGCGCGGCCTGCTGTGTTGATCCGGTGTCGTCGCACATCGCTGCCTGTCCGAACCTTCACGCCGCCCCGCCACGCGAAATTCGTTTTCGCTTCGCGCCGGCTGCGTCGTTGCCAAATCCAAGGTGCCGGCATGAGCCCGGTCGCGACCGCTGCGGAGCGAAGGTGGCGGCAAAGCAGGTCGCCTCTTGCGCGTGTCGGCAGGTCGCGTCGCGATGCTCGCGCACGGCAACGATTGCCCGGATCGAATGACCGGGCGCGGTGATCGTGCAGCGAAGATTTGAATTGCTTTCTAACAATGATGGTGAACCTTCTCCTAAAGGCAGCGGTTGCTGGCAGATCTAGCCAGCGTCGCTGCTTCGCATGGCCGAAAAGGCCTGCGAGATGCGCTTTCTTTGCATTCTGGGGTTGCGTATGGATGGTTCGACGCGTTCGCGCCTTCGTGGAATCGTCGTTAATGTCGGGCTAAGGTCGAATGTGAGATCTGGAGTTTCTGCATGACACTGACCATCGCCGTTATTGCGCCAGGTGCCATGGGGAGCGCGGTCGCGCGCCGTCTGGGCGAGCATGGCGTGCGGGTGCTGACGCAGTTCGCAGGCCGCAGCCAGGCGACAGTCGACCGGGCCGCCGCCGCCGGCATGATCGCAGCCTCCGATGCCGAGATCGCCGCGGCCGACATCATCCTGTCGATCGTGCCGCCGGGCGAGGCCGTGGCGCTGGCGGAACGGCTTGCCGGCCCGATCACGGCCGCGGTTAAAAAGCCTGTCTTCGTCGATTGCAACGCGGTCAATGTGGCGACTGTCGAAGCGATCGCCGGCATCATTGCGCCGACCGGCGCAGCCTTTGTCGATGCCGGCATCATCGGCCTGCCGCCAATGCCCGGCACCAAGGGGCCGGTGTTCCATGTCTCGGGCGCCGCGGCGCACCGGCTCGCCTGCCTTCGCGATGTCGGCCTCGACCTCCGCGTGATCGACGGACCGGTGGGCGCGGCCTCCGCGCTCAAAATGTCCTATGCCGGCATCAACAAAGGTTTTACCGCGCTCGGCGCCGCCATCGCACTCGCTGCCACGCGCGCGGGGGCAGACGCAGCGCTGCGCGCCGAACTGGCCGCGAGCCAGCCGCAGATGCTCGCCCGCCTTGAAAGAGCGCTGCCGGACATGATCCCAAAAGCCTATCGCTGGGTCGCCGAGATGCGCGAGATTTCCGGCTTTCTCGGACCTGATGATCCGGCAGGCCTGATCTTCGAAGGCTGTGCGCGGCTGTTCGAACATATCGCAAAGGAGAAGGAAACGGGCGGCGAGGATATCGCGCGCATCATCGCCTTTGCCGAGAGCGGCCGCGTGCGGGTGGACGCCTGATGCCGCGTTTCTTCCCGATCCTGTGCAGTCTTGCGGTGGCACTGGTCTTGGCCGGGCCGGCCGCGAGACAGGCCATCGCCGAGCCCACCTTCTCCTTCGACGCTGCGCCCGGCAAGCTGCCGAAGACCGTGGTCCCGCATCATTATGCGATCGAGCTCGTGCCCGATTTGACGCAGCTCACGGTGGTGGGAAGCGAGACGGTCGATGTCGAGCTGCGTGAGCCCGCCGCACAGCTGACGCTGAATGCTTCGAACGTGACGATCGCGGAGGCGAGCGTCGACAATGGCGCGCAGCAGGCCGAGATCGCGCTCGATGCCGGCTCCGAGACCGCCATGCTGGCCTTTCCGAAACCGCTTCCGGTCGGCCTGCACAAGCTTCGCCTCAGCTTCGCCTCGCACATCAACTCGTTCGCCCGTGGACTGTTTTATGTCGACTATCCAGCCGGGCAGGGCACCAAGCGAATGATCTCGAGCCAGCTCGAGCCGTCGGACGCACGGCGGATCTTTCCGTGCTGGGATGAGCCGGCTTTCAAGGCGACGTTTGCGCTCACGGTCACCGTGCCGCGCGCCTTCATGGCGGTCGGCAACATGCCGCCCGAGCGCGAGGATGCCGCCGGCTCCGACCTGAAGCGGGTCACGTTTGCGACCACGCCCAGAATGTCGAGCTACCTGTTCGTGCTCGCGGCCGGGGAGCTCGAGCGGCAGACCGTGCAGGCGGCCGGCGTGACCGTCGGCGTCGTCACCACGCGCGGCAAGAGCGACAAGGGGCGTGTTGCACTGGATAACGCCGCAAAGCTTCTCGCCTACTACAACGACTATTTCGGCATCAAATATCCGCTGCCAAAACTCGATCTGATCGCGGTGCCCGGCGGTTTTGGCGGCGCCATGGAGAACTGGGGCGGCATCACCTTCTTCGAAAGCCGGCTGCTGTTCGATCCCACGAGCAACGCGGAGACCGCGCGTCGCGGCATCTTCGCCATCCTCGCGCACGAGATGGCGCATCAATGGTTCGGCGATCTCGTCACCATGGGCTGGTGGGACAATCTCTGGCTCAACGAGGGTTTTGCCAGCTGGATGCAGGAGAAGGCGGCCGAGCATTTTTATCCGGAATGGAAGACCTGGCTGAACGGCTACGGCCAAAAACAGTTCGCGATGACGCTCGATGCGCGCCGCACCTCGCATCCGATCCAGCAAAAGGTCGCCGACCACAGCGAGGCGCAGACCGCCTTCGATGCCATCACCTACAACAAGGGCCAGGCCTTCATCCGCATGCTGGAAAGCTATCTCGGCGAGGCCACGTTCCGCGAAGGCATCCGCAGCTACATGGCCTCCCATGCCTACCGCAACACCACGACCGCCGATCTCTGGAAGGCGCTGGAAGCGGCGGCCCGCAAGCCGGTTGCGAAGATCGCCGCCTCGTTCACCGAGCAGGAAGGCGTGCCGCTGATCACGGCCGAGACGAACTGTGTCGGCGGCAAGCAGCAGCTCGTCCTGAAGCAGGAGCGGTTCGCGGTCGTGCCGGGCTCGGCGGGCGGGGCCGACAGCCTGCCTCAGCGTCGCTGGCAGGTGCCGGTTGCAATCGGAACGGCGGGCGCCGCGAAACCATCGCAGATGCTCTTGCTGGACGGCAACGCCGAGGTGATGGCCGGGCCGTGTGGCGAGGCGATCAAGGTGAACTTTGGCGACATCGGCTACTATCGGGTCGCCTATGGACCGGTCGATGGCGCGCTGATCGCAAAAGCGCTCCCCGCAATGAGCCCTGAGGACCGGGTCAACGTGCTCGCCGACGACTGGGCGATGGTCAAAGCGGGCTACGCCGCGCCTGCGTCCTATCTCGCGCTCGTGAGCGAACTCGACGCCGGCGACCGCCGCGCCGTCTGGGACCAGGTCATCTCGGCCTTTTCCAGTCTCAATCGCATAGCGCTCGAAAGTCCCGAGCGGCCCGCGCTGCAGGCCTACGCGCGGGCCCTGCTGCGGCCCGTGCTCGACCACATCGGCTGGGACGGCAAGCCTGCCGGCGAGGATGACGAGACGACACTGCTGCGCACCAGCCTGATCAACCTGCTCGGCGAGCTCGGCGATGCCGATGTCATCGCGGAGGCGAAGCGCCGCTTCGCGTCATTTTTGCAGGACCCGGCTGCGCTGCCGCCCGCCTTGCGCGATCCCGTGACCCACATCGCCGGCCTGACCGCCGATCTTGAAACCTATGACGCGCTTCTCGCTTTGGCGCGCAAGACCACCGCGACCAACGAGCGCCTGCGCTACTACTACGCAGCCGCGGCCGCCCGCGATGGCGCGCTGGCGCGCGCGACCCTGGCGCTGACGCTGACCGGCGAGCCGCCAATCACCATCGTGAACGGCATGATCAACACTGTGGCCTGGTCCGGCGAGCAGCCGGACCTTGCCTGGGAGTTCGTGCAGACCAACCTCGATGCGCTGGTCGCAAAGCAAGGTCCCGATTTCAAGGACCTGTTCATCCCGAACTTCATGACCAATTTTTCCGATGCCGCTCATGCCGACGAGCTCGCGCATTTTGCGCCCGCCCAGGCAACCTCCGGCGGGCGCGTGATGACGGCGCGGGCGCTGGAGACGATCGCGATCTCGGCCGATCTCAGAACCCGCGCGCTGCCGGCGATCGCCGCGTGGATCGCCGATCATCCCCCGGCGCGGCCATAGCGCAGCGTGTCACGCCCCTTCGGTGGTGCCCCAGGCGCGGTCAAAACGTCCGGCGGCAAGGTCGTCCGGCTTTATCCAGAACTGCGCCGCGCCCATGTCGCAGAACACGAAATCGCTGTCGACCGCCTTGTCGCTGTCGATCTGGAGCAGGAGGACGAGACCGTCGGCATAATGTTCTTCGGCCGTGCCCTGCAGGTTCTTGCCGACGCCGAGCATCTGATGGCGCGGGCATTCGAGAGCCCGATGCACGGTGCCGTCGCGGAACTGCTTCACGCGAACATATTCCAGCGCCTGCGCCTTGGTCATCACCTCGCCTGCACCGTTCAGGACCGGAAGCGCGGCGCCGGTCGCCCGCTCGATCGAGGCCACCATCGCCGCCTGGGCCGCCGCCGCATAGGCATCGGACTGGTCGGGAAAGGGTTCGACGCCGGCAAAGGTTTCGATCACGTAGGGTTCGATCGAGCCCTGGCTGAAACTGGTGCGGCCGGGGCCGCCCGTATAGTCGCCGCTCTTCTGTCCCAGCGCGTGGCCGAGATCCGGAGTGCCCTCCGGCGGCGTGCGCTCGGGGCCGGCGCGCTCGGAAAAAATGACACGGGTGTTGGCGAACGGCCCGCCATGGCCGCTCCACAGCATCTCCTCCACCATGTCGGCGAAGAAGAACAGCAGCCCTGCCTTCGGCAGCGGCGAGGGCGTGCGCGCGCCGGCCAGCGGGGTCGGTGGCAGGCGTGACAGGTCGATCTGGGCGAGGAAATGCAGGGGTTCGCCGGATTCGGGATGCCGCGGCCAATCGGTTCCGAACGGCAGCGTCGGCATGCCGCCGAGTTTGCCCATCGATCCCTGGCCGGGATGGCGGCGAAACCAGATTGCGGGCTCTCGCGCTTGATCCAATTCCTTGCTGTGCATGTTTCATCATCCGTTGGGAATGAGCGACGCCTCATCATCCGGCACGAAAATCAGATACACGGCTGGCCTTCCTCGCCCGCCGGAGCTGCAGCATCCCACCCACCTTGTTCCTGCTTAAGCGGCATTGGGTCGATTTTATGAAAATGATGCGCGTGGTGCGGATTGCTTGCGCCGGTTTTACGCCTGCCTCGAGAGGGCCGGCCACAATCTGACACCAATGTCAGAATCGGACGGCTGGCGGCTGTTTCCGGGTTCATGCGAGGCGCGTATGTCGGCTAAACTGCACTTGCGATATCGTTTGGGCCATGCCCTCCAACTTCGTGCGTGAACCCGCTTGTCCGATGTCTGATTTCCACGGTGTCTTTCCCTATCTCGTCTCGCCGGTCGATGCGGACGGGAAAATCCGCGAACGCGCGCTCGCGCGCCTCTGCGACGACCTGATCGGAAAAGGCGTGCATGGCCTGACGCCGCTCGGTTCGACCGGCGAGTTCGCCTATCTGGGTAGCGCGCAGCGCGCAGAGGTGGTGCGGATCACGATCGAGGCCGCGGCGGGCCGCGTGCCAGTCGTGGCAGGCGTCGCCTCGACTGCGACGGCGGATGCCGTCGCCCAGGCGCGGACCTACGAGAGGCTTGGCGCCAGCGGCATCCTGGCAATCCTGGAGGCGTATTTCCCGCTCGCCGACG
>NZ_JAFATE010000044.1 GCF_019244115.1 Bradyrhizobium sp.
CTTCGAGCTGGCCGAACCAGAACGCGCTGATTTGCGTCAGCACCGCGCCTTTCATTGGGATGGTCTCGGCCATCACGACATCGAAGGCGGAGATGCGGTCGGTAGTGAGAAGCAGCACGCGATCGTCGCTGGCGGAATAGATGTCGCGGACCTTGCCGTGTCCGATCTTCGGCAAGGGTAGGTCGCTCTTCAGCATGGTGGTCATCGCATGGCTTTCGAAGCAAGGCCGCGTGGTGCGGGTGGGGAAGCCCCACGCGATAGCCTATTCCGGCAGCGGAATGAACTCGTGCTCCTGCGGTACGGGTGCGAAACGGCCGGTTTTCCAGTCCTGTTTGGCCTGCTCGATCCGCTCCTTGCTGGAGGAGACGAAATTCCACCAGATGTGCCGCGGGCCTTCCAGCGCATTGCCGCCCAGAAACATCATCCGGGATGGTCGCAGCGTCTTGACGGTGATGCGGTCGCCCGGGCGGAAGATCAGGAGCCGCGGTCCCTCATAGCGCTCGCCTGCGATCTCCACCTCGCCATCGACCAGGTAGATCGCGCGCTCCTCATGGTCGGGATCGAGCGGCACAGTCGCGCCGGCCGCCGCCGTCACCTCGGTGTAGAACCAGGGCGAGATCATCTCGACCGGGGACGAAATGCCAAACGCGCTGCCCGCGATGACGCGGGCGTTGAAGTCGCGTTCGGAGATCATCGGCAGGTCGCCGGCGGCATAATGCTGGAACGACGGTGCGATCTCTTCGGAGGCGGCCGGCAGCGCGATCCAGCTCTGCAGGCCCAGCATGTTCTGCCCCGTGCTGCGCTGCAGGTCGGGCGTGCGTTCGGAATGGGCGATGCCGCGTCCGGCGGTCATCAGGTTCATGGCGCCGGGCTGGATCTCCTGGACGTTGCCTTCGCTGTCGCGATGCATGATGCTGCCGTCGAACAGATAGGTGACGGTGGCAAGGCCGATATGCGGATGCGGCCGGACATCCATGCCCTTGCCGGACAGAAATTGCACGGGACCGAAATGGTCGAAGAAGATGAAGGGGCCGACCATCTGCCGCCTGCCATGCGGCAGGGCGCGCCGCACGGCAAAGCCGTCACCGAGGTCGCGCGTGCGCGGCACGATGACGAGCTCCAGCGCATCGCAGGTCATGGGATCGCCGAGCACGGGATCGTTCGAGGGGAGCCAGCTCATGGGAACCTCACCTTCGTTTGCGGCGAAATTTGATGTTGACGACGATCATAGCAGGAAATGATTTTGAGCTGAGACATAAAAGGAAACGTGACAATGAAAATTGCCGTCAAGCCGGGCGCCGCGCTGGCGCAAGTCAATGGCCCCATGATCGAGACCGATCGGCTGATCCTGCGCACATGGCGCGAGGCCGATATCGCGCCCAACACCGCCATGCTGGCCGATCCCGGAACGGCGCGGTTCATCACGCCGGACCACAAGCCGGTCACCGACGAGCTTGTCGGCTGGCGCAACGCGGCCATCATGATGGGACATTGGGCGCTGCATGGCTTCGGCTATTTCGTCGTCGAAGAGAAGTCATCGGGATCATTCGTTGGGCGCGTCGGCCCATGGTATCCACCACGCTGGCCGGGCTTCGAGGTGGGCTGGGGCATCGCACCCGAGTTTCGCGGCAAGGGCTATGCGCTGGAGGCGGCGCGCGCGTCGATCGACTGGGTGTTCGACAATCTGGCCGTTGACCGCATCATTCATTGCATCGATCCCACGAATGGCGCCTCGCAATCGGTCGCGCGCCGGCTCGGTGCCGGCGTCGAGGAGCAGGCCGAATTGTTCGGCCACCCCGTCGATCTCTGGGTGACCACGCGGCAGCGGTGGCGGGGTGGTGGTTGAAAGCGAGCGCGTCACTGCCTTCCGAATTGCGTCGCCTGCGCGACACGATCGAAACGCTCCAGCGAGAGGATCGCGTCGGCGAGCTGATCGGCACGGCCGGCCAGCACCGGGCGGGCGAGCGTCAGAAACTTCTGCTGCATTGCCGCGCGATCCGGAAACGACGTGGGCTCTCCGGACGGATCGGGATAGAGCCGCTCGTGCACGCCGTCATCGGTCTCGATCGACACCCGCGCGCCAAACGGATGGCTGCGGCCGATCTCGAGGCGGTCGTCCTGCACCACGTCGAAGCGGTCGGCGAGCGCGTCGATCGCGGCATCGCCCAGCCGTTCGTAATCGTCCCAGCCGAAGCGGCCCTGGTCGAGCGCGACCGCGCCGGTGAAGAACATCGAAAACTGTCCGCCGACCACCGAGCGCGGATGCCGCTTGGTTGCGGCGTCGCCGGTCAGGATGATGCCGTTGCGATGCAGGCCGATCTCGACCCGCTTGATCTGGTCAGGCGTCAGATTGTGCGCGCGGCGCATCGCGATCAGCGCGTCGATTGCGGCATGGGTGTAGCGGCAGCTCGGATAGGGTTTGATGCCAATCTTCATGGTCTCGTAGGTCGCGCCGAGCCCGGCCGTGGCCTTGTCGGGATGGGCGTTGTCGCTGTAGCCGACCAAGAGCCCGTGCTTGCCTTCGACCGATTCGATCGCGCCGACAAAATCATTGCGCGCGAGACTTGCCGCGATCACGCCGTTCATGGCAGCCGCGCCGACCTGGTAGCGCTTGTTCCAGGCGCCGTTGACCAAAAATTGCAGCGAGCCCGCGGCCTGGCTGCCTGACACGCCGAACGCGGCGACGATCTGATCCTGCGACAGGCCAAACA
The DNA here is from genome assembly GCF_019244115.1 of Bradyrhizobium sp. Lineage (GTDB taxonomy): Bacteria > Pseudomonadota > Alphaproteobacteria > Rhizobiales > Xanthobacteraceae > Bradyrhizobium. The sequence goes on from NZ_JAFATE010000044.1 coordinate 2,712, forward strand.
GTTTTGCCGCCGCTGCCGCGGCGCCATAGGTGCCGGCGGTCGCGGTCGGATGAAAGCCGCGCGCATAATGCGAGGTCGGATCGAGCGCATTGCCGAGCCGGCAGCACACCTCATAGCCGGCCACGATCGCGGTCAGAACCTCGTGGCCCGACGCTGCGACCATCTCGCCGACCGCGAACGCCGCCGGCACGACAGGTGCGCTCGCATGCAGCGAAGAATCGGCATGGGTATCGTCGAAGTCGAGCGAATGGCCGAGCGCGCCGTTGAGCAGCGCGGCTACCGCCGGTGTCCACGTCCTGGCATCCCCGAACACGGTCGCCTCGCCCGCGCCGTCGAGCCTGAGGGTCTCGAGCATTTTGAGCAGCGACGGCGTCGATTCGGCATCGCGCCGGGCGCGGATGGCGCTGCCGAGAAAATCCAGGGTCAGCGCCTTGGCGCGGCCCTGCACCTCCTGCGGAATGTCGACGTGCTTCAGATTTGCCACATAGCCTGCGAGCGTTGCAGTTTCCTGGCCCATCGTGTTTCCTCGTTAGTTGCCGGCAGCGTAGGCGGGCCGGTCTGGCCTTTCAAGCCGCAGGCGGTAAGAGCTGCCGTGCGCGAGGGGATGCCGTCGGTGCAAGGATCCGGATCGAAAAGGGTGATGGTTCGGGCAAGGCGGTTGCGGGGTCGGCTGCGATCGCGCAAGGCGCAATTGGCGCTTGCGGTCCGGATCACGGTCGCCGCCGTCGTGGCGTACGCGGTCGCGCTGGCCTTGCACCTGATGCTGCCGCTATGGGCCGTGCTGACGTCGCTGATCGTCACCCAGCTGAGCGTCGGCCGGTCGTTGAAGGTCAGCCGCGATTATCTGTTCGGGACGGTCGGCGGGGCACTCTATGGTGGTGCCATCGCGGTGCTAGTCCCCCATTCCGGCGAACTGGAGCTGCTGGCCCTGCTGGCGCTGGCGGTCGCGCCGATGGCGTTCCTGGCGGCCATCAAGCCGAGCTTCAACACCGCCATTGTCACGTCCGTGATCGTGCTGCTGCTGCCGGAAATGCGTCACGCGCCGGCTCTGAGTTCCGCGATCGATCGTGTGCTCGAGGTCGGCGTGGGCGCGATCACGGGTCTTCTGGTGTCGTTCCTGGTCTGGCCGTCGCGGGCACAAGAGCAGATCCGCGCCAGCGCCGCGCGGCTGTTCGAGCTGATCGCGGCGGCGCTCGCCGAACTGCTCGCCGGCCTGTCACGCGGCCGCGACGTCGAGGCCTTGCACCGCATCCAGGACGGCATCGGCGCGGCGCTGGTCGAGTTGAATGCGACGGGCACGGAGGCGGAGCGCGAGCGCGCGGCGCATCTGTCGAGCGGTCCCGACAACGGGCCGCTGCTGCGGACGATTCTGCGGCTCCGCCATGACGTCGTGATGATCGGACGGGCCACCGTGGTCCCGCTGCCCGGCGAGCTGCAGGCGCGGCTCGCCGCGCCGATCGCCGCTGTCAGCGACGCGATCACCAGTTATCTGCGATCCTGTGCCGCCGCGCTGCGCGATGGCGAGATGCCGCCGGCGATGTCCGTTGTCGAGACGGCCATCGCCGCCTATGCCGCCGAAATTGCGGCTGTTCGCGGCGAGGGGCTGACGCGCGGCCTGCCCGGCGATGCGATCGAGCGGTTCTTCGCGCTGGGGTTTTCGCTGGAGCAGATGCGCCAGAACCTGATCGATCTCGAGCGCGTCGTTGCGGAATGGTCCAGTACGCCGCGGCAGGCCCCGTCGGACGAGGCCGAGTTGGGAGCGTAATCGACCCGGAGCGAACGCCGCTGACGTCTTCGACGCTCATGCCGAACCAAGCCTGTTCACAAGCAGGCGGAAGCGCGTGATCAGCAGGGAGGCATACACCGCGCTGCCGACCGATAGGCCGATCCAGACTCCCACCGCGCCGAGGCCGGCGTGAAACGCGAGCACCCAGGCCGAGGGGAAGCCGACGAGCCAATATCCTGTTGCGGCGAACATCAGCGGCATGCGGGTGTCCTTCAGGCCGCGCAGGGCTCCCGCCGCGATGGTCTGGAGTCCGTCGGTCACGAAGAACGTCGCGCCGACC
>NZ_JAFATE010000130.1 GCF_019244115.1 Bradyrhizobium sp.
CTCCCTCAAGAAGAAGAAAAAGGATCAAACCATGCGTGTTCTCGTGGTCGGCGCCGGCGCCATCGGCGGATATTTTGGCGGCAGGATGCTGCAGGCGGGGCGCGACGTTACCTTCCTGGTCCGGCCGCGACGGGCCGGCGAACTCGCTGCAAGCGGGCTCGTCATCAAAAGCCCGCACGGCGACGCCACGCTGAAAAATCCGCCGACCGCGCAGGCCGACGCACTCGGGGATCACTTCGATGTCGTGCTGCTCTCCTGCAAGGCCTACGACCTCGACGACGCGATAAAATCTTTTGCGCCGGCGGTCGGGCCGCGCACGGCGATTATCCCGCTGTTGAACGGCATGCATCATCTCGACGTCCTCGACAACAAGTTTGGGAGTGAGCGCGTGCTGGGCGGGCTCTGCGCCATTGCGGCGACGCTGAACGAGGCGCGCGAGGTGGTGCAGCTGCAGCCGATGCAGTCGCTCGGCTTTGGCGAGCGCGACGGCACGATGTCGGAGCGGGTTGGCGCCATCGCCGACATTTTCGCCAGCGGTAAATTCGGATCATCGGCCAGCGCCAGCGTGCTGCAGGACATGTGGGAGAAATGGGTGTTCTTGGCCACGCTCGCCGCCTCGACCAGCCTGATGCGGACGACGCTCGGCAACATTCTCGCCGCCCCCGGCGGCAAGGAATTCATTCTCGGCATTTTTGAAGAGTGCAGGCAAACCGCCGCCGCCGAGGGCTTTTCGCCGCGCGCGCCGTTCGTCGAGCGCAATTTGACCATGCTGACCACAGAGGGCTCGCCGCTGGGCGCCTCGATGTTCCGTGACATCAAGCAGGGCCAGCCGGTCGAAGCCGATCACGTCATCGGCGATCTCATCGCACGCGCCGATCGCGCCAAGGTGCCGGTGCCGCGGCTCCGCGTCGCCTACACGCATCTGAAGGCTTATGAGAAGCAGCGGGGATAGATCGTCGCTGTCGTCCCGGCGAACGCCGGGACCCATACCGCGGAATCTGTCCGTGAGGGTTATACGGGAGTCGTCCTTCGCAACAACGAGGTCCTGTGGTCATGGGTTCCGGATCGGCGCTCGGCCCTCCTTTGCTTGTCCGGGACGACAGCTACAGATGCGCGAGATAGTGCGCGAGCGCGACGATCTCTTCGTCGCTCAAGGGATAGGCGACATCCGTCATCGCGCCGCCGCTGCCGCCGAACCGGGCACCCGACTTGTACTCGCGCAGCGCCTTGGTGAGATATTCCTCGCGCTGTCCGGTGAGGCGGGCGACGCCCTTGGTCCCCGCGTAGGAATCGGTGTGGCACGAGGCGCAGCGGCGGCCCATTGCCGCCTGCGCGCCCTTCTTCGACAAATCAGCCTCATTGTCCGGAGGCGACTTTGGCGGCGCAAGGGATGCGAAATAGGCGCCGAGATTGCGAATGTCCTCGTTGCTCAGCTGCTCGACGATCGGCTGCATCGCCTCGTTCTTGCGCGAACCGGCGCGGAAATACACCAGTTGCCACTGGATGAACTGATCCTGCTGTCCGGCGAGCGAGGGAATGTTCTCCGTCGTCGAGATGCCGTTCTCGCCGTGACAACCGGCGCAGATTTCAGCCTTGGCCTTGCCGGCCGCCAGATCGGCGGCATGGGCGGTCGATCCGCCTGCGACGATTGCGGCCAGCAACGCGGCCGTCACTCCGAGCTTGTGCATCACGTTTCCTTGGGCTGACGGCCTTGCGGTGGCCGTTCGATATTGTCGGAATGCAAAGGGCCGCGGCCGCATCATCGCGCGACCGCAGCCCCGATCATCAAGACATCACTTCTTGCTGTAGCTGATGCGATAGATCGCACCGGCCCAATCGTCCGCGACGAGGATCGAGCCGTCCTTGGCGAGGACAATGTCAGCAGGCCGGCCGAGATAGCCCTGGTCACCCTCGATCCAGCCCGATGCGAACACCTCTTCCTTCGGATGCTTGCCGTCCGGGCCGACGATCACGCGCACGATTCGCCCACCCTGATATTTGTGCCTGTTCCACGAGCCGTGCTCGGCAATCAGGATGTTGTTCTTGTACTCGGCGGGGAACTGGTCGCCGGTATAGAACTTCATGCCGAGCGGAGCGACATGGGCGCCGAGGTTGAGGACCGGCGGGGTGAACTCGGAGCATTTGTGCCCCATCGCGAATTTCGGATCCGGCAGATCGCCCTGATGGCAATAGGGATAGCCGAAATGCTCGCCCATCTTGTTGATCATGTTCAGCTTGTCGGAGGGCAGATCGTCGCTGATCCAGTCCCGCGCATTCTCGGTGAACCAGTATTTGCCGCTGCGCGGATCGACGTCGCCGCCAACCGAGTTGCGGACGCCGAGCGCCCAGACTTCGGCATTGCCGGTCTTGGGATCGACGCGGCGAATCTGCGACACGCTGGTGGGCGGAATGCCGACATTGAAGGGCGGACCGAACGGGACGTAGAACCAGCCGTCCTTGTCGGCGGCGAGATATTTCCAGCCATGTGCGGCATAGGACGGCATGTCGTCATACACCACCTTGCCGGAACCGAGATTGTCGAGATTGGCTTCGGCGTTCTCGTATTTGATCAGCTTGTCGACGGCGATGACGTAGAGCGCACCGTCGCGGTAGGCGAGACCCGTGGGCATGTTCAGGCCCTTGAGGATGGTCTTGACCTCCTTCTTGCCGTCCTTGTCGGTGATCGCATAGACGTTGCCGAGGCCGAACGAGCCGACGAACAGCGTGCCCTTGTCGCCCCAGGCCATCTGCCGCGCCGCCAGCACGCCCGAGGCGTACACCTCGATCTTGAAACCTGTCGGCAGCTTGATCTTCTTGATGAGGTTGGCGAGTTCGGAGTCGGAGGCGCCGGTCGGCGGCCCGGAGGGTGGCGCAAGCCCCTTCTGCGCCTCGGTCTCGTCGCCGAGGAACCAGTCGTCCGGTGGATGGGTCCAAAACTCCTTGGTCCCAGACTCGTATTTCTTCAGCGGGCGGTCCTTGTCCTGCTGCTGTGCATTGGCAAGGCCCGCCCCCGCAACGAGCCCTATCGTTGCGAGCGCAAGAATGGATTTATGGAAGGCCGATATCATCACGTCACTCCCCTGTTGCAGCATTGGTGCTGCGACTGTTTATTGTTCGAAACGGTTTTGAGAGACGAACCTTTGGGTCTGCCGACGGACCGGAGAGACCTGAAAAAATGGTAGCACATCCATAAGCTCTGAGAAGCGGACGGCGGCCCGGCCCGGTCGTTCTTGAGACGATCGGACAAATGTCGGTAAACACGATCGTCGAGAGTCGGCCTTCGTGCGTGTGCTGCAGCGCGAGATGCATGGGAAGCGGGCAGGACCGATCTCCGGCATCATGAGCCGGACGATGCAGATCAAGCGGGAGGACGAGGATGAATGTTTTCGTTCTCGGCGGGACGGGCTTCATCGGCACCGCGCTCGCTCGTGTCCTGATCAAGCGCGGACATCGGCTCACAGGACTGGTCCGATCGGAAGCGTCGGCGAAGAAACTGCGAAGCATCGGTGGCCAGCCGCTGGTCGGCGACATCGCAAGACCGGCATCGTGGATCGAACAGCTGCCGCCGATCGATGCGATCGTTCATCTGGCTTTTGATCTCGATGCCGACATGGGTACGGTCGACGGCCGCCTGCTGGATGCGATGCTGCGGAGGTTCGCCGGACAGCGACCGCGGCCGCGGTTCATCACGACCGGCGGATGCTGGCTGTTCGGCACGGGCGGCAACGAGGTCGCGACCGAAGCAGCACCATTTTCTCCGCTGCCGGCGTTTGCGTGGATGGTCCCGCACGCGTGGCGCATTCTGTCCTCCCGCGCGGTGAAGGGCGTCGTAATCCATCCGGCGATGGTCTACACGGCCGATGGCGGCGTCTTCAGCCGCTTTGCCGCCGATGCGCGCGCCGGCGCCGCAATCCGCATCGTGGGGAGTGAAGCCGTACGATGGCCGCTGGTGCATCGTGACGATTTGGCCGAGCTCTACGCGCTGGCACTCGACATGGCGCCTCCCGGCTCGAGCTATATCGGCGCGGCGATTGAGGCGCTTGAAGTAGGGCGGATCGCGCGCGCCTTTGCACGACGTTTCGGCCGACCGAACCAGACGCCACAAATCGTCTCCGCCGATCAGATCGCCGGCGAACTTGGCGAGTGGGCAAGAGGCTATGCCCGTGACCAGCGGCTGAGCGGTGCGAAAGCGAGAGCCGAGCTCGGCTGGCGGCCTGCCCATCTCGATCCCGAAGGCGAGATCGCGGCTCTCCCGGCGTGACGATGTCAGGAGGAAATTGGAGCGGGCGAAGGGGCTCGAACCCTCGACCCCGACCTTGGCAAGGTCGTGCTCTACCACTGAGCTACACCCGCATCCTGTTTCCGGCACAGCGCGCACCGGCAACGCGCAGACCTATGCCAAAAGCGGCGGCCGAATGCAACAGGGCTGCGACACCGAAAACCGGACAATATTTTTTGGTTCCGGGTCTTGATGGGATGTAGACACCACACCAGCCTCGATGGCGATTGCATCAATTTTCCAGTTTTACCCGTTTCAGACCGCTTGGCGGCCGGATTCCGATGATTTCACGAGCCGATCAGCCGTCAGCATCCGGCGTAGCGAGTCGAGCCAGTCGGCGAACCAGCCGCACAAGGTGGCTGTCAGAGCCTCGACCTGAGCCGGATCGCAGTCGAA
>NZ_JAFATE010000191.1 GCF_019244115.1 Bradyrhizobium sp.
CGAAACCGTCCTTGGCGCGATGTTTGATCCCTCGGGAGGCCATGCGGACCCCAACGGTTTGACAATGGCCTTCGCCAAAGGGGCAAGAATGCTTGGCGCCCGTATCCATGAAGGCTGGAAGGTCGAGAGCCTTACAGCTACCGAACATGGCGGCTGGCTTGTATCGGGACCGAACGGCACTATTCAAGCAGATATCATCATCAACGCTGCCGGCCTCTACGCAGACGAAATCGCACAGTTGACCGGGGCAAGGCTTCCGATGATCAACATGCGGCACCATTACCTCATAACGGAGCCGATCGCGGCGGTGCAAGGCATCCGCCGCGACCCTCCAGTCTTCCGTGATGTCGATGCAGGAGTATACGGGCGGCGCGAAGGTGGCGGTATCCTCTTTGGTATTTATGAAGCCGACACCAGGGATTTTGGCGTCGATAAAATGCCGGACGAGTTTTCTCAGCAGTTGTTCGAGCCGGACCTGGACCGATTGCTGCCGTCGTTAGAGCACGTTTTCGAGGCGATCCCCTGTATTGGCCAGACCGGAATCAAGTCCGTGGTCCATGGACCGTTCGTGTTCACCCCGGACCAGCGGCCTCTTCTCGGTTGGATGCCAGGTCAATCAAATCATTTCTGTGCAGCAGGATTCCTCGCCGGCATTTCGATGTCGGGCGGCTTCGGTCAGATGATCGCGGAGTGGATTGTCGAGGGAACGCCGCACCGCGACCTTTCCTCGTGCGACGTGCTCCGTTATGGCGATTGGGCGATCGGTCGCTATACTCATGCTCGCGCTCACGATGCCTATGCGAAACGGTACAAGATTCATTTTCCAAACGAGGAAGTTATCGCTGGGCGTCCAGTTCGTACGACGCCAATGCACGAGCGATATGAGGTTCTCGGAGCTTGTTTTGGCGTTGCAGATGGTTGGGAGCGTCCGAACTGGTTCGCAATCGACCGCCAACCGCCAGTCGAAACGGCGACGTTCCGGCGCTCCGAGGCACATCGGGCAGTGGCGGGAGAGTGCCTGCACGTGCGTGATGAAGCGGGCTACACTGATCTGATCAGTTTCGCCAACTATCTCGTCGAAGGCGAGCAAGCCGCAGACTTCCTGCGTCGCGCGCTTCCCGGTCGGCTCCCGGCGAAGGATGGCGGATTGACGCTGTCGCCGGTTGTCGATGTCAAAGGCGGGCTGCTCGGCGACATGACCATCCTGCGGCTTCAAAGCCATCGCTACATGCTTGTTGGATCCGGCTCGCACTCGAGGATACATCTCCGCCACCTTCTGCCGATCGCGGAAGACATGAACCTCAGGTTCAGCAACCGTACCGAGCAGTGGACCGGATTTTCGATCGCAGGACCAAAAGCCCGTGTTGTAATGGAAGCGCTGTGCAGCGGGACGCCATTGCCCGACTTCTTTGCTGGCATGGAATGCCGGATCGGCGCTCTCGAATGCACCATATTGCGTCTGTCGTACGTAGGTGAACTGTCTTACGAGATTCACTGCGCGATGAAAGATCAGGTTGCCTTGCATGATAAGCTCACGGCTGCAGCGAAGAAAGCTGGCGTCGACTTGAGGCCTTTCGGTGCACGCGCCATGAACTCCATGCGCATCGAAAAAGGCGTCCCGCGCACAGGAGACGAACTAAACGCTGAGATCAGTCCGCACGAAGCCGGGATGGAATGGATGCTTGACCGCACGAACAATCAGTTCGTTTCGCAAACGGGGCTGTCTAACAGAGAAGCAGCGGGTAAGCGTTACGAAATGCGAATGCTTCGATTGGCAGAGCATGAGGTCGACCCAACAGGCGGTGAGCCGTTGTTTCAAGGTTCTAAGGTCGCCGGGTATATTTCTAGCGCAAGCTATGGCCACCGTGTCGGTGCTCCGCTTGCGATCGCATTCATCAAGCCGGAGTATGCGGCTAGCGGTTCCAAGCTGACTGCATGGACTCTCGGTGCGGCAATCGATGCCGAAGTCCTGGAAGGATGCGCTTACGATGTCGAGGGTCAATTGGCCAGAGCCTGACCCATCGTGTGATGCGAACATCGGCTGGGAAAACGCGAGATGAGATCCTCGTCAGGGCGAAACGTGTCGATCACCATGTCGTAGGCGGTTTCGGCTGCGGATCGCGCGCCAAGCCGGAGTCACAGTGCCGGTCGGGTCGGGCCGCAGGATCGAGAGCGCCGAGGAGCGGCTCATGCGGCGTCATCGTGGTACTCGGTGCTTTCGCGCAAGACGTCGAGCACCTCGTCGTGCGTCAACAATCCCTGCGCGATCGCCAGATCGATGAACGGCCGCCGTTCGGCCACCGAGGCATGCACGAGCGCGGCAACGCTAGCGTATCCGAGTTTCGGGACGAAGACTGTCGCGATGGCGGATGACCGCAAGAGGTTATGAAGCGAATGGTGGCGATCGGCTTCAATGCCGGCGATGCACTTGTCGGCGAAAATCCGGGTCGACTTCGCAAGAAGTTCAATGGAGTCGAAGAGGCGCGACGCAATCACTGGCTCGAAATGATTGATTTCGAGCTGCCCCTGGAGCGACGCCAGCGACACTGCCGCATCGTTGCCGACCACCGCGAACGCCACCTGCTGCATCATCATGGGGAGGACTGGATTGATCTTGCCGGGCATGATCGAGGAGCCGGGCTGGACCGAGGGAAGCCGCAGTTCTCCGACCCCGCTGTTCGGGCCCGAAGCGAGGATGATGAGGTCCGAGGCGATTTTTCCGATCACTTCGGCGCAGATGCGAATTTCGGAGGAGACCCTCGCGAAGCCATCGGCGTTCTGCATGGCGTCGAACATGTTCTCGCCTGGGCGAACGTCGGCGCCGACGATCTCCCGCAAGTGCCTGTAGACGGCGCGGCGATAGCCGGGTGCCGAGCCAAGCCCGGTGCCGATGGCAGTTCCACCGAGAGGCAAAACCAGCATCTCGTTCCGCGCAGCCGTCAGCTTCGCCACGAGCCTGCGGATCGCGGCCGCATATCCGCCAAACGCCTGGCCCAAGCGCATGGGCTGTGCCGCCTGCATGCAGGTCCGACCGATCCTCAGCACATGGTCGAAGGCCTTCGCGCGGTCTTCCAACGCCGCCGCCAGATGCGATAGGGCATCGATGAGCGTTTGCGATTTGTCGTAGACCGCGAGCTTCACGGCGGCCGGCAACACGTCGTTAGTCGACTGGCCGGTGTTGACGTGGTCGTTCGGATGGATGCGATCGTAGTTGCCGGGCTGGTCACCCAACAGTTGCAACGCCCGGTTTGCGATCACCTCGTTGACGT
>NZ_JAFATE010000270.1 GCF_019244115.1 Bradyrhizobium sp.
CCGTGGCCTGATCGAGCCAGGCCTTGGTCGCCTCATCCAGCGCCGGCCGCACCTCGGCGCGCACGCGCGCATGATAGGCGTTGAGCCAGTCGAGCTCGGCGTCGCTCAGCAATGCAGCATCGATCAGTCGCCGGTCGATCGGCGCCAGGGTCAGCGTCTCAAAACCGTTCATAGGCCTCTCGGCGCCAGCGATCTCGGCTACGACGACGAGCTCGAGATTTTCGATCCGGATGCCAAAACCGTCGGTCTTATAGTAGCCGGGCTCGTTGGACAGGATCATGCCGCGCTTCAGCGGCGTGGTGCCGAGTTTCGAGATCCGCGCCGGCCCCTCATGCACACTGAGATAGCTGCCGACGCCGTGACCGGTGCCGTGCTCGAAATCGATGCCGGCCTGCCACAGGAACTGCCGCGCCAGCGTGTCGAGCTGGGCGCCGGTGGTGCCGTCGGGAAATACCGCGCGGGCGATCGCGATGTGTCCGCGCAGCACACGGGTGAAGCGGTCGCGCATCTCCGCCGTCGGCTCGCCGACTGCGATGGTGCGCGTGACGTCGGTGGTGCCGTCCTCATATTGCGCCCCGGAATCGATCAGCAGCAGGTCGCCGCGCGCGATGCGCCGATTGCTCTTGCGGCTGACGCGGTAATGCACGATGGCGCCGTTCGGCCCGGTGCCGGAGATGGTTGGAAACGAGACGTCCTTCAGCGCGCCGGTATCGCGGCGAAAGGTCTCCAGCGCTTCCACGGCATCGATCTCGGTGAGGCTGCCCGATGGCGCCTCGCGGTCGATGAAGGCGAGGAAACGCGCCAGCGCCACCGCGTCGCGGCGATGCGCGGTCCTGGTGCCCTGGATCTCGGTCTCATTCTTGACCGCCTTCAGCAGGCTCACCGGGTCGCTGCCGCGCACCGGCTTGCCGCCGGCAGCCTGGATCAGCCGGCTCAGCGCATCGGCCGCCGTCGCATTGTCGAGGGCAATCGCCCCGCCGCGCTTGGCGAGAGCGGCCAGTCTCGGCTCCAGCGCGTTCGGTTCCTGGACGTCTGCCGACTGTTCGAGATGGTCGCGTGTGGCGTTCGACAGCTTGCGATGATCGATGAAGATGGTCGGCCGGCCATGTTTTGGGACCAGTGCGTAGGACAAAGGCAGCGGCGTGTGGGCGACGTCGGCACCGCGGATGTTGAACGTCCAGGCCACTGCATGGCTGTCCGACAGCACCAGCGCATCGACGGAGAGCTTTGCGATTTCCTCACGAATCCGCTGCAGCTTTTCGGCCTCGATTTCGCCGGAAAATTGCCTGCCGTGGATGGCGACCGGGCCGAGCGGCGCGGGCGGGCGTTCGGTCCACACCGCATCGACCGGATTGCTCTCGATGGCCACGAGCTCGGCGCCGGCCTTGGCGCAGGCGGTCGCGAGCCGCTCGGCGGCCGCCGTCGTGTGCAGCCAGGGATCGAAGCCGAGGCGGTCGTCCGCTGAAAGATGCGCTGACAGCCAGGTCTCGGGCGGCGGCTCGACCAGGGACTCGACTGACCAGGCCTTGCCATCGACCTGCTGGCCGGCCTGCAGCGTGTAGCGGCCATCGACAAAAATCGCTGCTTCCCTGGTCAGCACGATCGCCAGTCCTGCCGAACCGGTGAAGCCGGTCAGCCACGCCAGCCGCTCCTCCGACGGGGCGACATATTCATTCTGCTGCTGGTCGGCGCGCGGAATCACAAAGCCGGTCAGCTTCCGCCGCGCCAGCTCCTCCCGAAAGGCCGACAGCCGCGCGGAGAGAGCGACTCCGCTTTCAGGGTCTTCAAAAGTCTGGAAATGCGCTTCGAACATGGTGCTTTCAGTCTAGGTTGGCGATCGGCTGGCGGCAACGCGCGACGGCGCATGTATGCTCCGCCGGGTACCGGCAGGAGATCGAAACTATCGTTCATGTTGACGCGATCAAGGATTTGCTGTCACATCCCTTTCAAAGACGAAGGCCGGGGAAGTCCAAGGGGTTTGTTTCAACTCAGCGGTGAGGGGAAGACATGCCTGCATTTACGTTCGAGAAACTCACACCCCCCACGGCCCGCGCTCCAGCCCCACCTGACGTCCAAGAGCGGCGTGGGGTGATGGTCCAGATGCTTGACCGCTTCGCCGAGATGCGGGCAAGACGCATTCTGTCCTTTCGTCAGAAGACGCGCTCCAAATCACCGCAACCAGAGCCGCAGGACTGAGGCTTCTAGTCCCCTCAATCCCTGATCTCATTGGCCTTCACGACGCTCGCCCCGATAACGCGCGTCCCCTCCAGTTCCCGCACGATCCGCTCATCCGGGCGTACGATCCCCAGATCGAACTCCCGCTCCGAAGCGATCAGGATCATTTTCTGGCCGACGATGACCACCACGGTCACGTCGTGAGCATCTCCGGATATCGCCCATTGGCGTATCTCGCTGCCGAACGGCTCCTTGCGCCATGCATCGGGAAAGCCCGGGTCGCATCGGACTTCGATCCCGTCATCCGACGTCGTCAGGACGAGCTTTGACCTGTTCGGCTTCCAGCGTTCGTCCAGCAGCTCGTTCACGAGCCACATGCAACTGAAGGACTGACATTCGCCGGGACGCTCGGCATAGACGAGACAGCCGCGACCCGGATTGCAGTGTGGGCACCAGCGGCCCACCGGTTTCTCGAGCTGCTCGATCGCCATCACCTTGCAACACAGCGTGCAATTTCCGCAGGCGCGCGTGCTCATTTGACCGAGCGCAGCAGGAGACTGCTCCAGCCTTCGATCCTGAGATGCCGAACGGGAAGGAGGCCCCGCGCGCGATAGGCGGCGATCACGGCGCGCGCCTGATGGGTCAGGAGCCCTGAGAGGATCACGAGCCCTGTTGGCGCCAGATGCTGCGTCATCGGGCGCGCGAGCTGCCGCAGTGGATTGGCCAGGATGTTGGCCAGCACCAGGTCGAATGGTCCGGCGCTCGCGAAGTCCGGTGCGGCAAACCCGGTGGCGCGGACCACCTGCATGAGGTTGCCGACGCCGTTGAGCCGCGCATTGTCGCGCGCGACCGCAACCGAGGGCGGATCGATATCGCTCGCCAGCACGGGTAGATGCCGCGCCTTGGCGGCCGCAATCGCCAGCACGCCGGTACCCGTGCCGAGGTCGAGCAGGCGGCGCGGTCGGCGCGTTTTCAGCACATGGTCGAGCAGCGTGAGGCAGCCCCGCGTGGTGCCGTGGTGGCCCGTGCCGAACGCCAGCGCCGCCTCGATCTCGATGCCGAGCCTGTTGGGGGCGATCCGTGCCCGGTCATGTTGGCCATGGACGACGAAACGCCCGGCCGGGACCGGCACCAGGTCTTCGAGGCTGGCCTTGACCCAGTCCTTCGCCTCCAGCGTGTCAAAGCTGAGGCCCTCGGCGACCGTTTCGCCGACGGCATTCGTCACCAGCATACGCAGCAGGGCCTGATCCGGCGGATCGGCAAAATGGGCTGTGACGTCCCAGCGGCCGTCCGGCCGCTCAAAGGCGGCAACCGCGGTCTCGCCTTCGCAAAAGACTTCGGTGAGGGCATCGACCACGCGCCGCGCGGCAGCCTCATCGCCGATCGCAAGGCTGGCGCGGTGGGTGGTTGGGAGAGGGGCGGTCATCACGGGTCCGGGTTCGTGCTTCAAGCTGAAATGTGGTGGTGGGGCGTCGCAGCGTCTAGAACGATAAGATTTGATGCAATTTTGGGGCGTTGTTGTCTCGCAATATCTGGAAAATTTACCGTTTGCTCCTTCAAACAACCTTAGGTTTTTTCCCGTAGTCATACGGGAGGAACTGATCAACGGTTCCTGTGGAAGCAAAGCGAGGCACCAACCCTATGAAGGCGATGCTCTCGACATTCTTGAGGGATGAATCCGGCGCAACGGCCATCGAATACGGTCTCATCGCAGTTGGGATAGCGATTGCTATCATTGCCGCGGTGAACGGTGTTGGAACCGGGGTCAGCTCAGTCTTCAACTCGGTCAGCACCTCGTTGAAGTAGTCGAACAACCCAGGCGTTCTCAAGGGCCGGGCGCACGCGCCCGGTCTTTTCATGTGAGGGGCATGCCGAGCCGGGCTCATGCGCGGCTCGGTGGCCTCGCGATGGTATCTCAGAAGGAGCTGCCGGGATCAATCGCGCTTGGCAGGATCGGTTGATCTGATCGTTAGAGCATGTATTCGATCCGCCGCGCCTTGAGCCTTGCGATCGCGTATCGTTCCGGCGGGGAGAAACCTGCTCGAAGAACGCTTGTCAGTGGCTTCCGAACCGAGCTGACGAGACCTGGCGCACTCCGCGCGAACCCATTGAAGGGTTCCCTTGACCCGTGCACTCGTCACCTTGCCACGCGCCAGGTGCTCCTTGGTTTGGCTCCTGATGCGATGACTATCCTCAATAGCCAGGTCGGCGCGCTTGAGCAGATCATCCATCCCCCTCCAAGCCACGGCAGAATGGATCGTTCCTATCGATCCGGCCCACCGGGAACTCCGTCTCCGGTGCTTCTGCCTTGCAACATCTGCCGCGCCACATTTGATCCGGAGCTGCGCTTTCGCCGCCGGCGCCGTGGACAAGATTGTGCACATATATCGGGCTTGGCGAGATATTCGAGACCCGCCAAGAGCTTGCGCCAATGTGGTCGGTGCATGACGCGTGAACAGGCTCGGCAAGTTCAGTGAGGCAGATCGCCTGGTCACAGCTTTATCCACGCCATCTTCGTGACGTTCTCCACAGTTCTTGCAGTGGATGTCGATAAGTTGTCCAACGCGGTTGCTGTGCATGCGGCGTTTGGCGCATGGCGCTATCGACAGCCCACTCCCAGCCTGTCCACAGACCTGTCAACGCCGGGCGAACAGCGCGCGATGGTCGGCCAGAATGACACGCGCAGCGTTGTGGCCGGGAGCGCCAGTGACGCCGCCGCCGGGATGGGCGCCGGAGCCGCAATGATAGAGGCCCTTCACGGGGCCGCGATAATCGGCATGTCCGAGCATCGGGCGCGCCGAGAACAATTGGTTCAACGTTAGTGCGCCGTGAAAAATGTCGCCGCCGATCAGGCCGAACTCGCGCTCCAGGTCGAGCGGCGACAGGATTTGCCGGCCGATCACGCTTTGCGCGAAGCCGGGCGCGTAGGCGTCGACGGTGGCGATCATCAGGTCGGCGACCTCATCGCGATGGTCGTCCCAGGATCTGCCATCCGGCAGGACGGGCGCGACGTGCTGGCAGAACAGGCTGGCGACATGTGCGCCCCTGGGCGCGAGGCTATCGTCCAGCGTCGAGGGGATCAGCACTTCGACCACAGGCGCGCGGCTCCAGCCGTATGCGCGCGCATCGTGATAGGCGCGGTCCATGTAGCCGAGACTGGGGCCCAGAATGATGCCGGCGGTGAGATGATCGCCCTCGCCAGGCAGCGCCGTGAACGAGGGCAGGGCCGACAGCGCCACGTTCATGCGGAAGGTGCCGGAGCCGCACTGCCAGTTTCTGATCCGCGCGAGAAACGGCGGCGGCAGCGCGTGTTCGGGCACCAGGCGCGTGTAGAGCAGTTTTGGGTTGACGCTGGCCGCGACATATTTCGCCCGCAGCATGGTGCCGTTGTCGAGCACGATGCCGGCGGCGCGGTCGCGCTCGACGATCAATTCGCGCACGCCCGCATCGGTCATGATTTCGACGCCATGCCCGCGCGCGGCGCGCGCGAGCGCCTGGGTGATGGCGCCCATGCCGCCGATCGCATGGCCCCAGACGCCTTTCCTGCCGTTCACCTCGCCAAAGGCGTGGTGCAGCATCACGTAGGCCGAGCCCGCGGCGTAGGGGCTCGCATAATTGCCGACGATGGCGTCGAAGCCGAACAGCGCCTTGACCAGGTCGGTCTCAAAACGCTCGTCGAGCATGTCGCCGGCCGAGCGCGTGAACAGGTCGAGCAGCGCGCGCTTCTCCTCCAGCGACAGCCCGCGCAGGATGTTCGCGGTGCCGAGCGCGTTGAAGGCCTCGCGGACGGCGCCGGCGCCAAAACTTTCGACCAGGTTCGGCGGCGCGCGCAGCACGAACTGCCGCAGCACGTCGGCGATCGCCTCCAGTTCCCGCGAAAAACCGTCGATCGCCTCGGCATCGCGTGCGCTGAGCCGCGCGACCGACGCGCGCGTGCGGCCTTCGCCGGTCAGAAGGTGGCTGCCGTCAGGGGCGGGCAGGAAGTTTTGTGCACGGCGCTCGACCAGTTTCAGGCCGTGCTCGGCGAGCCTGAGATCGGCGATGACTTTCGGGTTGAGCAGGCTGACCGTATAGGCCGCGACCGAATTGCGGAAGCCTGGATGAAACTCCTCAGTGACGGCGGCGCCGCCGACCACCTTGCGCCGCTCGACCACGCTCACGCGCAGGCCTTCCCTGGCGAGGTAGGCCGCGCAGGCG
>NZ_JAFATE010000433.1 GCF_019244115.1 Bradyrhizobium sp.
GCCCGCAACATATCTTGCGCGCCCTGATGACCGAAGCGAAAGCCACCAATTGAAGGATCGTGTAGTTTGAAGTCTTCTGTGAACCAATCGGCGACGTGGTCAATGTCTCCGGCGGACATCGAACGCGCGATGCGTTGGAAAAAATCCCTTCTCGACGACATGAAGCGATTACTCCGAGACGTGCGGTGCGGTCAGTCTGACTGAAGACAGAGAACCAAACAACAATGATCGCGAAGACCGCTTACGGTCAAAAGGCGAAGAACTGGAAACCCCGGTCAGAGTAGGAATATCGCATCGGATGCTGCGCGACAATCGCTGCGTTGAAGCCGCGCTTTGCAATATCGGAAAAGGCGCGCTCAAGGTCGGCGGGTTCTCGCGCGACAACCGACTCGACCGAGATTTGAAACCTATTCGGCGGCATATTTGTTCTCGGCGACGGCGCGATCTTCGTCATGTTGAGTGGCCGGGTTCAGGAGCAGAGCAAGGCACGATATCTTTGGGACTGCCTCCTTGAACAACTAGGCGGGCTTGTGGCCTCGCCCAAATCGCCTCACCTGAATCGCATCACACATGCGGCATCACCTGCTCGGCGAATCGCCGAAGATTCTCGCGCGAACCCTGGCCAAACAATAGCACATAGGAGGCGCCGCGGTCCCGCAGCTCACCGAGCTTGTCGACGATCTCCTCGCGCGCACCAATCAGCGCATGCGCCTCGCGCGCGCCCGGTGCGTCGGAATAGGCAAGGATATGCGATCCGCTGCGGCTTTCCGGCCCGCGCGACAGAGCGAGCAGCCTTTGATGCACCTCTGCCTGGCGACCCGCGGCCTCGTCCCGGTCGGCGTTGTCTGTCGCGACCCAAACGTTGCGCGCGACGGCCACTCGCATCTCGTCGAATAGGTGGCCCGCCGCCTCGAGCTGGCGGCGATAGAGCGCGATGCGCTCGCCGATCTGGGCCGGCGAGGCGAACTGATCGAGCAGCAGATTGTAGCCGCGACGCGCCGCCGAGGTGATGGAGGCCTCGCTGCTCGCCGCGATTCACAACGGCGGATGCGGCCGTTGCCGCGGCGGCGGCTCGACGATCACTTCGTCGAAGCGCCAGAACCGGCCACGATGCGAGAATGGCGCGTCCGACGACAGCGCGCGGAGCAGCACCGCGAGCGCTTCCTCAAAGCGCGGCTCGGCCTCGGCGGGCGGCATCGCAAAGCCCGCGAACTCGTTGTGACGGTAACCCTTGCCGACGCCGAGATCGAGCCGGCCGCCCGACAACAGATCGAGCGTCGCGACCTGTTCGGCGAGCAGCACCGGATTGTGCCACGGCAACACCAGCACGGCGGTGCCGAGCCGCAGCCTCGTCGTGCGCGCCGCGACGAACGCCAGAAACGTCACCACCGCCGAAAGCTGGCCGATACCGGTGAAGTGATGCTCGGTGACGAAGCTCGAATGAAAGCCGAGCGCTTCCGCCTCGACTTGGGCGTCCACGAAGTCATGAAAATTCCTGACGCCGGAAGCAACGTCGTGGCGCGGCGCCGCGGCGCCGCCGAACAATCCAAACCGCATGGGGAAAATCCTTCGAAGAGTATGCAGGACGGCCGTTGGCCGTGGTGGGCTTAAAAGCTCAAGCCACCGTGCATACGCGACGAAGCGAACGTCCCGAGAGGACGCGGCGCGATGAGGCAAACGAGACAGAGAAAAACTGATGCATCAAAAACTCCCTTCGCTGGCATGACCCAGGCAGGTTCGACGGGTGTGCTCTCAGCCCGCTCTTGTTGGCGGGCACCCCGGTTGAGGCAGGCGTTGTGCAATGGGTTGATGGCGGATGTCAAGGGCGCTCGTTCGTTTGAGCCCCGCGCCGCAAGCACAAGTGCCGCGGACCAAACAGGGCACGTCACAAGAGCAATAGCTTTTTCATGTGTAACGTCCGTTTGGGGTCAACTGCCGAAGCCTCACTCGGAGCAAATCTGGTCTGCACTACCTCAGGTAGCAGGCATCGATTTCAGCCGTGAAGATTTCTCAGTTGGGCCAACAGCCGACCTACGGCGAATATCGCAGCTGCTGCGATTTAACGATCAAGTTCGGCAGCGGCTAGCTCTGCAACGCGCAGAACGATCCTTGCCTGAGGATGATCTTCGTCACCGAGAGACCAAGCCGCCGACAATCCGGTCCATGCGAGGATCCAGCACAGCAGGCGGTGTCGTTCCACCTTCGCGACCTCGCTGACGATTTTTAGGCGCGATGCCAGGCGGCCCGGCTCGGTCGCGACCGGACGGCTCGGATCGTCCAGGTCGGGATTGGTAAAGATGTTGGCGAAGTCGAAGCTGCGCTCACCAACCAAGCCCTTGGGATCAATGGCAAGCCAGCCGCGCGCACCAAAGTCGAGTACATTGCCGTGATGCAGGTCTCCATGCAAGGCTACGCACTCGCGAGGTTCGGCCAGCAGCGATTGTGCGGTCTCTGCGCAGCGAACAAGGATGCCCCCATGCTTTGCAGCCGCCGGCTCCAGTTCACGAAACCAGTGCACCAAAGGCATCAGTTCAGGAATGGGCTTCGGGCGGGAAGCGTGCAGCCGGGTGGCGGTCGCGCACAAAAGACGGCAGGCTTCATCATCACGTCCCGCGCGGGCCATGTCGGCCAAGGAAGAATTGCGTAAGGCGCGCTCCATGAGAACGGCTGCATGATCTCTAGCTAAGATACGTGCGGCGCCTTCTCCTTCCCACCATTCCATCAGGGCGCCGCCGCGACGTTCGTCGCCTGCTCGAGACACTTTGAGCATGGCAGGATCGCCGGACCGCCGCACTGGAAGCAATTCGGCGGCCGGCGTCGTAATCGGAACACCATCGGGGACCAAGCGCCAACGCGTTAGGTAAGGCTCAAACATTCGGCACCTTTTGAGTTAAAGAGGCGACGTTTTGCAAACGGTCGCCAAAGGTCCGTTCAGGGTCACGGGCTGCCTTACGAATGCGTAAGCACCACGGCAGGTTGTACCCCAGATAGCTGCCGACTTGTTGCGCTGCAAGATTTCGGCATCGCTGGGCCATTTTCCCACTCGGGTACTGTCCATCACAGCGGAAATTGTGGCCAGTCCCTCAACTCTGACTAAATTCGATTAGGCTTCCCTTAGCTTGCCTGGGTTAGCGTTTGTTGCCTTCTGCGTTCTGTCGTCCATGAATCGAACCGTGAAAATCGGATTGATTGTCGCGGCGATCCCTGTGGCCGCCATCGTGGCGGGCCTTGTTTGGATCGCAACTTTAATTGCCGCCGACAAGTATAAGTGGAGTTGGTTGGAGGTCCCGATCCGGTATCGTCTGACACTTAGCGTAGAGGTCGGAGGAGTTGCCTATACGAGCTCTACGGTTGCGCAGGTCACCTATCAGGAGATGCCTGCGTGGCAAGTCATCAACGGTCCGGGAATTGCCAGTCTGTATCAGGGCCAAGCAGGCATCCTGAAGTTGGGGGACGGCAGAATGATCTGCCTGCTGCTTAATGCGGACAATTTGGTTCCTGGCGAACACTATGGCGTTCCTGGCCTTGCGGACCGACTTCTATCTATCAGGGGTTCGCTAACAGGTCCGAAACAAAAGTGGTCGATCATAACAGCATCAAACGCGCTCACGGTTACGGGCACCTCAGACATTCCAATCGGATTGCTGCCACCAATGATCGCGCTGGATGATCCGGCCGATCCGTCTTCGGCTCATCTCTTCGATCCGGAGCATCCCGAACGCTCCTTGGGACTAGGGGCGCGTTTTCTCGGTGCTCAGATTGGCGTAACGAACGACCCAGTCTCGCACGACATCGAGAAGGTGTTTCCGTGGCTTACTGATCCTTCGCTCCCGCAAAGACTCAGCAAACCGGGAGATCCATTCCTTCGAGAAAATCAAGGAAGGCCGCTGTACAAAGCGTTCTTCTATTAACTACCGGGCCATCAATGGGCGTAATTTCGGCTTCGGGTCATGCGCAGCAATACTCGGGACCAGCAGAAACGCGTCGGCTCTGCCTTTTGACAAGAGACATGAGACCAGCCTGCCAAAGTCGTTCGTGATGGGCACGTGACGCAACATGGCACGCTGCGGGCTGCAGAGATCATTCCGGCAGCAAGTAGCCCGCATGAGCGAGAGCGACATGCGGGATCTCTCTTGATGGCGCGATCGACCCGGATATCGCTCCGCTCATCCGGGCTACCTCGCTGCTCGCGCCGCGTCTGGCGTCACCATGCGATCCTGTGATTGGCCTGACGAC
>NZ_JAFATE010000842.1 GCF_019244115.1 Bradyrhizobium sp.
ACCGAGACGCGTGATGGAGTCGAGCAGGATCACGACATCACGGCCGTGCTCCACCAGGCGCTTGGCCTTCTCGATCACCATCTCGGCGACCTGGACGTGGCGTACGGCGGGTTCGTCGAAGGTGGACGAGACCACCTCGCCCTTCACGGAACGCTGCATGTCGGTGACTTCTTCGGGACGCTCGTCGATCAGCAACACGATCAGATAGCATTCGGGATGATTGGCCGTGATCGAGTGCGCGATGTTCTGCATCAGCACGGTCTTGCCGGTGCGCGGCGGCGCCACGATCAGGGCGCGCTGACCTTTGCCGATCGGCGCGACGATATCGATGACCCTTGCCGAGAGATCCTTTCTGGTCGGATCCTCCAGCTCCATCCGGAAACGCTGGTTCGGAAACAGCGGCGTCAGATTGTCGAAATTGACCTTGTGCTTCGACTTTTCCGGGTCTTCGAAGTTGAGCGTATTGACCTTCAGCAGCGCAAAGTAGCGCTCGCCTTCTTTCGGGCTGCGGATGTGACCCTCGATGGTATCACCCGTTCGCAGGCCGAAGCGGCGGATCTGCGACGGCGAGACATAGATATCGTCCGGGCCTGGCAGATAATTCGCATCCGGCGAGCGGAGAAAGCCGAAGCCGTCGGCGAGAACCTCGACGACGCCCTCGCCGATAATATCGGTCTCGGCAATCGCGAGCTGTTTGAGAATGGCAAACATCAGCTCCTGCTTGCGCATCGTGCTGGCGTTTTCGACCCCGTTTTCCTCGGCGAACGATACGAGTTCGGCCGGCGTCTTGGACTTGAGGTCTTGAAGTTTGATTTCCCGCATTGGGATGATCCTGTGGACTAACTTTTAATGGGAGGCGAGGTGGTGCTTTTTGGAAAGCGGTCGAAAAGGGAAGGTTCGCAGGTCTGAGCAAGGAAAGCGCCGGAGAGGCGCCGAACCTGATGCGGCGGCCGGTTTCAACACGAGAACCGGGACGCAACCACATCCGCCTGCGTTGGGTGGGATGACCTGAATATAGAAAATCGTCCGCGGTTAGGCAAGTCGGGCAAAAACGCGCAACGTACCCACAGTTTTTTCCTAAAATGGTTTCACAATCACCAATATGACAATGCCGATCATGAGCACCGTCGGCACTTCATTGATAATGCGGTAGAATCTTTGACTGCGCTGATTGTGATCAGCAGCAAAATCTTTCACCCAGCGGGCGAAAAATCCGTGGACCGCCGACATGATCAGGACCAGCAGGAATTTCGCGTGAAACCAGGGCGCCAGATACCAGCCGCCAGCCCATACCAGGTAAAGTCCGGCCAGCCACGTGACGATCATCGCGGGGTTGATGATCGCTTTGAGAAGCCGCCGTTCCATGACTTTGAAGGTCTCGGACTGCGGTGAGCCCTTCTCTGCCTCGCAGTGATAGACGAACAGCCGCGGCAGATAGAGCATGCCAGCCATCCACGAGATGACGGCAATCACGTGGAGCGCCTTGATCCACACATACATCGGTTCGTCTCCACGAGATCAGGGCTTTGACCTGATGCGACCATCGTCTGGACGCGAGACATACCTGCAAGCGAGTTCTCCTCCAAACCAAATAAATTTAGATTCTGAAGGTTTGAGTCTGGGTAGCGGTGGATTGGACTCACGCAACGTCGTTCCGCCCGTCTCGGCGGCTTGTTCACAGACGTCCGCCTTGTCAGCTCATGGGACCGGCCGCCTGGAGAACACATACGAGGTCAAGCGGTTGCACCGGAGCGTGCGGTGCTTATGAAGAGACAAATCCACACAATCTCACTATGATCGATCAGGCGGCCCAGACTTAATCCTGATCCGAGGGGGTGTGAAGAAAAGACCGGGTTATCCAACTGCGCCGACCTCGACCAAAAATCTCTCACCGAATCCCACAACGATTCACACGCGCCTTCACAGGACGAACGGGATCAATGCCAACGGGCGGCAATTATTTTCACCTTCATCTGATCTCCGATTCGACTGGCGAGACGCTGATCACGGTGGCACGCGCAGTTGCCGCGCAGTACGCCAACGTGACCCCGGTCGAACATGTCTATCCCCTGGTTCGCAGCCAGAAGCAGTTGGACCGAGTTCTGGACGAAATTGAGGAATCGCCAGGGATCGTGCTGTTTACGTTGTTGGAAAGGGACCTCGTCGTGAAGCTCGAGGCCAAATGCAAGGAGATCAACGTCCCGAGCCTCTCGATCATCGGCCCGGTCATGCAATTGTTCGAAGCCTATCTCGGGGCTGCGACGACAGGGCGGGTCGGCGCCCAGCACGTGCTCAATGCCGAATATTTCAAACGCATCGACGCTCTCAACTACACCATGATGCATGACGACGGCCAGCATGTCGAAGGCCTGGAAGAGGCCGACATCATTCTGGTCGGCGTGTCCCGGACCTCGAAGACGCCGACTTCGATCTATCTGGCCAACCGCGGCATCCGCACCGCGAACGTTCCGCTGGTGCCGGGCATTCCACACCCGCACCAATTGGAGACGCTGAAGAAGCCGCTGGTGGTCAGCCTGCACGCCACGCCGGAGCGCCTGATCCAGGTGCGGCAGAACCGCCTTTTGACCATGGGGGCCGACACCGGGGCCGACACTTATATCGACAGGCAGGCCGTGGCCGATGAAGTGGCCTATGCGCGCAAGCTGAGCGCAAAATTCGACTGGCCGATGCTTGACGTGACCCGCCGCTCGATCGAGGAAACCGCTGCCGCCGTGCTCAAGCTCTATACCGACCGGCAGCGGCAGCGTCCTTCGGAATGATGTTGTGCCGATGACCCTCTGGCGTGGCGATAATCAGCTGATATTGGCTTCGCAAAGCCGCGCGCGGCAAATGCTGCTCGAGAACGCCGGCATCGATGCCGAGGCGATCCCGGCCGGCATCGATGAACGGGCCGTGCAGGCGGCCGCCAGCGCCACCGCGCCGTCCGACATCGCGGCGCTCCTGGCACGTGAGAAGGCGCTGGCGGTCTCCGCGCGCCGTCCCGGCCGGCATGTCATCGGCGCCGACCAGACGCTGGCGCTGGGCGATCGCCTGTTCAACAAGCCCCACGGCCGCGCGGGGGCTTTCGAGCAGCTGCGCGTGCTTGCCGGACACAGCCATCAGCTTCACTCGGCCATTGTGGTTGCGCGTGACCAGACGATATTGTTCGAGCATGTCGCGGTGGCCGGCATGACCATGCGCGCCTTGAGCGAGAGCGAGATATCTGACTATCTCGACGCGGCGGGCGACGCCGTTGCTGCTAGCGTCGGCGGCTACCAGCTCGAAGGACTTGGCGTGCACCTGTTCGAGCACATCGACAGCGATCATTTCGCCATTTTGGGTTTGCCGCTGCTGCCGCTGCTGGGTTTTCTGCGCAGCCGGAACCTGCTCGCGTTCTAGAGGTCCGATGAGAGTGCTTGGGCTGACTGGTTCGATCGGAATGGGCAAGTCGACCACGGCAAAGCTGTTTGCTGAGGCCGGTGTTCCCGTCTATGACGCGGACGCGACGGTCCACAAGGTATATGAAGGCGAAGCGGTCCCGGCGATCGAGGCGGCATTTCCGGGCACCACGGCCAATGGCAGGGTCGACCGCGCACGCCTGTCTGCAAAGGTGGTGCATGACCCCGCGGCCATCAAGCGGCTCGAAGGGATCGTGCATCCCATGGTGCGCGCGTATCATCAAAGATTTCTCGACGATGCCGAACGGGCAGGCGCAGCCGTCGCGGTGGTGGACATCCCGCTGCTGTTCGAGACCGGCGGCGACCAGCGTGTCGACGCCGTCGTCGTGGTCACGACGTCGCCGGAGATCCAGCGCGAGCGCATTCTGGCGCGCGGGACCATGTCCGGCGAAACGCTCGATGCCATTCTGGCCAAGCAGATGCCCGATCAGGAAAAGCGCCGGCGCGCCGATTTCGTCGTGGATACGTCGCACGGCCTCGATCCAGTGCGTGCGCGCATCCGCGACATTCTGGATCAGGTGGCTAAGATGCCGCAGCGGCGAAAGTGATTCGCTGCCGACGGTGGATCATCCCCAATGCGCGAAATCGTTCTCGACACTGAAACCACTGGTCTGGACCCCCTTCGCGGCGACCGCCTGGTCGAAATCGGCTGTGTCGAAATCTTCAACCGCATGCCGACGGGGCAGAGCTTTCATCGCTATTTCAATCCGGAGCGATTGATGCCGGCGGAGGCGTTCGCGGTCCATGGCCTCTCCGACGCGTTCCTGGCCGACAAGCCATTCTTTCATGAGCTGGTCGACGAGTTTCTGGCCTTCATCGGCGATTCGCCGCTGGTGATCCACAACGCCTCCTTCGACATCAGCTTCATCAATGCCGAGCTTGACCGCATCAAGCGCGCGCCGATCCCCAGGGAGCGCCTGGTCGACACCCTGCTGCTGGCCCGCCGCAAGCATCCCGGCGTCTCGAACCGGCTTGACGATCTCTGCTCGCGCTATTCGATCGATAATTCGCACCGCACGAAGCACGGCGCGCTGCTCGACGCCGAACTTCTGGCTGAGGTCTATGTCGACCTCACCGGGTCGCGCCAGTCGCAGCTCATTCTGGCCTCCGAGACGACCGAGATCCGCATCGGCATCGTCGGCGATGTTCCGCGACGCCAGCGCACCATCCCGCTGCTGCCGCGACTGACCGACATCGAGCGCGAAGCCCACCGTGCCTTCGTGGCGACGTTGGGCGACAAGCCGATCTGGAACGAGTATCAGGCCGCGGTGGCGGGCTAGCCGCGCTGCATTGTGTATCCCTCATTCTGAGGCGCGCGTTCTTATGTGCGTCTCGAACGATGACGCCCGACTCCAGCCTCAAGGTTCGCCGAGCGATGCGAACGGGACCGAGCAGAGTGCGGCGGGATCACAAGCTCCGCATCGTCCGGAGACGCCGCGCAAGGGCGCGGCTCCTCACCAGAAAGTTTACTGACGCAGCAATGTTAGCTCGGCTTGATCTGCGCGGCTTCCTGTGCGGCAGCCTGGCGTTCCATGTTCTGCCGGTAAAGGCTGACGAAATCGACCGGGTCCAGCATCAGCGGCGGGAAGCCACCATCGCGCACCGAGGTCGCGATGATCTCGCGCGCGAACGGGAACAGCAGCCTGGGACACTCGATCATGACCAGGGGATGCAGGTTTTCCTTCGGCACGTTGACGATCCGGAACACCCCGGCATAGACGAGCTCGAAGCTGAACATCAGCTTGCCGGCCGCTTCGGCCTTGCCCTCGATCGAAAGCGCGACTTCGTACTCGTTTTCGGCGAGATTGTTGGCGCCGACATTGATCTGGATGTTGATCTGAGGTTGCTGCGGCTGGGGCGCCAGCGAAGCCGGCGCATTCGGATTCTCGAACGACAGGTCCTTGGTGTATTGCGCCAGCACATTCAGCTGGGGTGGGGGGCCGGCCTCGGGAGGGGTGCCGTTACCGTTGGTCATCGAATTGTCTCCTGACGCAAAAAAGCCTGTGTCCGGGCGAGTGGCTAACATAGCCCCGCCGCCTTCCACAAGGACGAGCGCGCCAGCGCGGCGGAAATCGGCTCGCGGTGGCGGATGCTGGCCCAAGAAGAAGGTTGCAGGGCGCGTCGAAAGATCGCGGAAACCCTTTCCTAAATAATTGAAGATGCGCGATTTCCTCGCAGATGCAGGGTTTCCCCAACAGCCCAAACAGGCTAGACTTCGTCCTATCCGGAGCACCCCCATTGGCCGGGCCAGTCTTCATGCCTACATCCTTCGTGCGCAATCGATGATGTAGCCTTCCGCTGTTTCCCTTTGAGGAGCAGCTTGAGCGCCGGTCCATTGCCGGCGTGAGATGAAAGCGAAACGACGTGGATATTTATACGATCATCTTCCTGGCGTTGGCCGTTTTCATTTTCGTGCGGCTGCGGAACGTGCTCGGACAGCGGACCGGCGGGGAACGCTCACCGTTCGACCGCACGGCGCGCAATGCGGTGCAGGGTGCGCCAGACAACAACGTCGTGCCGATGCCGGGAAAGATCATCGACCAGGCGCCGCTTGCGCCGAGCGCCGATGTCGCCCAGCAGAATGACCGTTGGAAGGGCCTCGCCGACTCCGGCAGTGCGCTGGCCCAGGGCCTCGATGCCATCGCCGCGCAGGATTCGTCTTTCGATCCGCGCCACTTTCTCTCCGGCGCCCGCGGCGCCTATGAGATGATCGTGCTGGCTTTCGCCAACGGCGATCGCCGTGCGCTGCGCGATCTGCTGTCGTCCGAGGTCTATGAAAGCTTTGAGGCTGTGATCCGCGATCGCGAGAAGCACGATCAGAAGACCGAGACGCGTTTTGTATCGATCGACAAGGCCGAACTGGTCGCCGCCGAAGCGCGCGACCGCACGGCGCAACTGACCGTGCGATTTGTCTCGCAGATGATCTCCGTCACCCGCGACAAGTCCGGCACCATCGTCGACGGCAATCCTGACAAGGTTGCCGACATCACCGACGTCTGGACCTTTGCGCGCGACATGACCTCACGCGATCCGAACTGGAAGCTGGTTGGCACGGGCAGCGGTCACTGAACTCAGACGTTTCAGGCGACACGCCGCAGCGCTCTGTGCGATCGCGGCGGTACTGTCGCTGGTGACGTTGACCACGCTCAACGCACGCCGCTCGCATCACGCGGAGCCCGCCCCCCGGCACCTGCCCTACCCTCTGCTCGACCTGCCGCTGGAAGTCGCCGGCAGCCAGTACAGCCCGCTCGCCTGGTCCGATATTGCGGGCTGGAAGGAGGACGACCATCTCGCCGCCTTCCAGGCGTTTCGCTCGAGCTGCAAACCGATCACCGTGCAGCAGGTGCCACCTGCCAATGCGCCGCCCGCCGTTTCGAAGGCTCTGGGAACGTCGCTGCGCGAACCCTGCGAGGCGGCGCGGAACGCAAAAATCGCCGACGCCGACAAGGCGCGGGCTTTCTTCGAAGCGCATTTCGTGCCGGTGGAAATCTCGCGGCTCGGCGAAGGCGCAGGCTTTGTTACAGGGTACTACGAGCCGGTCATCGAGGGCTCGCGGACGCCGACCGACGTCTACAACGTGCCGGTCTATCGCCGGCCTTCGAACCTGTTCGTCCGCGGCTACAGCCAGGACGCACCCGATCTGCCAAACAAGGGTCCGGTGTACCGCAAGATCGGCCGCCGCAAGCTGGTGCCCTATTACGACCGCGCCGAGATCGAGGACGGTGCAATCGCCGGCCGCGGCCTCGAAATCTGCTGGCTCAAGAGCCAGACCGATCTTTTGTTCTCACAGATCCAGGGCTCGGCGCGGGTCAAGCTCTCCGACGGCTCGACGATCCGGATCAATTACGACGCGCATAATGGCTATCCCTACACCCCGGTCGGGCGCATCCTGATCGATCGCGGCATCATCCCGAAAGAGGAGATGTCGATGCAGCGAATCCGGGAATGGATGGAACAGAATCCGGATGGCGCAAAAGAGTTGCGCCGGCAGAACCGCGCCTATGTCTTCTTTCGCGTGGTGCATCTGTCCGACCAGGATGAGGCGGTCGGCGCGCAGGGCGTGCCGTTGACGCCGGGACGATCGATCGCGGTCGACAAGACGCTGCACGTCTACGGCACGCCGTTCTTCATCGAGGGCGAGCTCCCGATCGAGTCGGCGCAATCGAAGACGCCGTTCCATCGGCTGATGATCGCGCAGGATACCGGCTCGGCGATTACGGGGCCGGCCCGCGCCGACCTCTATTTTGGCGCCGGAGCGGATGCCGGAAAAGTGTCGGGCCGGCTCAAGCACAATATGCGCTTTGTCATGCTGGTGCCGAGGAGTCTCGACCCGCTCGCGCGTGGCCGCAAGATGCCGCTGCCGGACGCGCGACCTTCGGAGACAATCGCAAAGCTGTTCCCGCAAACCGATCCCCTGGCCGACCAGCTCAAGGACCGCGGCCAAGCCAAGGACGGAAAGGCGGAAGCAACGCCACAAGTCGCGTCCGCGGCCCCGACCGATCCCAAGCCGGCAATCCCAGCTCCCCAGCGCAAAGCTGCGGCCACAACTCCCGCGCCGCCGCCGGCAACCGTCGCGCAAGCGACCGACCCGGCAACACCGACGGCGGCGATTCCGCTACCGGCGCCGCGGCCTCGCATCGACGACGGGCACTGGCACCACCGTTACCTCAGGCGTTATTATCGCGACCGATGAAACGCATGACGCCATCCCCACCCCCGGCATCGCGTAAACGCGTGCTGAGCGAGGAAGAGCGCGCGCTCTGGGAGAGCGTCGCCCGGCAGGCCAAGCCGCTGCGAGGCAAATCACGACCGGCAAGAATGCACGGCGTCGAACCTTCATCGAGCCCGCCCCCGATCAAGCCTGCCATGCCGCCGCGACCGATCGTTTCCGCTCATGCATCGAAGCCGGCCAAGCCCAACGTGCCGCCACTGGCGCCGCTTGACCGCCGCGAGCGTTCAAAACTGTCGCGCGGCAGGAGCGAGATCGATGCGCGGCTCGATCTGCACGGCATGACCCAACTTCATGCCCACCACGCGCTGCTCAGCTTCCTGCAGCGCGCGCATCATGACCGCCTGACCTTCGTGCTCGTCATCACGGGCAAGGGCACCATGAGCGGCGGCGAGTTCGAGCGCGGCGTGCTGCGGCGTAAGGTGCCGCACTGGCTGAGCCTGCCGGAGTTCCGCGCGCTGGTGACGGGTTTTGAGGAGGCTCACATCGGTCACGGTGGTTCGGGCGCGCTCTACGTGCGGATCCGGCGCAGACGATAACGGAAATTCAGAACGGCCGGACGATGCCGACGCGGGGGATGAGCGTGATGATCCATCCGAAGAACGTCGTCTTGCGATCCTCTGCCGCGATGGGCAGCACAGGCTTGGTCTGCGGCAGTGTCTTGATCGCATGCAGGATCAGGAACATGCAGACCGCCCAGTTGGAGATCCAGCGCGAGTAGTCGAACACGATCAGGAACATGATGAAATAGCCGAGGCTGACGATAGCCAGCGAGGCGATCACCAGCCGCTGGTGCCGGTCGCTTGCGAGCGCGCGGATCTGCTCGCGCATGTAGCGCCACAAGGGTGTGTGAAGCCAGATCAGCAGCGCGAACACCGGGACACCCAACAGGTTGGACGGCATTCGTGCCCAGGTGTCCTCAATCTCCTTCGCGAGCGGCTGGTACCAGATATAGCTGTAGCTCAGCAGCTCAGTGCGTGATGGATCGGCCATCCGTTCCTGCAGATGGTGCACGAACTCGGCCTCCGCGATCGGCATCGTGCCGTAAAACTGCGCGGCAAGAAAAAGTACGCCGAGGCCGAGCAGTGCCGCGAGACCGGTCGCGATGTTCTTTGGCGTGAGACCGGCAACGAGGTAGTAGCGCAGCAACACGATGACCGCGATGGTCGGCACATACATCAGCACATGGATGTGGTGGATCAGGATCAGCACCATCGAGATCAGCGCCGCGAGCAGCACGAAGAGGATCGAGCGTGCAGGAACGAGCAGGAGACAGATCGACAGCGCGCAGCCATAGATGTCGAAGTGGCCGAGTGTGTGCATGAAATTCTTCAGGAAGAACGGCGAGCCCGCCATGAACACGAACAGCGGGGTGGTCTCTGCGCTGAAACCGAAAGTGCGCCGAAACAGCGCGATGAAGAGCGCTGACGTGGCGAGCCAGGCGGTGCCGCCGAGCGCGAACACCAGCCACACCGGCACTTTTGCGGTGAACAGCGCGACCAGCGCACCGATCAATGCGCGTTTGGTAAAGCCGAAATGATAATCGACCAGCAGATGGATGTAGGGGACGTAAGGCGGCAGTGTGATCTTGTGCAGGAAGACCCCGATCATCACGGCGGCATTGACGACGAGCATCAGCCGCCACGGGTCTTGCCATGTGTGTTGGGCGGTCATGCCGACTTCTCGGTGTCGTCCCGGCCAAGCGAAGCGCGAGTCGGGACCCATAACCACCGATGTTGATATTGCGCCAAGTCCGTGCCGCTATCTTCTATACAATTAACGCCTGTGGGTATGGGTCCCTGCTCCAGTGCGCAATTGCGCACAAGGCAGGACGACCACTCGTTAAATAGCGGATATCTTGAAGATTACAAAATGAACCGGCTGAGGTCCGCGTTCTTGGCGAGGTCGCCGACATGCTTCTGCACATAATCGGCATCGACCTGCACTGTCTCGCCGTTGCGGTCCGGGGCGGTGAAGGAGATCTCGTCGAGCACGCGCTCCATCACGGTCTGCAGGCGGCGTGCGCCGATATTCTCGACCGTCGAGTTGACGGCCACCGCAATGTCGGCGAGCGCGTCGATGGCGCCGTCGGTGATGTCGAGCGTCACGCCTTCCGTCTTCATCAACGCGACGTATTGCTTGATCAGCGACGCCTCCGGCTCGGTCAGGATGCGGCGCATGTCGTCGCGGGTGAGCGCCTGCAGCTCGACCCGGATCGGCAGCCGGCCCTGCAGCTCCGGCAAGAGGTCGGATGGCTTTGCGATGTGGAATGCGCCTGACGCAATGAACAGGATGTGGTCGGTTTTGACCGCGCCGTGCTTGGTCGAAACGGTGGTGCCCTCGATCAGCGGCAGGAGGTCACGCTGCACGCCCTCGCGCGAGACATCGCCGCCGACGCGGCCATCGCGCACGCAGATCTTGTCGATCTCGTCGAGGAACACGATGCCATTGTTCTCGACCGCGCCGATCGCCTCCAGCACCAGCTGCTCATTGTCGAGCAGCTTGTCGGATTCCTCGTTGACCAGGATCTCGTGCGATCCCTCGACCGTCAGGCGGCGGGTTTTGGTGCGCCCGCCGAGCTTGCCAAAAATGTCGCCGATCGAGATCGCGCCCATCTGTGCGCCGGGCATGCCCGGAATTTCGAACATCGGAAGACCGCCCGAGGACTGCGTCTCGATCTCGATTTCCTTGTCGTTGAGTTCGCCGGCGCGCAGTTTTCGGCGAAAGCTGTCGCGCGTGGCCGTGCTGGCATTGGCACCGACCAGCGCATCGAGCACCCGCTCTTCGGCCGCAAGCTGGGCGCGCGCGGCGACATCCTTGCGCTTGCGCTCGCGCACCTGGGCGATCGCGACTTCGACCAGATCCCGCACGATCTGCTCGACGTCGCGGCCGACATAGCCGACCTCGGTGAACTTGGTCGCCTCGACCTTGAGGAACGGCGCGCCGGCGAGTTTTGCAAGACGTCGCGCAATCTCGGTTTTGCCGACGCCCGTTGGTCCGATCATCAGAATGTTTTTCGGCAGCACCTCCTCGCGAAGGCCGCCGTTCAGCTGTTGCCGGCGCCAGCGGTTGCGGAGCGCGATCGAGACGGCGCGCTTGGCGTCGCTCTGGCCGACGATGAAACGATCGAGTTCGGAGACGATTTCACGGGGGGAGAAGTCTGTCATGGCCCTTAGCTAGGATTGGAACGCTCGGGGGGCAAGCTCGCACATTGTCTCACGGCGCATCAG
>NZ_JAFATE010000010.1 GCF_019244115.1 Bradyrhizobium sp.
GCAGATCGGCATCAAGCCCGCTTTCGGCGACAAGAATGTCGCGGAAGGCGACAGGGCCGATTTCGACGTGCTGTTTGTGGCCCCCGACGGCAAGACCCTGCCGCGATCCGGCCTGCGCTACGAACTCCTCAAAATCGACTCGCGCTACCAGTGGTACCGCCGCAATTCGTTCTGGGAATTCGAGCCGGTCAAGACCACCAAGCGCGTTGCCGATGGCGAATTGAATATCGTCGCGGACAAGCCGTCACACCTTTCGTTTTCGCCGGAGGCTGGCCGCTACCGCCTCGACGTCAAATCGACGGAGGCTGACGGGCCGATGACATCCGTGCAGTTCGATGTCGGCTGGTACTCTGAAGGAAGCGCCGACACGCCGGACTTGCTGGAGACGTCGATCGACAAGCCGCAATACCAATCCGGCGAGACCATGGTCGTGTCGGTCAATGCGCGCACGGCCGGAAAGCTCACGGTGAACGTGCTCGGCGACCGCCTGCTGACGACGCAGAGCGTCGATGTGAAACAGGGCACCGCGCAGGTCAAAATCCCCGTCGGCAAGGATTGGGGCACCGGCGCCTATGTGATGGCGACCTTGCGCCGCCCGCTCGACGCTGCCGCCCAGCGCATGCCGGGAAGGGCGATCGGGCTGAAATGGTTCGGCATCGACAAGACGGCGCGGGCGCTGAGCCTCACGCTGTCGCCGCCGGCGCTGGTCCGTCCCGGCTCGACCATGAAGATTCCGGTGAAGCTCGGCGGGCTCAGCCCCGGCGAGGACGCGAAGGTGGTGGTTGCGGCCGTCGACGTCGGCATCCTCAATCTCACCAACTACAAGCCGCCGGCGCCGGACGATTATTATCTCGGCCAGCGCCAGCTCTCCGCCGAGATCCGCGACATCTACGGGCAATTGATCGACGGCATGCAGGGTACGCGCGGCCAGATCAAGTCTGGCGGCGATGCTGCTGCTGTCGAACTGCAGGGCAGTCCGCCGACGCAAAAACCGCTGGCGCTGTATTCCGGAATCGTCACGGTCGGTCCCGACGGCACCGCCGAGGTCAGTTTCGACATTCCGGAATTCGCCGGCACCGCGCGGGTGATGGCGGTGGCCTGGAGCGCGACAAAACTCGGCCGCGCCACCACGGACGTGACCATCCGGGATCCCGTGGTGCTGACCACCACGCTGCCGCGCTTTTTGCGCAACGGCGACCACGGCACGATGAGTTTTGAGATCGACAATGTGGAAGGCCCGGCTGGCGACTACACCATAAGTGTGAAGTCGTCAGGCCCGGTGAACGTCTCGGGCAAGCCCGAGAGCACCGCGAAGCTTGCAGCGAAACAGCGCAGCACGCTGGCGCTGGCGATCGATGCGTCCGCAGCGGGAACGGCTGACTTCGACGTCGACATCAAGGGACCCGACGGTCTTGCGCTGGCGCGCCATTACGCGCTCGACGTCAGGCCCGCGACGCAGACGCTGGCGCGGCGCTCGATCCGCACGCTCGCGAAGAATGAAAGTCTGACGCTGACGGGCGACATGTTCTCCGATCTCGTGCCGGGTACGGGCAGCGTCTCGCTTTCGGCGGGCCTGTCGACTGCGCTCGATGCCGCCACTATTTTGAAGGCGCTCGATCGCTATCCGCATGGCTGCTCGGAGCAGATCACCAGCCGCGCAATGCCGCTGCTCTATGTCAACGAGCTCGCGGCCGGCGCGCATCTTGCGATGGACAATGATGTCGATCAGCGCATCCGCGATGCGATCGAGCGGCTCTTGGCGCGACAGGGGTCGAATGGTTCGTTCGGCCTGTGGTCGGCCGGCGGGGACGACGCCTGGCTCGACGCGTACGTGACGGACTTTTTGACGCGTGCGCGTGAAAAAGGTTTTGCGGTGCCGGACGTGCTGTTCAAGAACGCGCTCGACCGCATCCGCAACGCTGTCGTTAATGCCAACGAGCCGGACAAGGATGGCGGACGCGATCTCGCCTATGGCCTCTACGTGCTCGCGCGCAACGGTGCCGCGCCGATCGGCGATTTGCGCTATCTCGCCGATACCAAGCTGAACAATCTGGCGACGCCCATTGCCAAGTCGCAACTGGCGGCGGCGCTGGCACTGGTCGGTGACCGGGGCCGCGCCGAGCGCGTCTACCAGGCAGCGCTCGACAGCCTGTCGCCAAAGCCGGTGCT
>NZ_JAFATE010000110.1 GCF_019244115.1 Bradyrhizobium sp.
CGCCGGCTACAGCCAGCTCGACAAGCTGCGCACCACGTTTGGTGCCGACATCGACAATTTCTGCAACATCGATCCGGTGCCGGCGCAATTGCTCGATTCGGCAAAGCTCGCTCCCGGTCTCGGCGACCTCATCAAGACCATGGTCGAGCGCTACAAGCACAAGACCGGCGCAACCGACGTGCCGCCGCATTGTTCGATGGGTTTCAATCAGACCTGGGTGCTGCTCAACAACGTACTGCCCGTCGCCAAGGAAAAATATGGTGGCTTCGATCCTGAAGCCGTTCGCAAGGCGGCGCTCGACGTCGACATCCCGCCCGGCGGCACCATCCAGGGCTACGGGGTCAAGTTCTTCCCGCCGGGCACGCCGCTGTCAGGCCAGAACGAGCGCTCGACACCGGTCGTGATGCAAAATGCCGGCGAACATATTTCGGTGGTCTGGCCGACCAATATCCGCACCCAAGACCCAGTCTTCCCACTGCCAAAGTCCTCGATCTACGCGGCGTAGCGTATGGCGCGGCTTTCCAGATCGGCCAGAATGCGGACGCTCTTCACCTCTCCGCGCTTGCGGGGAGAGGTCGAAATTCACGCGGCACGCGGGAATTTCGGGTGAGGGGGACTTTCCGCGAGCTCAGGCCCCTGAGACTCCCCCTCACCCCAGCCCTCTCCCCGCAAGGGGGGAGCCGACCGTCGGCGCTGCGGCAGTGTCAACCTGACCTCACCAGGGTGTAGTCGCCGATGCTCGCCGTCGAAGGTCTATCAAAACGGTTCGGCGGCTTTCTGGCTGTCAACCAGGTGTCCTTCGAGGTACGTGCCGGCGAGATTCTCGGTCTGATCGGTCCGAACGGATCCGGCAAGAGCACGACGTTCAACCTGATCGCCGGCAATCTGCGCCCGTCCTCAGGTTCGATCCGTCTCGAAGGCGCCGAGATCGGC
This sequence comes from Bradyrhizobium sp., assembly GCF_019244115.1. GTDB lineage: Bacteria > Pseudomonadota > Alphaproteobacteria > Rhizobiales > Xanthobacteraceae > Bradyrhizobium. The sequence goes on from NZ_JAFATE010000110.1 coordinate 934, forward strand.
GGCCTGCCCGCTCACATGATCTGTCACCGCGGCATCGGGCGGACGTTCCAGATCCCACGGCCGTTCCGCAAGCTGTCGCTGGTCGAGAACGTCACGCTCTCGGCCTATTACGGCGAGGCCGGCCGGTTTTCGCGCGCAGAAGCCGAACATCGCGCCAGGGAGGTGCTCGAACTGGTCGGCCTGCCCTGCGATCCCCAGGCGACCACGCTCGGCCTTGGTGCGTCGGCGCTGAAAAAACTCGAACTCGCCCGCGCCCTTGCCACGAAGCCAAAGCTGCTACTCGCCGACGAAAGTCTCGGCGGGCTCGATCGCGCCGAGATGGAGCGCGCGGCCGATCTGCTCGGCGACATCCGCAAGCGCCTCGGCATCACCATCATCTGGGTCGAGCACATCATGGGTGTCCTGATGCGGGTCGTCGACCGCGTGATCGTGCTCGATCACGGCGAAAAGATTTTTGAGGGCGAGCCGGCGCATGCGGCTATCGATGCCCGCGTCACCGAGGTCTATCTCGGCAAGTCACACGGCGAGAGGGCACAACCGGTGTGACCAGCATGCTCGCGCTCTCCTCTGTCTCAGCTGCTTACGGATCGTTCCAGGCGCTGTTCAGTGTCTCGCTGGAGATTAAGCGCGGCGAGGCGGTCGGCGTCATCGGCCCGAACGGCGCCGGCAAGACCACGCTGATGCGGGTCATCTCCGGCCTGATCGCGGCACACGAGGGGACAATGACGCTCGAAGGCCGCGCCATCACGGGCCTGCCGGCGCATCAGGTGGTCGAACAGGGCATCGCGCATGTGCCGGAGAACCGGCGCCTGTTCCCTGCTTTGTCCGTTGAGGAGAACTTGCGGATCGGCGCCTTCATCCCATCAGCGCGCGCGCGCTTTTCCGAGCGGCTCGACTGGGTCTATCAGCTGTTCCCGCGGCTGAAGGAGCGCCGCGCCCAGCTTGCCGGCACCATGTCCGGCGGCGAGCAGCAGATGTGCGCGATCGCGCGGGCGCTGATGTCGAAACCAAAGGTGCTGTTGATGGACGAGCCGTCGGCCGGGCTGGCGCCGCTGGTCGTGGCCCAGGTGTTCGAGCTGGTGCGGAAAATCCGCGCCGAGGGCCTCACCGTGCTGATCGTCGAGCAGAACGTGCAGCAGGTGCTCGAGGTCGTTGATCGTGCCTATCTGCTCGAAGTCGGCGCCATCAGGCTTGCGGGAAGCGCAGCGGAGCTGAAGCAGAACAGCGTCATCCGCGAAGCCTATATGGGGCTTTAGCGATGGACATCTATCTCCTCGAAGCCATCATCAACGGGATCCTGCTCGGCGGCGTGCTGGCGCTGCTGGCGCTCGGGTTGAACCTGATTTTTGGCGTCGTCGACGTGGTCTGGATCTGCTACGCCGACATCGTGATGTGCGGCATGTATGCGATCTATTTTCTCTACGCCCAATATGGCGTTCCCCTGCCGCTCGCTTGCGCGATCGCAATATCAGGCCTTGCCGGGCTCGGCGTGCTCGTCCACGTCCTGATCATTGCGCCCGTGCTGCGCTCGCCGCCGCTCAATCAGCTCCTGGCGACGGGCGGGCTGCTATTCTTCCTGCAGAGCTTTGCAACGCTGCTGTTCGGGACCGATTTCCGCAACATCGGCGTGCGACTGCCGGTGCTGGAAGTTGCCACCATGTATCTGAGCTTTGCCCGCCTGATCGCCTTTGCGATCAGCCTGGTCGGCGCGGTTGCGCTCTATTTCTTCCTCAAGCGCACTTATCTGGGCACCGCGATCCGTGCCATCGCACAAGATCGCGAGATCGTCGGATTGATGGGCATCGACGACCGCCGCATTTATCTGGCGGTCTCCGCCATCGGCGGTGCGCTGGCGGGACTGGCGGCCTGCCTGCTCGCGCTGCAATACGACGTGCATCCGTTCATCGGCAACACGTTTGGTCCGGTCATCTTCATGATCTGCGTGCTCGGCGGGCTCGGCAACATGATCGGCGGCTTCATCGCCTCCTTCGTCATCAGCCAGATCATCGCGATCGGCGGCTACTACGGCAGCACCGAGCTCTCTTATGTCTTCGCCTTCACTTTCTTCATCGTGCTGATGCTGATCCGGCCGCGGGGACTGTTTGCGCCATGAGCGGCAGCCGCCTCGTCGCAGCCATCGTCCTGCTCGCGGTCCTGAGCGCAATCCCGGCTATCCTGCCGCCCTATTTCCTGCACCTCGTGATCCAGATCCTGATCTGGTCCTTCATCTACACCGCCTGGGCCCTGATGGGCCGGTTCGGCTTCGTCTCCTTCGGCCACGGCGCCTTCCTCGGCGTCGGCGCCTATGTGCCGGCGCTGCTCTGGAATTTTTACGGCCTGACGCCCTGGCTCGGGATTCCCTTGAGCATCATCGCAGCGGTGCTGCTCGCTGCCGTTGTCGGCTATCCCTGCTTCCGCCGCCGGGTGGTCGGACACTATTTTGCGCTGGTGACGCTGGCGCTCAGCCAGGTCGTGCTGCTTTCGCTGGTCGCGGCGCGCGACGTCACCGGCGGCTCGCTCGGATTTACGCAAAAGGCGGTCGGGCATTCCTGGTATGCCCTGCAGTTTCCGGAGAAGGGCTACTTCTACGCCATCGCAGTGCTGCTCTGGCTGGCCGGGCTTGCAATCTGGCGCTGGATCGATCGCGGGATCGGGCGCGAGGCGCTCGAGGCGATCTCGGAAGACGAGGACGCCGCAGCATCCATCGGCATCGACGTGATGCGGGCGAAGATGCGCGTCACCATCATCAGCGCAGGCCTGACCGCGCTCGGCGGCGCGATCTACGGGCAATATGTGATGTATCTCAATCCCGAGACGGTGGCGGGGATCGCGGTGTCGCTGCAGATCGTGTTCGCGGCGATCGCCGGCGGGGTCTATTCACTGCTCGGCCCAAGCGTCGGCGCCCTGCTGACGCTGTCGCTGACCGAGGGCCTTCGGGTGTGGTTCGGCACCAATTTCATCGGCGCCGCCAACACGATCTACGGCATCCTGCTCGTGCTCTGCATCATCTTCATGCCCCAGGGCATCGTCGGCGCCTTGCAGCGCGTGACGCTGCCGCGCCGCGCGCCGGCCAAGGCGAACGCGACCGAAACGCCTCAGAGCGTGACGCGTCGCCCCTCTTCGGCGGCCCAATAGCCGGCGTAGTTGACCTTGATCGTCTCGAAGGCGAGCGCCAGGTCGGACAGCGGCTGCCGCCCGGTCGCGACGCACTCCATAAAATCCTGGATTTCCTGCTGATAGCCACGCGTCCACTCCTCTTCGAGGCAGACATATTGCCAGCCGGTCTTCCGGTCGACCTTCTCGGTGATGTAGACGGAGGCGAGCTTCTCCTCGGAGGTCTGATAGCTCATCATGTGGGTGTTCGGCGTGATGTTGGCGAACAGCGAACCGCCCGAGGTATAGGTCTCGATCACGTTGCGCACGCCGCCCATGATCATGTCACCCGAAAACACCGCCGCCTTGGTGCCGTCGGAGAACGTGATGGTGAGCATCCCAAAATCCTCGACGTCGACCGGATTGGCCTTGATGTAGGCGCGTTCGTCGGGCCTCAGACATGCGGTGACATTGCCGACGTCGCAGGTCACGCTCGCAGCAACGATCGCCTCGCCCCGCGCGCGTGCCTCGACCTGCTTGAGATGGAGCACGGCCGAGAGCGGATGGCATCCCATCCGGATCAGCGAACCGCCGCCCGTCGTCGCCCACTTCGCCGCGTGCGCCGCGTGCGAACCGCTGTGGCTCTCCTCCGCCTTTATGAACAGGACCTTATCCTTCGTGGCCTTGAGGATCTCCGCGGTCTTTGTTACCGCCGGCGCATAGATCCAGTCTTCCGCGTACATGAAGAGTTTTCCGGTTTTCTCGATCGCCGCACGCGTCTCCTCCATCTCCTCGAGCACGCGCTGATACATCAGCGCCTTCGGCACGTGCCGGCCGATCGGCGCCGGATCGCCCTGGCGCCCAAAATAGCCCGCAAAAGGCTTTTCGCAGATCACATGCTTGCCGGCCTGCATGGCTGCAACGACCATCGACGCGTGCAGGTTGGGCGGCGTGCAGATGTCGACGACGTCGATCGCGCCATCGGCGATCAGGTCGGCAAAGCTCCGATACGTCGTGGAGATGCGATGCCTTTTCGCGAAGTCGACGACCTGGTTGCCGCGTGCTGCGACGGCGACCACCTCGGCATCGATGCCATAGACGCGCCGGTACGCATGCATGTGCAGCTCCGCAACGAAGCCGCACCCAACCAGACCGATCCTGATTTTCCTCAACGCAGATGCCTCCGATTAACGCTGGTCAGTACCCGATCATCGCCAATCGGAACCCCCTCTCTGGTAGATCCTCGTGCGATCGGTTTCAACTGGTGCAGCATCGGAAGCCTCATGCTCCGCACTTCAGCTTCCGGTCGGCTCGCCCCTCGCATGCCATGCGGCGAGCACGTCCCCCTCTTCCTCGGGAGTTAGACCAACGACCGGACCGTTGCTCGCCCGCAGCCAAGCGAGCGTGTCGCGCGCGGTTTCCGACGCTGGGCGCATGGTGAGGCCGGCATCGCGTGCCGGCGTCGTGTCGCGGGTCGCGAAGCCGGCATAATCCGGCAACGGGAGCCACAGCGGGAGCGACCGCGGGCCGGCCCAGCGCCGCACGTCGTGCTGCTCCAGGAACGTACGGTCGATCCAGGTGAACGTACAGGACGCGCCCAACGCCGCCGCGCATTCGGCCAGCAACGCGCCGCGCGTGAGTGGTGGCCCAATTCCGTCATAGATGCCTGTCAAGCCCGTCTCTGCGGCATGAACGATCCACTGCGCGAGGTCGCCTACATCGATGAACTGCACCGCATCTTCGGGCGCACCCGGCGCCAGCACGTCGCCTCCCCGCGCCAGCCGTGCCGGCCAATAGGTGAAGCGACCGGTCGGATCCTCGGGTCCGACAATGAGACCCGCCCGACAAATGAACGCATCTTCGCCCACCGCCTGCTCGCATGCGACCTTCGCGGTGCCATAGGTTTCGTCGCTGCTCTCCTCGACCTCCGGTGCGGTGGGTGGACGCAGCGGTGCCGTGTCCGCCCGCTGCCCGGGCGTGCGATTGTCCGCATAGACGCTGACCGTCGAGACGAAGGTCCAATGCACGCTCGGCCGCTTGAGTGCGGCGACGGCGCGCCGCACCTGGCCGGGATGTCGGGAGACGTCGACCACAGCGTCGAACTCTTCGCGCATCAGCGACTCAAAACCATTGGACGCATCGCGATCGATGCGAACAAAGCGCGCGCCCTGCGCAATCGGGCCCGCGAGCCCCCGCGCCGCGCACGTCACGTCGTGTCCCATGGCGCAGGCGTGGGTTGCAATCGCACGCCCAAGAAACTGACTGCCGCCGAGAATCAACAGACGCATGATACGGCCCTGCCGACTGATATGATTGCTTTCGATGCAACAAACCTAGCACCTCGTTCGGCGGGGAGCATCGTCCCAGCGCAGGAATCCTTGAAAAAGGGGTGGTTTTGGCGCTGCCCAGAGATACGCTTGCGGCGGGACACGGCTTGCCACAAACTCACATTATCCTAGGGAAGGTCGAGTCATGAGCGCCCGCAAGAGCCGCGTGTTGCACCGAAGCCTGCGCGAGACGCCGCCGCTCGCTCTCGGTGGCGAAGGAGTGTGGTTGATCGCCCACGACGGCCGGCGTGTAATCGACGCCTCCGGCGGCGCGGCGGTGTCATGCCTTGGCCATCAGCATCCGCGCGTGCTCGATGCGATCGCGCGACAGGCCTCAAAGCTCGCTTATGCCCACACCGCTTTCTTCACTTCCGAGCCCGCGGAAGAGCTCGCCGAGCTTCTGGTCGGCCACGAGCCCGGCGGCCTTGCCTATGTCTATTTCGTCAGCGGCGGCTCGGAGGCGATCGAAGCCTCGATCAAGCTGGCGCGGCAGTATTTTGTCGAGCGCGGCGAGCCGCGGCGGACGCATTTCATCGCGCGACGGCAGAGCTATCACGGCAACACGCTGGGAGCGCTGGCCGCCGGCGGCAATGCCTGGCGCCGCGAGCCCTATGCGCCACTGCTCGCATCGGCCTTCAGCCATGTGACGCCAGCATTCGCCTATCACGAGAAGCGCGAAGGCGAGAGCGAGTTCGATTTCGTCGCGCGGCTTGCCGCCGAGCTCGAGGCTGAGTTCGAGCGGCTCGGTCCCGAGACCGTGGCAGCCTTCATCGCCGAGCCGGTGGTCGGCGCGACGGCCGGCTGCGTGCCGGCGCCGGAGGGCTATTTCCGGATGGTGCGCGAGATCTGCGACCGTCACGGCGCGCTGCTCATCCTCGACGAGGTGATGTGCGGCATGGGCCGCACCGGAACCACGCATGCCTGGGAGCAGGAAACTGCCGCGCCGGACATCCAGGCAGTCGCCAAGGGGCTCGGCGGCGGCTATCAGCCGATCGGTGCGATGCTTGCCCGCGGCGAGATCATCGAGACGCTCCGAAAAGGTTCCGGCGCATTCCAGCACGGCCATACCTATCTCGGCCATCCCCTGGCCTGCGCCGCGGCGCTGGAAGTGCAGCGCGTGATCCGCGATGAAAACCTGCTGGACCGCGTCAAAGAGCTCGGAAAACATCTCGAGCGGCGGCTGACGGAGCGTTTTGGTAACCATCATCATGTCGGCGACATCAGGGGCCGCGGCCTGTTCCGGGCCATCGAGCTGGTGGCCGATCGCGGCACTCGCGAGCCGTTCAGTCCCGCGCAAAAGCTGCACCAGAAGATCAAGGCCGCCGCGTTCGAGGGCGGGCTCGCCTGCTATCCCTCCGGCGGCACGCTGGACGGCAAGAGCGGCGACCATGTGCTGCTGGCGCCTCCCTATATCGCCACGCCTGAAGACATCGACATGATCGTGGACCGGCTCGGTATAGCGGTCGACAGCGCATTGCGGAGCATCAATCATTAAAGACGCGTCCATTGTTGAGCAGAGCAAGATGAACACCAACTGATTATCGCGGCGGGCCTTCTTGCAACGATCCATGCGCCTTCGGTAGCGACGCACGTCGGGCGATCTCGGCTCGCGGCTCGGATTCGACGAAAAATGGCTGCTATCGGCGATCCAGGCCGGCGGCAATTACGGCGGGATTTTGAGCGCAACGCAGGCCAGGCGAGCCCGCTGAAACTCGCGCGTGGCTGAACGGGCTGTGGAGCTGGGCGGCCTGATGTATGCCGTTGCGCTCAAATAGCGGGGCTGCAACCAAGACCGAATCGCGGCGCTGGAGCCCGCCGCGCACCGTAACGGCACGCTCGTAATTCCACCGGGCGTGCAGTGGCACGATATTCGCTTCGCTGATGTGGACACGTCCTTCCGAAACGCGGAGCGAACATGGGCGAAATCGTACGCTTTGTCCCAAAATCAGAGCAGGAGCGGGCCCGCCTCATCCGCGAAGCCCGCGCGATCTATGAGCAGATTTTCCCGCCGGCCGATCAGGTGAGTGAGCCGCAGGTTCCGAAGAAATAGCGGCGCTTCACGCTCAAATCTATAGGGTGGGTTGAGCGCAAGCGATGCCTACCGCCCGGATGGCAACGGCCCATGATGGGTTCGCTCCGCGAACCCATCAAGCTCAAGCCGGATGGTGCGCTGCCGCTCAACCGGCCATATCTTTCCGGTTTTTCGCCCCTACACCGTCCAGTACTGCGCGTGCGGGCGCGAGCGGTCGCCCCAGTCGAAAGCGTCGCCGTCGAGCTCGCATGGACCGCTGCACAGGTCGTCCACCGTCAGCTCGGTCTTGTAGGCCCGGCGATGGGAGTCATAGCTGAGCGCGCTCCAAAGCACCGGATAATGGTGATGGCTGCCGAGCAGCCCGCCGGTCTTGATGACCGCATAGGCCACCGTTCCCGTCACCTTGTCGAGCATCAGCCGCTCGATTGTGCCGAGCTTTGCGCCGTCACGCCCGAATACGGCGGCATGCTCGACGCGATCACTGGGAACCAGGGTATGAGTCATGGCGTCCTCCCCGTTCGCTTGCTGCTTGGCGACACTATATCATGAATGCGACGGCAGGGTGGTTCGAGATCCCCCAGCCGCGATGGACCAACCAGTCGGCCGCTGGAATCCTGCCCTCATGGCTTCTACTACCTACGCGCTATTCCGCAACGCAATCCTCGCCAGCAACAGGTCACCCGCGTCTATGATGGCCGCACGCGCGCTGTGCCCGCACATCATCGACGGGAACAAAGCCGGCGAGGAGGTCGTGCTGGCCTGGCAGTTCGCCGGAGACAGTTCGGGTCCGCTGCCGCGGCCTCCTTTGAAAGGATTTTGGCAGAACCGCGAGGCGGGTTGAAGTTCCCGCCGCCTCGCAGCTTGATCAAGGTCGTCTCACCGGCGTCCGTCAGATGAATTTCGCAAGCTGGTCCGCCTTCCCTATTTCGGCACCACGCAATAGGCTCGGTATCTCCCGCCCCGCGACCCCTGATGCCCTATTCCCTCGTCATCTTCGACCTCGACGGCACGCTGGTCGACAGCTTTCCGTTCTTCATGCGCAACCTGAACGAGGTCGCCGACCGCTTTGGCTTCCGCAAGGTCGCCGCCGACGAGGTGGACGCGCTGCGTCATGGCTCGACATCGGAGATTTTGAGAAAGCTCGAAATCCCGCGCTGGAAGCTGCCGCGGGTCGCGCGCCACTTCCGGCAGTTGAAGGCCGAACAGGCGCAAGACATTCCGCTGTTTCCCGGCGTCGCCGAGATGCTGCAGGTGCTGTCCGACAACGGTCTGCGCCTGGCGCTGGTGTCCTCCGACAGCGAGGCCAATGCGCGCCGCAAGCTGGGGCCGGCGGCCGCGCTGTTTGCACATTACGACTGCACGGCCGCGCTGTTCGGAAAGCCCTCCCGCTTCCGCCGCGTGCTCAGGCGCGCGCGTGTCGATGCCGCGCAGGCGATTGCGATCGGCGACGAGACCCGCGACATCGAGGCGGCACGCGCCAACGCAATCGCCTGCGGCGCGGTCACCTGGGGCTACGCGGCGCCTGCGGCACTGCGCGCGCGAAAACCCGACCTGGTCTTCGCCGAGATTGCCGACATTCCCCGCGCGCTGCTCGCGGGCGCAGCCGGAGCCGGCGTTCACTCCGACAGCGCCGCCTCGACAAAGCCTTTGGGATCGGCGCAGAACTCGCGCATCGCCTTGAAGTGATCGGTGTCCTGCACCGTCACCGGCTCCAGCCCGTATTTACTGAGCCGCAGCAGCGTCGCATTGGGATAGGCCATCAGCACAGGCGAATGCGTGGCCATGACGACCTGGCAATGGCCGCTGTCGTCCATCCGCCGCATCAGCTTTAGGAATTCGATCTGGCGCGCCGGCGACAGCGCCGATTCCGGCTCGTCATACATGTAGATGCCCTGGCGCTGGCAGCGCTCCTCGAAGAAACGCAGAAAACCCTCGCCATGGGAATGCGAGAGGAAGTCGGGTGGGAGCGCTCGCCCTATCGGATCCTCCAGCGCCATCTGGTCCAGATAGCGCGCAACCGAGAAAAAGCTCTCGGCGCGGAAGAACCAGCCGCGGGCGATTTTTGGCAGCCAGCTTGCGCGCAGCGCTTTCGAAAGCTCCCCGCCCATTTTCTCGCGCGCCGAGGAATGGTCGACGGTCACGTAGCCCTTGCCGCCCCCGGCTTCGTCGTAGCCTGCAAGCGCGGCGATGCCCTCCAGCAGCGTCGATTTGCCGGCGCCGTTCTCGCCGACGATGATGGTGATGGCGCGCTCGAAGCGGAGTTCGAAATCGTCGCCCAGGAATGGCAGGCAAAAGGGATACATGGTGCGGTCCGTGATGCGCGAAGGCTCGAGCCACAGCCGCCTGAGATAGGGCGCGGGCAGGTTGATGGCGCGTTTCTTCCGCGAGCTCACATGGCCCCCATCGGTGCAAGGTGCGAAGATATTTGTGGCACAGCGCACGGAACGCAACAAGAACATTCGCGCGGAGATTAGGGGCGTTGTTTAGGTCAGCACCTCCAGCACCAGCTCCATGGTCATCAGCACGGGATTGTCGCCGCGGACCAGCCGCCCCTTGGCGAGACCGCCGGTGTAATCCACCAGCGCGACGTCGAGCTCGGCTGCGAGTGCGCCATCGGCGGTGGACGCGACGTGGCCGGAGGTCACCGTCAATTCCGTCGCAAACGGCTCGACGATGCGTCCATCAATGAAGCGCGCGCCGATGGTCGAGCCCACGCCGCCGCGAATTCTTGCCTGTGCAATGCCGCGCTCCCGGCAAAAACCTTCCAGTGCGCCGGCAAAATCCTGGTTGGGTTTCAGGCGCAGCGCAAATGCTGGCGTCTCTGCGCGGGCGCCGCTCAGAGGCGCGGCCACGGGACCGAACAGCTTGAAATTGGTCTCGCCGTCGGGCTCGGCTGCGAAGACGGCGCCGTCGATGCCAAACGCTTCCACACCGAAGGGTTCGGCAACAAGTGTCTCCTCCGGCAGGATGTGACCGCCGCCGGCGCGGCCACCCTGCTCCATCCACAGTCCATGGCAGTGGAAGAACGGAGCCTGATCGCGCACACCCAGTGTCATCGTCGCAGTGTTGAGACGCGTGACGCCCTCGGGACGAAAAGTTTGGCTGTAGAACGCCGCGTTCGCAGCGGTTTTCGACAGCGCCGGCATCACATATGCGAATGGTCCGAGCGCGCCGCCGGCGATGTTCAGCACGCCGCCGGAAAAGCCTTCCGCGGCAAAACCGCCCCGGGCCGCCTCGAGCAGCGGTTGGCCGGCTTCGAGGGTGAAGGAAAAGCCGCGGCCGCGTGCGGCCACCCACTGGATGCGCTCGGCCGCGGGCGGCCCGGGCTGCTTGATACTGCGCATCGCTCAAGTGCCCGCCGGCTTGGAGACGTCGAGCAGGCAGCGCGCCTCCAGTTCGTCGCGCACCATGCGTTTCGGGATCTTGCCGTAGCCGGATTTTGGCAGCGCCTCCCAGAAGAAGAAACGTTTCGGCAGTTTGTAGCGCGGCACCTTTGGCGCAAGGAACGCGGCCATCTCGGCTTCGGTCACTGATGCGGCGCCATCGCGCGCCACGCACACGGCAACCCCGATCTCGCCCCACATCGGATCGGGGACGCCGAGTACGGCGACCTCGCCGATCGACGGATGGGTCAGGATCTTCTCTTCGATCTCGCGCGGGTAGATGTTGGAGCCGCCGGAAATGTACATGTCCGAGGCGCGGCCGGTGATGTAGACAAAGCCTTCTTCGTCCATGTGGCCGAGATCGCCGGTGCGGAACCAGCCGTCGCGAAACGCCTTCGCATTGGCTTCGGGGTTGTCGTAATAGCCGGCGAACACCGCAGGCCCGACCACGCAGATCTCGCCGGTCTCGAACGGCTTTACTTCGCGGCCCTGATCGTCCTGGATCTGCACCTGCATGGCGGTGCGCTCATAGCCGCAGCTACCGATGCGCGCGCGCGGTCCATCCTCCTCCTCATGCAGCGCGGCCGGCAGCACGGTGATGTTGCCGGTGACCTCGCCGAGCCCGAAATATTGCACGATCACCCTGCCGAGCTTTTTGAGCGCCGCCTTCTGATCCTCGCGATACATCGGCGCCCCGGCATAGATGACATGGCGCAGTGAGGAATGATCGAACTGGTCGGCCGCGGGATGCTCGACCATCATCTTCAAGATGGTCGGCACGGTGAAGAGATTGCTGATGCGTCGCGACTCGATCAGGCGGAACGCCTCGGGAATGTCGAACTTCTCGCTCGGCAACAGCACCGTCGTCGCGCCCCGCGCCGTCTGCATCAATTGATGCACACCGGCGCCATGCGACAGCGGCGCGACCACCAGTGAGGCATCCTGCTCGGTGGTGCCGGGCGTCAGGTCGGCGAGATGGTTGGTGATCACAAAACCCATTTGGCCATGGGTCAGCACGGCGGCCTTGGAGCGGCCCGTGGTGCCCGAGGTGAAGAAGAACCAGCAGGGGTCGTCGTGCTCGACCGCGGCGTTCTCGACCCTTGCGCCGGCGTGCCCCGTAATCGCCTGCCGCACCGTCGTCTCGCCGAACCCACCCTCGTCGCCGATGCGCCAGGTGAAGGCAAGCGAGCGCCCTTTCACCACCGCGGCATGCTCGGGGAAAGCGCCATGGCAGAGGAACGCCTTTGCGCCGGAAGCGGTGGCGAGATAGGTGACCTCGTCGGGCATCAGGCGGAAATTGGTTGGCACCCACACCGCGCCAAGCCGGAATGCCGCAAACATCGACCAGAACATCTCCTCGCCATTCTTGGAATGAACGAGGATGCGATCGCCCTTTTCGATGCCGCGCGCGGAAAGCGCTGCCGCCAGCGCGGAGACCTCGGCATCGATCTCGCGCCAGGTCCAGGATTTCTCGCCCCAGACAAAGCCCGGGCGATCGCCGTGGCGGCGCGCGTTCTGGGTCAGCATGTAGGCCAGGTTCATGACCCGGCGCGACATGCGCAGCGGCGTCGTGGAGGCGGCCTCGCCGCTCATTTGCGTCCCATCCAGATGCCCGCGGCGATCAGCACCACACCGAGCACACCGGAGGCAACGCCGTGCTTGACATGAACGCGCGTCGCGCCGGCCTCATAACCCGGAAGAAAGCCCGGCAGCTGGTCGGCAGGAACCAGAAAATAGACGGCGGCAATCACGAGCAGGATGACGCCGAGCACGGTCAGCACGAGCTTCATGAGGTTTCCTCTTTCGAAGGGGACGCGGTTGCAGGCCTATATCTGCGCCCTGTTTATCGCCATCCGCCGATATCCCGCAAGGGCGCCGCTTGCGTGCATGCCGTGCGCAAGCGAGGCGTCTTGGTGTCCATATCGATCATGGTGGTTCGATCGGCGTCACGATAGATTCGCCGCGAAGAGCATCACCTCGTGCTGAAGAACTGGAATTTTCGGGAGGGACTCGATGAGCGACGTGGTCGACAACAAGGCGCAGCACCGTTTCGAACTCGCCGTCGAAGGCGGCATTGCCTTTGCCAATTATCGCCTGACACCGCAGGCGGTCATCATCACCCACACCGAGACGCCGCGCCCATTGCGCGGCCGCGGCATCGCGTCCGAGCTCGTCAAGGGAGCGCTGGAGTTGATCCGTGCCAACGGACATAAGGTGATCGCGGGATGCGGTTTTGTGGCCGACTTTCTCCGCAAGCATCCGCAATACGCGGATCTCATTATCTGAACGACCGCGCTTCATCATGAACGACCGCGGAGGCCCTCCCGCGCTGCACCGTAGGACTACGGGATCGGCTCCGCGGCAAATATTCATTAACCCGTTCGAGAGAGGGAAGGAGCTTCGACCGCCGCATACAACCGTGGCGGGAACGGGTGGAGGAGATCGGCCATGCTGCTAGGGATTCTGTTTGGGGCGATCAGGCGCTATTTTCGCTATCAGGAGCTTGCCAAGTGCATCGGCCAGGTCGACGATCGCATGCTGTTCGACATCGGCTGCAGCCGTAGCGAGCTCTATGCCGAGGCCTGGGTTCGCGCAGAGCCGCGCGCTGACGACTAAGGCTTGACGCGTGCGAAAGGCCCGCGTCATCACGCGGCCTTTGCACGGTCGTGCGACGGCCGGGGCTAATGCTTGATCTCCGGCGGCAGCTTGCCGCCGTTGGCCGCGAGCTTGCCCATCACCTGCTTGTGCAACCAGACGTTCATGCTCGCGGAATCATTGGTGTCACCGGAATAGCCGAGCTCCTTGGCCAGCTCCTTGCGCGCCGCGAGGCTAGAATCGATATCGAGCGCCTTCATCAGATCGACGATCGAGGTGCGCCACTCGAGCTTCTCCTTCTTGGCCGCGACCGCCTTGTCCAGGATCGCCGCCACATCGACGCTCTGGGGCGGAGCGACCGGAGCGGCGGACGGCGCGGCGGTCGAGGCCGGCCCGGAAGCTGACGGCGTCGTGCCGCCGCTGCCACCGCTCGCAGGCGCAGCATCAGCATGGCTGCCAAAGATTGCGCCCATAATCTTCCCAACTATGCTCATCGAATGCTCCCCAATGGAGCCCGGAGGCTCACGTAAAGTGTTAACGTCGTGTCTGCCGTCTTTGTTCCCGATTGCAGGTTCCAGGCCGGCTGCGCCAGGGACCCGGCCGCCCGCCGGCGATCCTGGCCACCGGCCGCGGAAGCCAGCGGCCGGCGCCCGGCTTGCCAACGAATACAACCCATCGGTCAAGCTTAGCCGCGGCAAAATGACGGCGGAATGACTTCACCCCGCTTGCGCCGCGGCACGTTTTTTCACCGAGGCGTGAGGGACGCGGCGTCGCTTTCAGCGTATGCTGAAATAATCAGTTCGCGACATGGCCTTGCCGGTTCTCGCGTCTGGCCTGATCGTGAGCGTTTTCAAGCTGCGCCCGCTGGCGCCGGTGTCGGTGCGGGCTGGGTGCGACGCAAGGGAGCCAACGACCATGGCCACGTCCTACCAAGGCAATGTCTCTCCACAGGTCCAACCGACCCAGGATGCCGCGGCTGGCTATTCCATACGAGCCATCAGCCTCTCCGACCTGCGCGACGCCCTGCGGCTTGGCTGGGACGATTTTATGGCGATCCCGAGCCATGCCATCATCCTCTGTGTGATCTATCCGGTGCTCGGTCTGGTGCTCGCGCGCGCGGTATTCGGCTATGCGGTGATTCCGCTGCTGTTCCCGCTCGCCGCAGGCTTTGCCCTGGTCGGCCCGTTCGCAGCACTCGGCCTCTACGAACTGAGCAGCCGGCGCGAGCGCGGCGAGGAAGCCTCCGCATGGGATGCCTTCGAGGTGCTTCGCTCACCCTCCTTCGGTGCCATGCTCGGTCTCGGCACATTGCTGCTCGCCCTGTTCGTGACCTGGGTCGCAACGGCACAGGCCATCTACATCGCCCTGTTCGGCTATGGCGGAGCGACCGGCTTCCAGGAGTTCATGCAGCGCGTTTTCACCACGCCCGAAGGCTGGTGGCTGACGGTGGTCGGCTGCGGCGTTGGCTTTCTCTTCGCACTGGCCGCTCTCTGCATCAGCGTAGTGTCGTTCCCCCTGATGCTCGACCGTCATGCCGGCGCGCTGGAGGCCATGGTAACGTCGCTACGCGTCGTCGGACGAAATCCCGTGCCGATCGCGGCCTGGGGCCTGATCGTCGCGGCCTTGCTGGTCGCTGGATCCCTGCCGTTCTTCCTTGGGCTTGCCATCGTTATTCCGTTGCTAGGTCACGCCACCTGGCATCTCTACCGCAAGGTCATCGCGATTGATCCGAATGCGCGCCCGATCCCGCCCCGTCCGCCGCGCGCGCGAAAGCCCGCGGCCGACTTCCCCGCCAACCTGTTTCCGTGGCGGCGCAAGGACGACGGTTAGCAACAGCTGCACGGTTCGCATGCGATGAGGAACCGCCGGTCGAGCCTTTGACCGGCGGTTCCCGTTTTGGTTCATCTTGCATACATTTGATCCAGTTTCCTGGTCGTGCAAACATCTCTGGATTGCTTCGCGGAGCCTGTCATGCGGCCGCGCTTCGCGCGGACAGGTTGGCTCGCAATGACGACTCGCGGTGACGCTCAGGCTTTTTCCAATCCGCACCACTCCGCGATGAACAGCGCGGTTGCCTTGGTGGCCTGCCGCAGGGAGGCCAGGTCGACATATTCGTTGAAACCGTGCAGCGCTTCGCCGCTCGCGCCAAAGCACAGGCTCGGAATATTGTAATTGAGCCCGTAGAAGCGGGTGTCGGTGAGCGCCGTGAACACGAGGTCCTGCACCGCGCCGCCATAGACGGCACTATAGGCCGTGCCGAACGCCGCTTCGGCGTCAGCGGCATTGGCGAGTTCATAGCCCTCCGAAAGGAAACCCGACCATTCGACCTCGGGCGGATTGTTGGATAGGAAGCGATGATCGCGCGCCGCGTGCGCGACGCAGGCCAAGATTTCCTTCTGGCAGTCGGCGACCGACCAGCCCGGCAGGATCGCAATCCGGCAATCGACATCGCACCAGGCCGGCACGCTCGAGGCCCAGTCACCGCCCTTGATGATTCCCGGATTGAAGTTGATCGGATGGACCAGCGTCTTGAAATGATGGTCGCTCGCAGCGCGCGCGTTCCACTCGGCCTCGAGCTTCTGCAGCGCTTCGATCAGATGATAGGCCGCCATGATCGCGTTCGAACCTGAGGTGGCATGCGCGACATGGACAGGATGGCCGCGCACCTTCAGGCGAAACCAGATCACTCCGACCTGCGCGCGCACCATCCTGCCGCCGGTCGGCTCCGGAATGAAACAGGCGTCCGCGCGGTAGCCCCGCTGCAGTGTCGACAGCGCACCGACACCGGTGCTTTCCTCCTCGATGACGGACTGAAAGTGGATCCGCGCGGTCGGCATGAAGCCCGCGGCCTTGATCGCCTCCAGCGCGTAGAGCGCGCCGATGGTGCCTGACTTCATGTCGAGGGCGCCGCGTCCATACATCCGGCCGTCGCGGACGACCGGCGAGAATGGCGGTGTGTCCCATAGTTCCAGCGGCCCGGCCGGCACGACGTCGCAGTGTCCCTGCAGGATCAGCGACCGTCCGGCGCTGCGCGAAGGCCTGTAGGTTCCGACCACGCTACGCGCCCTGGAAAAATCATGCGTGATCGGTCCAAAGCCGCGCAGGTCCTTCAGGTCGTCGATGTCGATGTGCCAGTCATCGACCTCGTAGCCGCGTGCGTGCAGGAGATCACCGATCATGTCCTGGCATGGCGCCTCGGCGCCACGGGTCGAGGGAATTGCGACGAAAGCACGCGTAGTCGCAAGCTGCGCATCGAAGCCGGCATCGACGGCTTCGATGATTCGTTTCTGATTGTCGCTCGGGGTCATGTGCGGTCCTTTCGTTCCGATCAAACCACACCTGGGCTGGCTTTTGCAGGCGCGCCTTTCAGAATCGACGCTGCATCCCTACTCTCCCGATGCAAGCAGATGGGCTCAGGATGTCGGTTTTACGCATCTGGTTTGGTTTCGCACTGGTGATCACGCTGACCGCGCCATCTTTGGCGCAATATGTCGGGCGGGAGCAGGACATCACGGGCCTGCGGCTCGGCCAGCGCGTGCTGGTCGATGACGGCACCTGCCCAGCCGGCGAGGTCAAGGAAGTTTCGGGAGCGAAAATGACGCCGACCGGCATCATGCCCGCGCGAAAATGCATTCCGCGCCTGGGTCCGAAGAAGAAATAGAGTCCGGGTCTGCTGATTTCAGACGCTCCGGCAATGGACCTGGCGGCGTGGAGCGGCGCCGTGTAGCGCGCCTATTTTGCTGGATCGAACATGCACTGCAGGGTCGGCTTGGCGATCTTGGTAAAGGTCGGACCGATCTCGGATTGCTTGGCCGGTGGCAGCCAAGCGGTCTCGATCGTGGGAACGCCGGTCTCGCTGATGCCGCGGAGCAGCGCTTCACGCAGGTCGCGGTCCTCGACGATGGCGACGGCATGGTCGAGCAGGCAACCGCACACTTCTTCGGGATGTGCCCAGCGCCCGAGCATGTGCGGCGCGCATTGCCGCACGAAATCGGCGCGCGGGTCGGGGAGGCGAAGCGGCGGCCTTGCCTGCGCCAGCGCGGCCTGTGTCGTGAGGAGTGAGGTGGCAAAAGCTACGGCGCAAAAACGAAACATCATGTCCTGACCGAACTAGCGCGCCGCCACGATCACCGACGGCGCAGCCGGTGCGATCGGAGTTCCATTATAGGAGAAAGCGCCGACGCCCGGTAGAGTCCCCTGGACTGTACCGGCCATCGTCGATCCCGCCAGCAAAAGGCCGGCGGCAACAATCAGGCTGAGCGGCCGCATTTCCATCAGTCTCCCGTCGAGGTCTCCCGGATCGGCTTTTGCCGCATGGTTAACGGGGTGATAACGACGCACCGTTTCCAGAGTTCTGCGCCACGGTCGCAAAATGGTTTCGTCGCGCCGGCGAATGTTTCGTCGGCCTCGCCTGGACGAAACAAAGCGAGGGGAAACGCCAATCTACCCAGTTACTTAAGAAAATTGTCGAGCAATGAGGTTGAATTTCGATCGGATCGGCGCGAGCCCGATGGCGCGAGCGGGGTTCCTGCCATCACGGTGGCGCGACAGGCCGAACTCTTCCGCGCCGACTTATTGGCGCCATTCGCGCCCTCTAGGCTGTGGACGCTGGATTTCGACGAGGACTGGCAGAGATGGTCAATGGCGACATCACTGTTCACGACAGGCTGACGCACGGCGATGCGCTCGACGCGCGCGAGAGCGCACCACACCAGCCGCAAAGCCGCCGTGCGCGCCGCATGTGTCCGGCGATGGCGCAGCAGCGCACCGATGTCGGCAACGAAGCCGCACCTCAGAAATTCATCCGGCTGACCGGGTGCCGAGATCCAAGACGGGCGGGATCGGCCGCCACGCTTTCGCCGACATTGGCGTCACGGGGCTGA
The DNA here is from genome assembly GCF_019244115.1 of Bradyrhizobium sp. GTDB lineage: Bacteria > Pseudomonadota > Alphaproteobacteria > Rhizobiales > Xanthobacteraceae > Bradyrhizobium. The sequence continues at coordinate 19,247 of NZ_JAFATE010000110.1, forward strand.
ACGCGTTCCAAAAAGCGCTGCAAGCCGGCCTCACTGAATGTAGTCGCCGCATTTCTGCACGCTGGCGTCGGACGGTCCCCATGGCATGATCGGCACCGACGAGGTCGAGTTCTTGGGCGAGCCTTCGATCAGCTTGTCGGAGTAGACCATGTAGACGAGCACGTTGCGCTTGGCGTCGCAGCCGCGGACGATCTGCATCTTCTTGAAGAACAGCGAGCGACGTTGGCGAAACATGTCGTCGGCCTGCCCCATCTTGCCCTTGAACTTGATCGGGCCAATCTGGCGACATGCCAGTGAAATGTCCGAGACCTGCTCGGCAAGCCCGAGCCAGCCGGTATACCCGCCCTTCTCCGGCACGGTGAAATGACATGCCACGCCCTCGACCTCAGGGTCGTCGACGCCATAGGTCGCGAGCTTGTCATTCGGGCTGAGCAGCTTGAACACCGTCGAGCGGCGAAAAATCAGGTCGGGTTCATCCGCCGCATGGGCCTGCACGGTCGGCCAGGACAGCCATGCAAAAAGCACGAGCGCAAGGCCTCCGAATCGCATGTGACGCCGGCCGATGGTCTTCGTTGTCATGAATGTCTCCGTGGGCACTGACGCCCATGTAGGCGCGAAAACCGCGGGCCGAAAGTCTTGCGCCTGCCCCGGCCATGGGCCGTTTAACGCAATGTGAGGCTTTTTTGCTACGCTTGGCGCAAAATCACTGGTCGGAGAGCGCCCGCCCTATTGAGGACGCAACTCGATTGCGAGACTGACCTTTGGTTTTGAGGATTTGGAATGACCCGCTTTTCCATCACGAATGGACGATATAGCTGCCTTGCCGCCTTGAGCGCTGCCGTCCTGGCTGGTGCAACCTCGCGCGCACAAGCGGCGCTCTATTATTGGACGGAGGGCGAACCCGCGCACTATTGGCCTGCGCCGAGATATCCGCATCCGCACAAGCCGCCGCATCAGCACACCCAGAAGGGCGACAAGCCTGCGAGAGAAGCGACCAAGCCGCAGGGGCCGCTGATCGTCGCGATCTCGATCAATGAGCAGAAGCTGAAGCTCTACGACGCCAACGGCTTCTTTGCCGAATCGCCGGTATCCACGGGCATGCAGGGTCATCCGACCCCGATGGGCGTCTTCAGCGTCATCCAGAAGCAGAAATATCACCGCTCCAACATCTACAGCGACGCGCCGATGCCCTACATGCAGCGGATCACCTGGTCCGGGGTGGCCATGCATGCCGGCGTACTGCCCGGCTATCCGGCCTCTCATGGCTGCATTCGCATGCCGATGGCCTTTGCGGTGAAAATGTGGAATTGGACCCGGATGGGGGCGCGAGTCGTCGTGACTCCCGGTGAGATCACACCGGCCCGGTTCTCGCATCCGCTTCTTCCGGCCTTCAAGATTGCGCCGCAACCCGCGCTTCCAGCAGAGGCGGAGACGAACGACCCGGCCGGCGCGAAAGCTGACAGGGGGGCTCCCGCGGCCAAGGCCGCGCCCGCCGAGGCCAGCCCCGAATTGCGCGCGACAATCGGTCATCAGGATGACGCCCAATCGGTAACCAACGCCCTTCCAGCGACGCTGCGGACCGAAACGCATACGGCGGATGCCAGTGGCGAGACACCCGCGACCAAGATCATGTCGGACGCCTCCCCGGTCGCCACCAGCGCCGAAGGTGACGAAAATGCGGCCAAGACCGGCCATCAATCGGACCCGGCATCGTCCAGCAGAGTCGCGGAGACGCCTGCCAAACCAGACGACAATGGCTTTGCCGCAGCGCAGCCCATCCCGGGTAAATCCGCGGACAAGCCGACGCCGGCCGCAACCGGCGCGGACAAAGCAAACGACGCCAAGAAGGACCAGTCCCGTCTGATCGAGCCAAAACGCGACGCGCCGAAACGCGGTCAGATCGCCGTCTTCATCAGCCGCAAGGATTCCAAGCTCTACGTGCGACAGAACTTCGAACCGCTGTTCGATGCTCCCGTGACGATCGCGTCGAGCGACCGTCCCCTGGGGACGCATGTCTTCACGGCCGAGATCGACAAGACCGATCCCAATGCGCTGCACTGGTCGGTGGTGTCCTTGCCCGGCCGCAGCGCCAAACGCGTGGACGACGAGGAGCGCCAGTTGCACCGGCACAAGGGCGCAACATCCGATGCACGATCGGTTGCTATGGCCGACAATCCAGCCGAGGCGCTCGACCGGATCAGCATTCCCGCCGACACTATGGCGCGGATCGCGGATGCGCTCACCAATGGCGGCTCGATCATCGTCTCCGACCAGGGCATCAACCAGGGCGAGACCGGCGAAGGCACCGACTTCATCGTGTCGCTGCGCTAGCTTCACAGCCAGGCGGCGGCTAAAACACCGCCGCCATGAACGCTCCCGTCGCCCAAACCGCCATCGTAAAGCCTCGCGATACCTTTGACCGCCTGACATTCCTCGGCTGGACGTGGGGCCTGCTGGCGATCGTCGCGGGCCTTGCCGCGTCATTTCTGCTGTTCGGCTACTTCGTCATCTATTGGCGCAATGCCGACATGGATTTCATGGTGATCTACAGCGCGCTCGCCATGAACGGCGGCAAGCCGCAGCACTTTCTCGATCACACCGCCTATCTGACGATCATCGCGGTCAAATCGTGGTTTCATCTGCTGCATGATCTCGGTCTGCTCGATGCCTGGACGCTGCCGGCCATTCCGCCAGCTGCCGACACCACCGCCTTCGATGCGGCGATGACGCAGGCGGTGCGCGCGGCCCGCGTGCTCGCGTTCCTGATCGCGACCGGCTCGGTCGTGATCTTCGCTGGCCTGTCGCGCCTGATCCTGCGTGACTGGCGCGTCGCGATGCTCGCCACGCTCGCCTTCGCGCTGTCCGGCGGGGTTGCCGTGCATCTGCGCATCCTGCGTAGCGAACTGGTTGCGGCGATCCCCGTGATCTTCGCGCTGATGATCCTGATCGCGGCCGGCCGCCGCGCCACGCCGGCGCGGCCGCTGGCGCTGGCACTTGCCGCCTTTCTCTGCGTGCTCGGCCTGGAAAACAAGGTGCAGGCCATTCTCCTGATCGGCGTGCTGCCGGTCGCGATCCTGCCATTCGGCAGTGCCGCCGGCGCGAGCGTCGGTTTCTGGCGAAATACGCCGACCGCCTGGCTCGTCAGCCTGCTCGCGACCGCCGCGGCGATCGCTGCCGTCTTCGCGGCATGGCCGCTGATCGCGACCGGCTTCGACCGCGCGCTGCTCGATACGGCGCATTTCAAGCCGCTGTTGGGGCGCTACGGCCTCTACCAGGCCGGATTGCTGGTTCTGATCGGCGTCTGCATGATCGCCTATGCCGCGCTCTGGCGCGTGAGCGCCGCCGAGACGATCGCTTCCATCGCAGCGGTCGCACTCGGCACGGCGACCGCATTGTTCGTGCTCGATCTCGACTACAATGCCGGCAACGTGATCGCGGTGTTCAATCCGCTGGAAAAAATGCTCACCTTCGCCGACACCAATACGTCGAGCGCCGCTGGCGGATCCAATCCGCTCGCGATCATGTGGCTTCTGTTTGACGGCGTGCTGTCGGTCCTGGCGCGCGACACATTCGTGCTGCATTCATCGGCGCGCCCGACCGTATTTCTCACCTGGCTGATTGCGCCCGGCATCGTCATCGCCTGGCGACGCGGCGAAACATTGGCAGCATTGCAGGCCACCGCGCTGATGTTGGCTGCACTCGCGATCGAGACGCTCGAAGTGCGCCGCGGATTGAAGTCGGAATATTTCATCTTCACCGATCCGCTGATCATTCTGTCCGCCGCCATTCTGCTGGATTGCCTGCGCGACCTGCGCTTTCACCGCTTTGCCTATCCGATCGCCGCGACGCTGTTCGCTCTGCACATCGCGGTCGGACAGGCCGAGCCCGTCAAATACGCCTTCAAGCGTACCGGACCGCAATCGATCTGCGAGTGGAGCGGCTATTACGCCCCGCTGTTGCCACTGCCCTGGTGTTTCACATCCCGCTGATCGCGGCTTGTTGAGCGGCGGCAGGCCTCCCCTTGGACTATGGTCCCCTCGAGTGGCGGATCTGACATTCGCTGCAGTATCGCGGCGAGATTTCCCTGCGAATGTCAGATCCACGCCACACTAGGATGTTGATTGAGCCGGCGTCCCTTTCGCTCACCTTCGTAAACGAGGCGGGACACGCGTGCATCGCTTCAGGAGGAACTTGATGATCGACCGCAGGACCATGATCGGAGGCGGCCTCGCCGCATTGAGCGCCTCCCTTGCCGCTGCACGTGCGGAAGGCGTGAGCCGGATGACCGCCTATGCGTTCTCCTTTCCGGCGCTTAGCGACGGCGAGATCCACCTCGCCGACTATACGGGCCGGCCGCTGCTCGTCGTCAACACGGCCTCGATGTGTGGCTACACCCCGCAATATGCCGGGCTGCAGCAATTGTGGAGCGAGTTTCAGGGACGGGGCCTCGGCATGATCGGGGTGCCCTCGAACGATTTCAACCAGGAGCCGGGCAGCCCCGCTGACATCGCCGATATGGCCGAGCACCAATATGGCGTTACCTTCCCGATGGCCGGCAAAGTGGTCGTGACGGGGCCGAATGCACATCCGTTCTACAAATGGGCGGCCCAGGCCCGTCCGAAGGAAACGCCGGGCTGGAATTTCCACAAATACCTGCTCGGGCGGGATGGCTACATCGCCGAGGTGTTCCCATCCGCGGTCGAGCCGACCGACACCCGCGTCAAAACTGCGATTGCACGGGCGCTGGCGGACAGCTGACACCCGTTTGCCACGGTGTCACCTGATCTGTGACAATTCGGCGGTTGTGAACCGTTTTCTTTGCGGCTTTCGGCCGGCCTGAGCTAGTATGTGCTTCGACAGCAGCGGCGCGGAGAAGCAGTGGCAAGTCCGCGACTGAGGGCGGAACAGGTCAAGAAGGTCAAGAGGACAGCAAAGATGCGTGTTGCGGCAGGTTTGATCATCGCGGTTTCGCTCTGCGCGTCGAGCGCAGTTTTGGCGCAGTCCGCTCCCCCAAAGACAGCGGCCGCGCCGCAGGCGGCGCCGGCCCAACAAGCAGCGGCAATGCCGCTGCCCGCACCAGCGGCGCCTGTAGCGGCCCAGCCGGCCAGGGCGCCTTGCAACAATCCGAACGCGCTTGGAGTGGCGCGCACGGTCGAGATCGACACCACGGGCGGACCGGGCTTCGGCTTCGAGCATTTCAAGGAGCTCGATTTCCTCCGCGACCATGAAGTCGTGCTGACGTTCGATGACGGTCCGTGGCCGGAGAACACGCCGGCGGTGCTGAAGGCGCTGGCGGACGAATGCACGACCGGCATCTTCTTCTCGATCGGCAAGCACGCGACCTACTATCCCGAGATCCTGAAGCAGGTTTATGCGGCGGGCCACACCGTCGGAACGCATACCTGGTCGCACGAGAACCTCAATAACAAGAAGCTGACCGAGGACCAGCGCAAGGAAGAAATCGAAAAGGGGATCAGCGCGGTCAAATGGGCGCTCGGCGGGATTTCGCCGGCCGCGTTCTTCCGCTTTCCGGCGCTGCAGCATCCGCCGGAGATGGTCACCTATCTCGGCCAACGCAACGTCGCGATCTTCTCCTGCGATCTCGACTCCTTTGACTTCAAGGCCCGCAACGCCCAGCAGGTCATCGACGTCACCTTCAAGAAGCTCGACAAGCTCGGCAAGGGCATCATCCTGATGCACGATTTCCACAAGCACACTGCCGAAGCGCTGCCTGAACTTCTGCGTCGGCTGAAGGCAGGAGGCTACAAGGTGGTCGCGATGCGCGCCAAAGCCCCGGTGCAGTCGCTGCCGGAATATGACGAAGCCCTCATGAAGGACGTCAAGCTCCCGACCGTGAGCCAGCGGCCGGTCTCGAGTGTGGTCACTACGGTTTCGGAATAGCGCGCACGACGTTTCCAGCCGTGCCTGCGCTCCGGATCGAAGGCTATGTGATCGTATCGGCGGATGGCATGCTGGCAAATGCCCAGCATGTCATGCCGGATGAACTGAAATTCGAGGGCGACAAGGCCTTTTTCTCGGCCGCCCTCGATCGCGCCGACCTGATTGTGCACGGCCGCAATTCCTACGAAGACCAGCCGAACTCGCCCAATCGCAAGCGCCTCATCCTGACCCGCAAGATCGCTGCGCTGGCGTCCGATCCCGCAAATCCCAACGCCGTGCTGTGGAATCCGCAAGGCGGGACGCCCTTCGAGACAGCCTGCGAACAAGCCGGCGTCCATACCGGCATCGTCGCGATCATCGGCGGCCCCGGGGTTTTCGACATGTTCATGGACCGCTACGACACGTTCTGGCTGTCGCGGGCGCCAAAGGTCTACCTGCCCGGCGGCGAGCCCTGCTTCGCCGGCGTACCCGCCCGTTCCCCGGAGCATGTGCTCGCGGCGCACGGCCTCGATGCTGCCGAAACGATCATGCTTGACGATGCCTTCGACGTCACTGTCACGGCGTGGCGGCGCGACAATGCGCGAGGCGCGGTCGAGCGCTAAACGTCGCCATAGGCGGCCTCGGCCATGTCAGCGCCCCGGCCGTAACCGGCAATCATGAACAGCGCGCCTATGAGCGACAGATTCTTCAGCGCGTCGATCAGCGTCTGGGCGTTGCCGGGCGGCACCTGATTCCAGAAATCATCGGAATAGAACGTCACGACGCCGATGAAGATGATCAGCAGGATGGCGAAGAAGCGCGCGCCGAAATTGAGCGCAATCATCAGCCCCGCGATGATCTCGAAGGCGCCCGAGGCGATCGCCAGAAACTGCGGCGTCGGCATCCCCGTCAGCGTCTCGAGCTGGGCGCTGTAGGGCGCGAGTGCGGGCGGGATCGTCAGCTTCGCCGCGATGGAATCGGCGGTCGCCTGAATGCCAAAGAGCTTGGTCGCCCCGGAATAGATGAAAAGCACGGCGAACACGATTCGCCCGAAAGTAATCAATGCTGGCATCATCGGCCTCTTCCAATACTCTGGGGGGCTTCTCTAAGACTGGACCCCGCGATTATGGAGGTTTCGCCTGCGCTTTTCAAACAATCTGATCGGGCGCCGGCGTGGCGAGCCCCCGACCTCTCAGGTCTCCATTATGACAATATTTTTGCGCAGGCGCGCGCCGCTGTCCGCTGTGGCTAGCGGGCACTGCGCTCCTGCGCCTCGACGGCTGCGACCGCCGTCATATTGAGGACACCGCGCGCGGTCACCGACGGGGTGAGGATGTGCGCCGGCCGTGACGGTCCGATCAGGATCGGGCCGACGGGGAGCGCGTCCGCCAGCGCCTTGATCATCTGATAGGCCACGTTCGCCGTGTCGAGATTCGGCATGATCAGGATGTTGGCCTCGCCCTCCAGGTTGGAGTGCGGCAGCACCAGTTTTCGCGCTGCAGCGGAAAGCGCGGTGTCACCTTGCATCTCGCCATCGGCCTCGAGCTCGGGATGCTTGTCCTTCAGAAGCTGGGTGGCACGGCGCATCTTGCGCGAGGAGTCGGTGTCGTAGCTGCCAAAGTCCGAATGGGACACGAAGGCGATTTTTGGCTTGATGTTGAAGCGCTGCACGTGGCCGGCGGCGAGCGAGGCCATCTCGGCGAGTTCCTCGGCGCTCGGATTGGGCCGCACCTGGGTGTCGGCAATGAAATACGCGCCTTTGCTGGTGATCATCAGCGCAAGGGCTGCGAAATCGCTCACGCCCGGCTGGAAGCCGATGATCTCCCGCACATGCCGCAGATGGCTCATGTAGCGGCCCTCGACCCCGCAGATCATCGCCTCGGCCTCGCCGCGCATGACCGCGAGCGCCGCGATCACGGTGTTGTTGGTACGCACCACCGTGCGCGCCGCATCCGGCGTCACGCCGCGCCGGCCGGCGGCGTCGATATAGGACTGCACATAGGAGCGGTAGCGGGGATCGTCCTCGGGATTGACGAGGTCGAAGTCGCGGCCGGGCTTGATCGAGAGGCCAAAGCGCTTGATCCGCACCTCCACGACAGCCGGGCGCCCGACCAGGATCGGCAGCGCCACCTTCTCCTCGAGCACCACCTGCGTCGCCCGCAGCACGCGCTCGTCCTCGCCCTCGGCATAGATCACGCGGACGGCCTGGGTTTTGGCCTTGGCAAAGACCGGCTTCATGATCAATCCGGAGCGGAACGCAAAACGCTCCAGCAGCGCGCGGTATTCATCAAAGTTCTTGATCGGCCGGGTCGCGACGCCGCTGTCCATGGCGGCCTTCGCCACCGCAGGCGCAATGCGCAGAATGAGCCTGGGATCAAACGGGCTCGGGATCAGCGATCCCGGTCCAAATCCCTGTGCCTCGCCGCTGTCAAGCCCGCGCGCCACCGCATCCGACGGGGCGTCGCGTGCAAGCTGCGCAATCGCGTCGACCGCGGCGTGCTTCATCGCCTCGTTGATCGCGGTCGCGCCGACATCGAGCGCGCCGCGGAAGATGAACGGGAAGCACAGCACGTTGTTGACCTGGTTGGGGAAATCCGACCGCCCGGTGCAGATCATGGCGTCAGGTCGCGCCGCGCGCGCGTCGTCCGGCATGATCTCGGGCACCGGATTGGCCAGCGCCATGACCAGCGGCCCATCCCCCATCTGCCGGACCATGTCCTGGGTCAGCACGTTCGGCGCCGACAAACCCAAAAAGATATCGGCGCCGCCGATCACGTCGGCCAACTTCCGCTTGTCGGTCTGCTGCGCGTAAGCCCCCTTCCAGGGATCCATCAGCGTCGTGCGGCCTTGATAGACCAGGCCCTCGATGTCGCAGACCCAGATGTTTTTTCGCTGCGCACCCATCGAGACCAGGAGATTGAGACAGGCGATGGCCGCCGCGCCGGCGCCCGAGCAGACGATTTTCACCTCGGACAGTTTTTTGCCGTTCAGATGCAGCGCGTTGGTAATCGCAGCGCCAACGATGATCGCCGTGCCGTGCTGGTCGTCATGAAAGACCGGAATCTTCATCCGCTCTTTCAGGCGCGCCTCGATCTCAAAACATTCCGGACCCTTGATGTCCTCCAGATTGATGCCGCCAAAGGTCGGCTCCAGCGCCGCCACGGTCTCCACCACGCGATCGATGGTGTCGGCGGCGATCTCAATGTCGAACACGTCGATCCCGGCGAATTTCTTGAACAGGACCGCCTTGCCTTCCATGACAGGCTTTGAGGCCAGTGGCCCGATATTGCCCAGCCCAAGGACCGCGGTGCCGTTCGAGACCACAGCAACCAGGTTGGCGCGAGCCGTGAGCGAGGCCGCTACGCCGGGCTCTTTCGCGATTTCGGTGCAGGCGGCGGCAACCCCGGGCGAATAGGCCAGCGCCAGGTCGCGCTGATTGGCGAGGGGTTTTGTGGCTTGGATTTCCAGCTTGCCCGGCTTGGGCAGCCGATGGTACGCCAATGCCGCCGAATGGAGGTCTTCAGAATTGGACGACATGCATACTCCAGCGCTTCCGGCCCAACGTTTGTCTGCTTTCTTCACGCGGCCCCGAGGCCGATGGTCCGGCGCACCGCGCCGGATGTGAAGCACTCCACCTCCTACCCCGGCCGTCCCTTCAAAAACAAGACCATGACAGAGTGTCTTTAGAGATCACGAGGCGTCGGAGCAGACCGAATGATGAAAATTCTGTTGGGCCTTGTCGCCGCAGTCGTCGTCGCGACCGGAGGCTTTTTCGGCTTCGAGCTTTATGCGCAGCACCGCATTGCGAGCGAGATCGACACCGCCTTCGCGCAGATCCGCGCCGCCGGCGGCAAGGCGAGCCACGGCCCGATCTCGTTTGACCTGCTGAAGCGCACCGTCACGATCGCGGACATCGCGACTGAAACGGCCGCACAAGCTCCTGTTAGCGTGAAGATCGCCACCATCACCGCCTCCGGCGTCGGCCAGGCCGATCCGACGCGCTTTTCCGCCGACAGCATCGACGTGTCAAACGCGGAAATCGGTGTCGGAATGTCGGGCGCCATGAACCTGCGTGTCGTCTACAAGTCGCCGCGGATCTCGGTGCGCGACTTCTCCGGCCCGGCTGGCGTGAAGCCGCCGGCCTTCGAGTCCGGCGTCGACGCCATTCGCTTCGGCCTCGAACAATTCGCGCACATCACGGCCAGCTCGGTCACGGCGGAGGGGATGACCGGGACGGTCAACTTCGTCGCGGCCCCGGACGTCAGTGGCAAGGGCGACTTCAGCTATTCCGGCGTCGCGATGGAGGGCATCAAGGACGGCAAGATCGCCAGCGTCAGGGTCGATGGGGTCAATTTCACCTTCACGACGCAAGCTGCTGACAAGGCCGACAAGCGGACCGGCAAGCTCGAAAGCGCGGCGTCCTATGACGTCGATACGGCCGCGCTGGCTGCCATCCTCAATCCGCAGCCGGGCGATGACCACTACGTCAGGGCCTACCGGCAGGCCACGATGGGGGCCTATACGTTCACCTCCGCGCAGGGGGTGCGGGCCCATATCGATGGAGTCACGATCGATGACGTCGGTGCCCGCCCGGCCAGGATGCAGCTTGCGGCCCTCCTCGCCATGCTTCCCGCGGCGGGATCGCAGCCAACGCCGGCCGAGGCGCGCAAGATGATGGAGAAGGTCGCAGGCCTCTATGAGGGGCTGCATCTCGGTAATGCCGAGATCCGCGGCATGTCGGTCGAGACGCCGCAAGGGCCGCTCAAACTGTCCGCGATCCGCTACAATCTCGACGACGGCAAGGCCGATTTTGCGATCGAAGGAGTGGATGCCAACACGCCCGCGGGCCCGTTCAAGATGGGGCGCCTGGCGCTAAAATCGTTCGACATCGCGGGGATGATGCGTCAGTTCGCACAACTTGCGACGCCGGGTCAGCCGCCCTCGCCGGCCGAGGCGCTCGCGCTGTTGCGGGCACTCGAAGGCATCGAGGTCAAGGGCGTCGTTGCGCCGTTCAAGACCACTGGCAAGCAGGTCACGATCGACACGGTGAGCCTGAACTGGGGCCAGTTCGTCGGGGTGATCCCGACGCAGGCGCATCTGGTTGCGAAAATGGTCTCACCGGTGGATGCGACCGACGCCAACCAAAAGCCGCTCCTGGATGGCGGTCTCGACACACTGGCCGTCGACCTCGATCTCGGCGCGGCCTGGACGGAGGCCTCGGGAAATTTTGCGCTGTCGCCTGCGGCGATCGATATCGGCAACCTTGTCAAGGCGTCTGCCGGCGTATCGCTTGCCCATGTGCCGCGCGGGGTGTTTTCGCCCGAGCTGCCGCAGGCGATGCAAAACGCCGCTCAGGTCGAGATCGGGACGCTGGAGCTCAATTTGCACGATGCCGGCGCCGTCGACATGCTGGTCGCGCAATTTGCTCGCAGCCATAATGTCGGCCGCGACGCTGCACGCGCCGCCATCGTCGACAACATCAAGGCGAGCGGCCAGCAGATCGCGGGCGCCACCCCCGAAGGCACGGCCGCGGTCGAAGCTATTAGCCGCTTCGTCGAAACGCCGGGGCAGACGCTGCTGATCAGGCTGACACCGCGCGCCAAGGCTCCCGTGCTTCAGCTCCTGCAATTGCTGAAGACCGATCCCGCCTCGGCGCTGGCGGAGTTCAAGATCGAGGCCTCGACCGGGCTTTAATTCGGACCGCCCGCACTTTCCCTGCAAGCGTTGTTAAGCCTTTATTCCGTCCATCGCTCGCACTTCGCATATGGAATGCGGCGGAACCGGACAAGCCGGGCCGGCAGCCGCAAGAAGGGGTCGGCGGCATGACGTCCGCCGGCCTTTTCTCGTTGGGACTCGGACGACGACGCCGGCGCTCAATGCGCGCGGTTGGTGGCGCAGCGCAGCCGCAACTGAACCATGGTTGCAGTTCAATCAATTTAATGCTACATGCTGTAACGGTCAACTTCGCTTGCACGACATGAAGGCGTGTTGTTCTCTTGGCACATCTCAAACGTGCAAGGGGAGCGAAGCAATGTCCAGTAAGCCGGCCTGCTTTTTCACGCGTTATGCTCTGGCCTTCGGCGTCGGCATGGCCGCCGTCTGCGGCGCGTCGACGGCAGCGCGCGCTGCCGATGCCGAGGCGGTGACGATCGATACCACCTTCATCGTCAAGACGCCGCCCGTGCGTCTCGACCACCCGGCGCGCGAAGCACGCGCCAGCGTGGTCCTGATGACCGGCGGCAACGGCCTGCTCGCCCTCGACGCCACCGGCACCATGATCGATTCCACCGGTAACTTCCTGATCCGCTCTGCCGATCTGTTTTTGCGCCATGGCCTCAACGTCATGATGGCCGATAGCGCGCCGACCCATCCCGCGGGCCTCACCGATGCCAACCGCCTGAGCGCGACGCATGCGGCGGAACTGCAGGGTTTCATCAATGCCGCGCTCAGCCGGTGGGGCAAGCCGGTCTGGGTGGTCGGCACCAGCGCTGGCAGCATCTCGACGGTCACCGCGGCGGGCTTCCAACCGGCGTTGTCGGGTCTCAGCGGCGTGGTCCTCACATCGCCGGTCACCGTACTGCCGACAGCCCTTGAGCCGACCTTCAACCTCTATGCCTCGCGTATCACAGTGCCGACGCTGGTCGCCTGGCACAGGGATGACCATTGCACGGTCAGCCCGCCCACAGGTTCGGCTGCGCTGTTCACGTTGATCCCGTCGGGGCACAAGGAGAGCCGGTCGTTCGTACATGGTCATTCCGTAGCCACCGATCCCTGCGGTGCCTTTTCCGAGCATGGCTACGCCGGTATCGAGGAGGAAGTGGTCGAGCAGCTTGCCGACTTCATTCGCGGCGACCGCCGCAATTATTGAGGCGGCCTGCGGCTGACACCGTGGATGATCGCGACAGGCACATCGTGCATGGCGAGCATACGAGACGTGCCTGTCGGGGCATCCGATCTCTCAAGCGCTGACCCGCGCGGTCTCGCGCGCGGGGCGCAGCAGCAGATAGAAGGCGGCGACGTGGGTGATCATCAGCAGCGGCACATAGATGATCGGGATCGCGTAGGTCGAACCGAGCTCGCCCGCCAGCGCCGCAAGACCGATCTGGTTGCCATGGTAATAGTCGACGATGATGTCGACGGCTCCCACAACATTGAAACCGGTGACAAACAGCCAGAACAGCGGCCGTACCTTGACCGTCAGAAGCGCCGACATCGCCAATAGTCCGGTCGCAAAATCACCATAGGCAGCGAACGTGGCGAAGGCTGCGGGCAGATTGGCACCGATGACGCCGGGAACGATGAACACCAGCCCGAAGAAGCGGAAGCTGTGCAGCGTTGCGATCGCACGGTGCGCCTCGACCGGGTCCAGAGACCTGAGCCTCGGCCAGATGTACACGCCGAAGCAGAGCAGCCAGGGCACGTAACCGAGAACGAGATGGATTTGGAAGACTGACGCCGTCGACATCGCCGCCTCCGATCACCTGCTGACTGACGCGGCTTCGAACACCGCGGTCAAAATGCCGATCCGGTCTTCGCCGAGATTTCGCGCCAGATTGGCGGTAAGCGCGGGGAATTCCGGCCCCATCACCACACTCAGATTGGGCGACGGCGGCGGCCCGGACGCGCGCACGCGCTCAAACCAGGCTTTTGCCGCCTCGCTGTCGTCCTGCCAGACCAGCGTCCGGAAGCCGGCCTGTTCGACCGCCTCGCGCGTCGCGGCGGCGCTGAGCAGAAAGCTCGTTGCGGCTGTCCGCGCCCAGGGAACGGGATAATGCAGCTCGGCATCGTTCGACACGACGTCATAGGTCGCAAACCTGCCGGCCGGCTTCAGCACACGGCGGATTTCGCGATAGAGCCGCGGCCGGTCAACAATGTTCATCGCCACGTGCTGCAGGAACACGGCGTCGAAAGCGCCGTCGCCGAAGGGAAGCGCGAGCGCGCTCGCCGCTTCGAAGGTCACCTGCCCGCCCAGATCCGTGCGTTCGGTCAGATAGCGCGCGGCCTCCACGAAGGGTTCGCTGAGGTCGACGCCCGTCACCCGGCACCCGGCAGTGGCGGCCAAAAGGCGCGCCGGGCCGCCGACGCCCGAGCCGACATCCAACACCGACATATTCGCGGTGATCCCGGCCAGTTTTGCAAGCTCTGCGCTCGCCGCTATCCCCCTGGTGTGAAAATGGTCGAGGGGTGCGAGCTGCTGCGGCGTGAGCCGCTCGTCCTCGGGACCAAACACGGCCAGGGCTGTTTTCAGCCGTTCGGCGAGGCCGGTCGCACGATAATGGTCGCGCACGCCTTCGAGTGCATCGTTCATGGTTTCCTCCGGAGTCCGGGACAGCGGACCTGCAAACCATGAGATAGGCCGGCTTCCCAGAGACGACTATTCGCGATAATGTCAATGAGCCATGAAGCAGAACTTCACAGTCCGGCAAGGTGCGCTCGACGGCGTGGAGGCATTTCTGAGCGTTGCCCAGCATCGCAGCTTCCGCAAGGCGGCCGCTGAGCTCGGCGTCACGCCGTCGGCCATTAGCCAGGCGGTGCGCGCACTCGAGACGCGTGTGGGCGCGGCGCTCTTCATCCGGACGACGCGTAGTGTCGGCTTGACGGAAGCGGGCGAAAAATTTCTGTCGCGCGCGAAGCCTGCTTTCGAGGAGCTCGTCGCCGCAAGCCACGTCGCGCGTGAGCTCGGGCAGCGGCCGGCCGGACTGTTGCGACTGTCGGTGCCGCGCGCTGTGGTACCGATCCTGCTGGAGCCGCTGGTTGCATCGTTCTGCCGCGCCTATCCTGAGATCGAGGTCGAGATCGCCGCGAGCGAAGAACTGGTCGATCTCGCCGTGTCGGGTTTCGACGCCGGCATCCGGATGGGCCAGTTCGTCGCCGCCGACATGGTCGTGGTGCGGCTGACGCCGCCGTTCCGCCTCGTGATCGTCGGCAGCCCCGCCTACTTCGCCCGCAACGGACGCCCCGAACGCCCTGACGATCTGCGCCACCACGCCTGCGTGCGACACCGCCGCTCCAATGGCGCGCTCGCGCCATGGTCGATCGAGGACAACGGCCATGCGACCGAAATCGCGGTCTCCGGCCCCTTCATCGCCAACGATTTTCCGACCATGCTCGGCGCAGCGATCGAAGGTGTGGGACTGGCGCAGCTTCCCGCGCCGCTCGCCGCCGAACCGTTGCAGGCAGGACGCCTCGTGCAGGTGCTGGCGCCGTTCGCGCCGACGGCGCCCGGTGTGTTTCTCTACTATCCCGGCCACCGGCAGATCCTGCCGAAACTGCGCGCTTTCATCGATCACGTGAAGAGCCATTCGCGCGCTGGACGGGCTGTCGGGGCCAGCACGGCTCGATCTTCCCCGACCTCTGGTCGTCGCCGCTGACCGCCCGGAGGTTGTGGACACGGGGCCGGTCGCGATGCCAAGCTCGCGCGGCGCAAACTCGCCCGCTACAGAAGAGCGTTCCGCCATGACCATCATCGACTCCCAGGTCCATGCCTACGAAGCGAACACGCCAAAGCGTCCCTGGCACAACGTGCCGAACTGGCCCGATCACGTCACCGGCGACGAGATGGTGACGGCAATGGACAAGGTCGGCGTCGACGGCGCGATCTTCATCTCGGCCTTTACCATGTACCGCTACGACGCGAGCTATGCGGTGGAGGTGCAACGCGCCCATCCCACGCGGTTTGGCCTCGTCAAGCCGGTCGACCCCGATAATCCCGCGCTGGACGACGTCGTCGCCGAGTGGAAGCAAACGCCGGGCACGGTGGGCATCCGCATCATGCTGACCAAGGAAGCGAAGCGCGCGCCTGATGATCCGGGACTCGACCGCATCGCGCGCGCCGCCGTCCGCCACGACTTTCCAGTCAACATCCTGTGCTGGGACAATCTCGACGCGGGCACCGCGCTGATCGATCGCCACCCCGCTACGCGATTCATCCTCGACCATCTCGGCATCCTGCAGCCGCGCGTGCCGCCGGCGCCGCCAGAGCCCTGGGCAGAGCTGCCAAAAGTGCTGGCGCTTGCGAGGCGGCCGAACGTGGTGATCAAAGTGAGCGGTGCCTGCACCTTGTCGCAAACACCCTATCCGTTCGCGGACATCTGGGACCCGCTGGCGCGGATATTCGATGCCTGGGGTTTTGAGCGCTGCCTGTGGGGCACCGACTGGACGCGCGCCTTCGCCGTGGTCAATTACGAGCAGGCCGTCAAACCGTTCCTCGAAACCGACCGTCTGAGCGCGACGGAGCGCGCCATGCTGATGGGCGGCGCGTGCGCCAAAGCCTATCGCTGGTCGCCCGCCAAACCCTAAGGAGCGTTCAGTCAACTCACGCCGAACCGGATCCTCCCACCCCGATCTTCTCATTCAGTTTCTGATCGACGATCTGGACCGTGCGGTCGATCTCGGCACTGGGGACGCCAAGCTGATCCGCGATCAATTTCACCAAAAGTGCCGGAGACAAGCTAGTTCAGCCGGAGCTCCGTGATGTGCCGCGGGTCGGCGCTGAGTTCGCCTCTCTCCACGCGCGTCACGAGATCGGTCAAGACCGCATTGGCGCGGCAGGAAATGCCGACCTTGGCGCCCTCGCGCACCACGAGGCCGTTCATGAAATCGATCTCGGTGCGCCGGCCCTTCTGCATGTCCTGCCCCATCGACGGCCGCTGTCCGGACGAGATGCGCTTGCCGTCGGCAAAACGTTGCGCGTCGCAGGCGCGCATCGCGTCCTCATCGCCCTCGCCGGCGCGCGCGATCGTCTCCGGGGCAAGATGCAGGATTTCCTCGAGCTGATAGCCGTGCGCCTGGCCGACACGGATGGCCTCGCTGCCGAGCCGGGTGGAGAAGCGGCGGATCGGCTCGCTCTCCAGCATCTCGCCGCCTGACAGGCCCGTGCACGCCGAGAGCCCATTGCCCATCACGTTGGCGACAAGCTTCGACCAGCGCTCGCCCCAGAGGTTAGGTGTGACGGTCGCGCTATCGGCGTAGCCGACCAGGCGGCAGATCTCGCTGGCGCGCTCGGTGATCCGGCCGTGCACCTCGCCGGCGCGAAACACGGTATGAGCCGCCCCGCCCTTCCCGGCGCCGCGGTGAACATGGCCGGGCTCGGGCAGGTTCACCGTGATGCTGCTCGCAATGCAGCCCAGCGTCTTGCCCCAGCCGACGACGCGCGCGACGATCTCTTCGTTCATGCAGTTTTGCAGCGACACCACAAAACCGTCGGGCGCGAGATATTGCGCAATCAGCGTGGTCGCCCACGCCGTGTCGTAGGATTTTGTGCACACGAAGGCGATGTCGACCGGCTTCTCCCTGGACAGTTGCTGCGCATCCGTGATGTGGAGCGCTCGCACGTGCACCGAAAATTCCGCCACGTCCCGCGCATGCGTCACGCGCAGCCCGTGCTTTTGCATGTGCGCGACATGCTCCGGCCAGGGATCGATGAAAGTGACGTCCTCGCCCGCCTGCACCATATGCGCGCCCGCATAGCCCCCGACGGCGCCCGCTCCCATGATCGCGATCTTCCGGCCCATCCTTGTCCTCCCGCATTCTTGTTGCGCCAGCATAGCGCGCCCATAGGTTCCCTCACAATGTCGTGCGCGACGCGCGCGTTCTCGCAAATCCCGACACACTTGTAACTCTCGCAGCACCATCGCGGCGACTACGTTTTCTGCGAACGGCAACGGGAGAGACCCATGAACAAGACCAACGCGAGTAACACGCAGCAGCGAATGAACACGCCTCCGGTGGTGTCGCCAGACGCCTGGGAGGCGGCGCGCCAGGAAATGCTGGTGAAGGAGAAAGCACAGACGCGGGCCCGCGACGCGCTTGCCGCCCAGCGCCGGCGGATGCCGTGGATGGCCGTCGAGAAGGCCTATGTATTCGAAGGGCCGAAGGGCAAGGTCAGCCTGCTCGACCTGTTCGAGGGCCGCCGGCAGCTCGTCCTCTACCGAGCCTTCTTCGAGCCGGGCGTGTTCGGCTGGCCCGAGCATGCCTGCCGCGGCTGCTCGCTCGGCGCCGATCAGGTCTCGCATCTGTCCCACCTGAATGCGCGCGACACCACGCTGGTCTACGCCTCGCGCGCACCGCAGGCGGATATCGCGCGCCTGAAGGCGCGGATGGGCTGGGAGATGCCCTGGTACACCATCACTGACAGTTTTGATAAGGACTTTGGCGTCGACGAATGGCACGGCCACAACGTGTTTTTCCGGGACGGCGACAAGGTGTTCCGCACCTATTTCATCAACAACCGCGCCGACGAGGCGATGGGCACCGTCTGGAGCTATCTCGATCTCACCGCGCTCGGGCGTCAGGAAGTCTGGGAGGACTCGCCGGAGGGCTATCCGCAGACCCCTCCCTACAAATGGTGGAACTGGCACGACAATTACGAGGCCGAGGCCACGCCGAACCAGAAATGGGTCGAGGTCTCCGACGCCGGCGAAGCCGCCTTCCGCAAAAAAGACGCCTGAAGCGAAATTTTCGAGAAAACACGTCAAATTAAAAACCGCATCCCGTTCCGATTGCATCGGAACGGGATGGCTGGCCGAGACATCTCCACCCAAAGCCCGGCAGCAAGGGAGAGAACGATGAAACACACCACGACAGATGAGACTGCAGCGCCCGAGATTGTCGATCGCAGCACCTTTCAGTCCGAGCTCGACGCACTGCGCCTTCGCGAGAAGGCCCACACCCGGCAAGGCGATGCGATTGCCGCCGCCCGCCGCCGGCTGCCGATGGTCAAGGTGGATGGCGCCACGCCGCTGGTTGGCGATCATGGTGCGGTGACGTTGCTGGACGCGTTCGAAGGACGCCGGATGCTCGTCGCCTACTATTTCATGTGGCACGCCGGCCGCCCCGCGCCGGAACAGTGCGAGGGCTGCACCTTCTATACATCGCAGCTTCGCGAGCTGTCCTTCCTGCATTCGCGCGATGTCACCTACGCGACGTTCTGCCAGGGCCCCTACGACGAGAGCGCAGCCTATCGCGATTTCATGGGCTGGACGATGCCCTGGTATTCGGTCCCTCGGGCCTCGCTCGATGTGCTCCTGGTTGGCCGCCGCGTCGGCATGATGCACATCGTCTGCTATCTGCGGCGCGGATCCGACGTGTTCGAGACCTATTGGACGACGCGTCGAGGCGTCGAGGCGCTGGACAACAGCTACCGCCTGCTCGACCTGACCGCCTACGGCCGGCAGGAGCAGTGGGAAGATTCGCCGGCGGGCTGGCCGCGCTGGCCGAAAGGCGAACACCCTTACCGGACCGATGGACGTCCGATTCCGCAATGGCCGCGCCTGAATGCGGGCTATTCCGACCAGCTTGGAAGCGGCGGCCGCTGAACAGCCCTTGCGCCGCTCCAAGCCCAGCGTCCGACCCGGCCGGACGCCGGTTGGTCCCTGCTCGCCTTGTCTTCGCGAGCTTCGGGATCGCGCGAGTGCTCCGGTCGGCGCAAGGCGCCGACAGGCCGCGATGGCCGGCCAAATCTCAGGACAAGCCGTACGATACCGTGCCGGGATGATGTTTAAGATTTTATTAACCACCTATCGCCTAGACTTTGCACATGGAATGCGGCGGAACCGGACAAGCCGGGCCGGCAGCCGCAAGAAGGGGTCGGCGGCGTAACGCCCGCCGGCCTTTTCTCGTTGAGGCGCCATCGTTTGATCGCAGCGCTTTCCAAACACACGTCGTGCAGCAAGTAGCAAGTAGCCCGCGTGAGCGCAGCGACATGCGGGGAAAGTGGTTACCCGGATGTCGCTTCGCTCATCCGGGCCACGCTTGCTTCCCGGCGCACCGCAATGGAACGTGTCAAAGAGCGAGAGGGTGAGCGTCCGCGTTCTCGCGGCGGAATTCGCCCGAGTGATGCTGGATAGAAGACCCTCCAAGAATGAGAGGGCGCAGGGAATGCCGGGAGCTGGCTGCCCCCATGGCCCGCCTGCAAAACAAAAAGCAGGCGGCAGTCACCACAGGTCAGCCAATCAACCGGCATTCCCTGCGCGATGGTTTTAACGGTGTCCTGCGTGCTCTCCCTGGGAACCGGGCTTTTTTGCTCCCATCGCCGCGCGAAACCAGGTTTTGCGCAACTTGACACCAGCGTCGGGGTGTCAGGACCACACGCCTTCTCCGTCCGCATCAGCGCCGTTCGTCCGCACGACCAATCGTGCGCGCCGCCAACGCGTCCATCGCATCCTGACCCGCGTTTCGTGACGACGCGCGATCCGCCCCTCTTGCCGGCTCAGGACGGGCGGATCATGCATCTGATTTGGGTCGGCGTCAAGGTGTTTTCTGTAAATCAGAACCAGCCTGCTGCGACAAACTGGCACGACGGGCAATTCGCGCATGACATGCATGCGCAGATTGCCCCGTCGTGCAGGAGCAGCAAGT
This sequence comes from Bradyrhizobium sp., assembly GCF_019244115.1. GTDB lineage: Bacteria > Pseudomonadota > Alphaproteobacteria > Rhizobiales > Xanthobacteraceae > Bradyrhizobium. The sequence goes on from NZ_JAFATE010000110.1 coordinate 39,485, forward strand.
AGCCCGCATGAGCGCAGCGACATGCGGGGAAAGCGGTAACCCGGATGTCGCTTCGCTGATCCGGGCTGCGCTTGCTCCATTCCCTTCAGCCGGCGGGAATTTCAAACGCAAACATTGATAGCTTTACGTCAGGGGAAAATACGAACGGGGTAGTGCCTATCTTGTTGGCTCCAAGACGGGCGTAGAAACCAACAGCACTCGGGTTCGAGTTGATTAGGATCACACTTCCCGCCATTTTTCTCGAAAGCTCCACAACGGCGGCAAAAAGTCGGCTGCCAACACCCCTTCGCCAAAAGGCTGGATCAACAAAAATGCCCTCCAGGAGAATTAAGCCTCCGATTCCAGTCGGTCGTGCAGCTACATAGCCTTGCCGAATGCCGGCTTCGCCCTCAGCCACAAACACCAGTCCTGCTGCGATAAGCGCAAGGTTGACCTTGAGTCCGGGCATGAAGCGAACGATGGTGTCATCATCGTATCCGTCATGCTTCGTAGCGCGCACTGCGATTTCGGTAAGCTCTGCGGCCTCATCAACGCGTGCAGGTCGAACTCGATTGTTTGTCATGGTTGATCCTTACTCAACATCGCTCAAGTAGCCGTAGTGGACTGAATTTCAAGGCGCTGGGGCAGCAAGTAGCCCGCATGAGCGCAGCGAGATGCGGGAAAGCGGCGAGTCGGATATCGCTTCCGCCTTCGCTCTTCGAGCTTCGGCGCACAAGTCGCTCATCCGGGCTACGTGGGCCGGCCTCAAGCCGGCAGCGACTGATTCAGAACGAGCGTTCAGCGTTTGCGAAAGCCCTGATTGGTGCGATATTGGTCCTGACCCTGGGCAGGACGATTTTCGATGACAACGGGCTCATTGCCGGAAGCAGCGACCGCCGAGCAGGTGACAGATGCGCTGCGCAAATCCGGTGTCCTTGTGGACGGCAGGGTCACCCATGTTGCGATTGAGAGATCGTTCGCAACCGTGCTCTCGCATTTCTTTCAGTTGCGTTTGACTTATGACACTGACGCTGTCGATGCGCCTGCATCCCTCATGCTCAAGGCTGGTTTACCTGATCGCGCTGGCGGCCCTTGGCTAGGCGGCCGGCATGAAGTCTCGTTCTACAAGGAGGTCGCCTCAGCGATGCCCACGGGCTACGTCCCGCGCTGCTACGACGCTCACTGGGATCAAGACACTGGCGCCTGGCACCTCCTGTTTGAGGACCTGTCGAAGTCTCATTTTGTAGCGACGCAATGGCCGTTGCCGCCGACGCTGGCACAATGCGAAAGCATCATCCGGACGCGGGCGCGGTTCCACGCACTCTGGTGGGACGATGCTCGCCTGGGAGCGACTGTCGGAACCTGGCAGGATGCTGGCGCGACCGAGCAATCGTTCAAGCGTCTGATGGAGCAGTATGGTAGCTTTGCCGATGCGCTCGGCGACCGGCTTTCGACCGAGCGGCGCGAGCACTACGCGCGATTATTCGACGCAGCACCGCGCCTGATGGAGCGTTATCATTCGCATCGTCACATGACCATCATTCAGGGCGATGCTCACGTCTGGAACTGCTTCTTGCCGATTGGCGACAATGCTGACACCAGGATTTTCGACTGGGATGCCTGGCGGATCGACGTCGGCTCCGATGACCTTGCCTATATGATGGCTCTCCACTGGTATCCCGACCTGCGTGTCCGGTTCGAACGGCACTTGCTGGATTGCTACCATGAGGAGTTGGTCATCCAAGGTGTGCAAGATTACGACCGGCGCGCGTTGCAGGACGATTATCGACTGTCGGTCCTGTGGCAGACAACCACGCCGATCTGGCACCACGCTGTCGGTATTCCGCCGCTGATTTGGTGGAACAACGTTGAGCGCATCCACCTCGCCGTTGATGATCTCGGGTGCCGCGACTTATTTGGCGATTGAGCGAGCAACTAGCCCGCATGAGCGCAGCGACATGCGCGTGAGCGGTGACCCGGATATCGCTTCCGCCTTCGCTCTTCGAGCTTCGGCGGACAAGTCGCTCATCCGGGCTACCCCTGCTACGCTCGCTGGAGGTGCGGACCAATGATCCGGGTCCGCGGCGGCCTGCCTGGTCCAATGGAAACAGCAACACGTCCCGCAGGCGCGGGATGCCGCGGAGCACCATGACCACGCGCCGCGATGCTGCCGCCATCCGACCCCACACTCTCCGCCGTCCGGCCATGCTTTGGTCAAGACTTCGCTGAAACTTTGGCCGTTCGCCGACCTGGCGGAACCACCTGCTTTAGTGTGGCGGATCTGACATTCGCTACAGCCCGCGGCGAGATCGCCTGGCGAACGTCAAATCCGCTCCACCAGCTGACATTGGACGGAGCTCGCCATGAACTCCATGCCGGACCCGACAGCAACTGATCCCAACGATGATTTGGTCGCGCGCGCGGACAAGCGGCTCGCCCATGCTTATGAACAGATCGCACGCGCGGATGAGCAACTCGCGCGCGTCACCGAAAATCTGTCCAATCTCGACCGGGACGCCGCGCCAAAACCTTCGGCCGTCCGCGCCGCGCGCGGCCGGCCGGCACGGCGCGCCCTTGCCGGCCTTCTGCTCGCAGCGTGCATCTTTCTGGCTGCTTTCCTTTGGCAGTCGCCGCAAGGCGATGCGGGCCGGCTGATGCTCGGCCGGTGGGTGCCGTCGCTGGCCTCGACATCCCCGCCGCCGACAGACAACCCCTCGCCCTCCTTGCCGGCCCCCCGGCTCGCCGCTGCGGCGTCAACATCTCCAGCAGCTTTGGCTCCGACCGCATCTCCAGCAGCTTCGGCTCCGACTGCGCCGCAAGATGTCGCGCCGACAGCAGCGCCGCTGCCTCCGGAGCTTGCGCAGACGCTCCAGACGATGGCGCGCGATCTCGCCAATCTGGAGCACGGACTGGAGCAGCTCAAGAGCGGCCAGGAGCAGCTCGCCAGCGACAATGCAAGGGCCATCGAGCAGCTCAAGACCAGCCAGGACCAGATGGCGCGCGACAATGCCAAGACCGCCGAACAGCTCAAGGCCATGGCGAGCTTCACGGCCAGGGTCTCCAGGCAGAACCTGCAGCCCACACCATCAGCGCCACCGCCGCGGACGACTGCCGCCGCGACGCGCCAGCCGGCGGCAGCGCGTCCGCCTCAGACCAGAGCGCAGCCGTAAGCGCCGCCGCGTACTGATCTCGTTGCAATCGCATCCTGCACCGTGCGCACGGCAAGTGGCCTGCATGGCCGCGGCGGCATGCGAGGTCACCATCGAAGCCGAGGCTGAACGCGATCTACCCCGCGAAGGCCAGTGAGAGCCGCTTCGCGCTGCGAGCCTCGCAAAAATCGCCGTTCCGGCGCGGAACTGAGAGCCGTCCAACGTGGTTTGCACGCGGGGCAAAGGACAATGGAGACAAGCTGAGATGCTCAGAAAAATCCTTTCTGCTGCCGCAATCGGCGCAGGCGTCATCGTGGCGTCCACCTTCGGCGCCTCCGCGGCGATCGTATGCCAGGGCCATACGTGCTGGCACACGCACGAGGCGTACGACTTTCCCCATGAGGCCGGTGTCGTCGTTCACGAAGACAATTGGCATTGGGGGCCGCGCGAAAGGTACAGCTTCCGCGAACACGAGGGGCGCGGCTACTGGCGCGGCGGCAGATGGGTCGTGTGGTAATCCGCCGATCTTTTGCATGACGGGAGGCCGCCACTAGGCGGCCTCATTGTTTCGCAGACACCCCGCCGGAGCGATCGCAGCTGCTTCCGACCACGGGACCGATCGCCGTCGATCCCTGTTCGTCTTGCCGCAAGCCTCTGATCGATCATCATGAAACAATAGCCCGCATGAGCGCAGCGCTAGAGCCCGGTTGCACTCCGTGCCGTTACAATCCAGGTCGCAGCATTTAACCTGACACCATCGGGCCCGTCGTGGGCCGCAAGCGCGGATCGCACGGCAGGCAGCGTTTTGGCTCGGAGCTCGGGATTGTCCCGAAGAATTTTGCCGAGAGCTTCGAGCCTCGAACAAACCGCCAGCATCGAATCGAGGTCGCCGCTTCCAACCAACTCGTCGTGGGCCGTGAGCTCGATGTCGCTGAACCCCGCGCTTTCCAGAATGCGGTGCACGCGATCGGGGCTAGCGAACGCGAAGGGGCCTGGCGCGTCCGGAGCGTGAGCGGGCTGCGACGGCAGCCGGATGGAGGCGGCCCGAAGCGGCAGGAGGTCGAGCGCATTTTCCTCCAGCGCGCGCCAGCAGACGAACGCCAGTCGCCCGCCCGGTTTCAGGCTGCGACGAATGTTGCTGAACGCCGCGATCGGGTCAGCGAAGAACATCACCCCGAACCGCGAGAAAGCGGCGTCGAATGCGGCCGGCTCGAACTGGAAGACCTGGGCGTCCGCATGGACGAAACGCACGCGTTCGCAGCCGCTCGCCGCGCGCCTGGCGAACGCCAGCACCGCAGCCGACAGATCGATCCCCACGACGGTGCCGTCGGGCGCGACGGCCCGTGCAAGCTCGAGCGCCGTCTCGCCTCCGCCACAGCCGATGTCCAGGACGCTCTCACCAGGACCTGGCGCCAGCGCCCGCAAAGCCCGCCGGCCGAGCGGAGCGAGTTGGCGTTCGAGCAGCTCCCGGACCTCTGCCCACGCACGCACGCGTACGTCGTCCTGTGTCAGCGCCGGAACGACTCTGCTTTCAGTCATGCGGGGATGATTGCCCGAGGGTTGGGGAATGTCGAGGCCGCTTTATGGCGCGCAGCTTGTAGGCGCAGCCTGGTCGACATGCCGGTTGATGTTTGCTTTTAACGGGGGCATGCTCCCCTGACCTCAGCTGCGGTTGAGCCTCACGACTGCGCCGGACCCGCAGTCCATGATGTGACGATGTTTGGCTCACTAAGTTGTCCCGGCGAACCGCGCTCTCACACGCTCGACCGAACATCCACCACGCCATGCAGGCCGGCGCCGCTCTCGTGCAAGCGCGGTGCGCTTACACGAGTGAGTGTCTAACTAGACCCTATCCCTTGTTCGGCAGGTTGAGGCGGATGTGCAGCTCGCGGAGCTGCTTTTGCGTCGCCTCGGACGGTGCGCCCATCATCAGGTCAACAGCCTGCTGGTTCATCGGGAACAGCGAGATCTCGCGCAGGTTCGTGGTGCCGCACAACAGCATCACGATGCGGTCGACGCCCGCGGCCATGCCGCCATGCGGCGGCGCGCCGTACTGGAACGCGCGATACATGCCGCCAAAACGCTCGACGACCTCGGTCTCGCCATAGCCCGCGATCTGGAACGCCTTCACCATCGCTTCCGGCTTGTGGTTGCGGATGCCGCCGGAGGCGATCTCGTAGCCGTTGCAGGTGATGTCGTATTGGAACGCCTTGATCGAGAGCGGATCGTTGTGCATCAGCGCATCAAGGCCGCCCTGCGGCATCGAGAACGGGTTATGCGAGAAATCGATCTTCTTGTTCTCCTCGTCGTACTCGTACATCGGGAAGTCGACGATCCAGGCGAGCGCGAACTGCTCCTTGTCGACGAGGTTCAGCTCCTCGCCGACCCGGGTGCGGGCAAGGCCCGAAAACTTCCAGAACTTGTCGGGATCGCCGGCGACGAAGAACGCCGCGTCACCCTCCTTGGTGCCGAGCTGCGCGCGGATCGCCGCCGTCCGTTCCGCACCGATGTTGTTGGCGAGCGGGCCTGCGCCCTCGCCGCCCTCCCGCCACATGATGTAGCCGAGCCCCGGCTGGCTCTCGCCCTGCGCCCAGGAGTTCATCCGATCGCAGAAGGCGCGGCTGCCCCCGCCCGGCGCCGGGATCGCCCAGACCTGGTTCTTCGGGTCCTCCAGCATGCGTGCAAACACCTTGAAGCCGGAGCCGCGGAAATGTTCTGACACGTCCTGCATCACGAGCGGATTGCGCAGGTCCGGCTTGTCGCTGCCATATTTGCGGATGGCTTCCGCGAACGGGATGCGCGGCCAGTTTTTCGTGACCGGCTTGCCGCCGGAAAACTCCTCGAACACGCCGCCGACGACCGGCTCCATCGCCGCGAACACGTCGTCCTGGGTGACAAAGCTCATCTCAATGTCGAGCTGATAGAACTCGCCCGGCAGGCGGTCGGCGCGCGGATCCTCGTCGCGAAAACATGGCGCGATCTGGAAGTAGCGGTCGAAGCCGCTCATCATCAAAAGCTGCTTGTACTGCTGCGGCGCCTGCGGCAGCGCGTAGAATTTTCCAGGATGAATGCGCGATGGCACCAGAAAGTCGCGCGCGCCCTCCGGCGAGGACGCGGTCAGGATCGGGGTCTGGAACTCGAAAAAGCCCTGCGCCTTCATGCGCCGGCGCATGGAATCGATGATCGCGCCGCGCGTCATGATGTTCTGATGCAACTTTTCGCGACGCAGGTCGAGGAAACGGTATTTTAGCCTGATGTCCTCAGGATATTCCGCCTCGCCGAACACCGGCAGCGGCAGCTCGGCGGCGGCGCCCAGCACCTCGATGTCGCTGACATAGATCTCGATATGGCCGGTCGGCAGCTCCGGATTGTCGGTTCCCGCAGGTCGGCGGCGGACCTTGCCCTCCATCCGCACCACCCATTCCGACCTGAGCTTTTCGGCATCCTTGAAGGCAGCGGAATCCGGGTCGGCGACGCATTGAGTGATGCCGTAATGGTCGCGCAGGTCGATGAACAGCACGCCGCCATGGTCGCGAATGCGGTGGCACCAGCCCGACAGCCGCACCGTTTCTCCGATGTGGCTCTCGCGGAGCGCGCCGCAGGTATGGGTCCGGTAACGATGCATGGCAGTCCTGAAAAGCTGTCGAGGGTGGAATCGGCGGCGGTCACGCCCGCCGAAGCGAGGCAGGGTTTACCCGACGCTTTTGGGCGCGGCAACTGAAGCCGGGGCGGATCTGGCCTCGAAAAACGCCCTCCCCGCGCCTATCTTGGTTCTATGACCGTGCATTTCCCCTTCCAAAACTCCTACGCGGCGCTGCCGGCGAATTTTTTCGCCCGTGTGGCGCCGACGCCGGTCGAGAAGCCGCGCCTGATCAAGCTGAACCGGCCGCTCGCGCTTCATCTCGGGCTCGACCCGGACCAGCTCGATACGTCGGAGGGCGCCGAAATCCTTGCCGGCAAGACGCTGCCTGACGGCGCCGACCCGATCGCGATGGCCTATGCCGGCCACCAGTTCGGGCATTTTGTTCCCCAGCTCGGTGACGGCCGCGCCATCCTGCTCGGCGAGGTCATCGACAAGGACGGCGTCCGCCGCGACATCCAGCTCAAGGGGTCCGGGCCTACTCCGTTCTCTCGCCGCGGCGATGGCCGCGCGGCGCTCGGACCGGTCCTGCGCGAATACATCGTCAGCGAGGCGATGGCCGCGATGGGCATCCCGACCACGCGCTCACTCGCCGCCGTGATCACAGGCGAGCCGGTCATGCGCGAAACCGCGCTCCCCGGCGCGGTGCTCACCCGCGTCGCCGCGAGCCACATCCGCGTCGGCACTTTTCAGTATTTTGCGGCGCGCGGCGATACCGAAGCGGTGCAGCGGCTCGCCGACCATGTCATCGAGCGCCACTATCCGCATTTGAAGGCGGCCGAACGGCCCTACCCTGCGCTGCTGTCCGCGGTGATCGGCCGCCAGGCCGAACTCGTGGCGCGCTGGCTTTTGATCGGCTTCATCCATGGCGTGATGAACACCGACAACACCTCGATCTCGGGCGAGACCATCGACTACGGCCCCTGCGCCTTCATGGACGCGTACAATCCGGCGACGGTGTTCAGCTCGATCGACGAGTATGGCCGCTACGCCTATGCCAACCAGCCGCGCATCGCGCTGTGGAATCTGACGCGCTTTGCCGAATGCCTGCTGCCGCTGTTGTCGGATGACCAGGACAAGGCAGTTGCGGAGGCGCAGGATCTGCTCGGCGCTTTCGGCGAAGCGTTCAACGATGCCTATAAGGCTGGCCTGCGCAAAAAGCTCGGACTGTTCACCGAGCGCGACGACGACCAGCTTTTGGCCCAGGCCCTGCTCGACACGATGGCTGCCGCCGGTGCCGACTTCACCCTCACCTTTCGCCGCTTGAGCGATGCCGCCGGCCGCGGCGACAATGCCGAGGTGCGCGCCCTGTTCGAGGAGCCTGCGGCGTTCGACGAATGGGCGGTGCGCTGGCGCGCGCGGCTTGGCGAGGAGCCGCAATCCGCCGAGGAGCGGCGGGCGGCGATGCGCACGGTCAACCCCGCCTTCATACCGCGCAACCATCGCATCGAGGCGGTCATCCAGGCCGCCGTCTGGAATGACGACTACGCCCCGTTCGAGGAGCTCCTGGCCGTGCTGGCCCGGCCTTTCGAGGACCAGCCTCAGTTCGCCGCCTATGCCGATCCGCCAAAGCCGGAAGAGCGCGTCTGCCAGACCTTTTGCGGCACGTAGGGCGCACGCGGTCTGCCTCTCCCCGCTCGCGGCCGCTCGCGGGGAGAGGGGGGCTGACCGCTGATGCGCAAACGAGCGAGCCCGAACTTGTCGAGCGTCTACACCTTAACCCCACGTCCACCATCCGCGCAGGCTGGCCCGACCGCTTAACAGACGGTCAATGCGCCCCCGACAAATTGAGCCGGCTTTTTGAGAGGACATTGCCGTGGACGCATTGGTGTTCGAATTCATGGGGCCTGGTCATGCTGGCGCTCTGCGTCGTCGTCGTCGCTACCCCCATTAGCCGGCGGCCATCGGAGCGCGCGCGCCACTCCTAAAGGCGTCGCCTTCGCCCGAAAGCGAGGCCGGACCACCGCAGTCAAGCCGCGACCGACGCGACCGACCACAAAAGCAGGCCGCGAATTCGCTCCAACCCCCTTGACAGACCAGCGCTTTCGGCGGAACGGCTGTTGCAGGGGATCAACGGATCGTTATGGACTTGATTACGACTACTTCGGAACTCGCGGCGTCGTGCGCCCGTCTCGCCCGTCACGAGGTCATTACGGTCGACACCGAGTTTCTGCGTGAGACGACCTATTATCCCCTGCTCTGCGTGGTTCAGATGGCCAGCGCGGACGAAGCGGTCGTGATCGACGCACTGGCCGATGGGATCGACCTGAAACCGTTCTTCGAGCTGATGGCGAATGAGAAGGTCCTGAAAGTCTTTCATGCGGCGCGTCAGGACATCGAGATCATCTTTCACCGCGCCTGCACCATTCCGCATCCGATCTTCGACACCCAAGTCGCCGCGATGGTACTAGGCTACGGCGATTCCATCGCCTACGACCAGCTGGTCGAACGAATTACCGGTTACCGGCCCGACAAGACCCACCGCTTCACCGATTGGGCGCGACGGCCGCTGACGGAAGAACAGCTCCACTACGCAGTGTCCGACGTCACTCATCTGCGCGATGTCTTCGTCGCCCTCGATGCCGACCTCAAGAAGCGCGGCCGCAGCGACTGGGTCGGCTCGGAGATGGAGGTTCTGACGTCGCCTCGGACCTATGACTTCCACCCCGAGCGCGCCTGGGAGCGGCTGAAGACGCGGGTGCGCAAGCCCAAGGAGCTCGCCGTGCTGATGGAGGTCGCCGCCTGGCGCGAGCAGGAGGCGCAATCGCGCGACGTGCCGCGCAGCCGCGTCCTCAAGGACGACGCGGTCGGCGATATCGCGACCCACGCCCCGGCCTCGCTCGAGCGGCTTGGCAACCTGCGTTCATTGCCGAAGGGTTTTGAGCGCTCGAAATGGGGCGCGGAGATTCTGGCGGCGGTGCAGCGCGGCCTGGCGCGGGATCCCGCGACGCTGCCGAAACTCGAAAAACCGCGCGGCAATTCCAACGGCACGGCGATCGTCGAGCTGTTGAAGGTGCTGCTGCGCATGACGTCCGAACGCCATGCCGTCGCCTCCAAGGTGATCGCCACCGTCGACGATCTGGAGCAGATCGCGGCCGACGACAACGCCGATGTCGGCGCCCTGCATGGCTGGCGCCGCGAGCTGTTCGGTGAGGCTGCCCTGGCGCTGAAGCACGGGAGGGTTGCGCTCGCCATCGAGCGCGGCCGGGTCATCAAGGTCGAGCGAACCTGACGTTGCGCGATCGGGCGGCTTCTAGTTCAGCTTGTCGCCCTCGCGATCCGGCTCCGCCGCCTCCAGCGCCTGCGAAACCTCGACGAGGGCCATTGACAGGATATAGGCGCTGGTAGGTAAGTTGAGCGCGCGCGCTTTTGCTATGGCCGCCTGAAGATCGGCCGCCAGCTCGTTGAGATCGTCCTCGCGAGTCATCTGCTACTTCTCGTATCGGGAGCTTTGGTGTGAGCACGGACGAATGCGACCCACCGGGTGCGAAGCTGCTGCAATTGCTTTCCGAAAATCAAATCAATCTAAACGTTGCAGAGGGGTTAAGACTGATCGTTGCTTTTAACAAAATACGAGATTCGAGCGACCGGCGCATCCTCATCGAGCTCGCGGAACGGCTTGCCAGGTAGCGAGATGTGGATGGCAGCATATCACACTCCTGCGAGTTACGAGAGACTGCGTTTTTGCACGAGGTGAGCGACGCGGCATGCAGCATCGAAGCAGCTCAGTTGTCTTCGGCTCTGATCGTCATACTTACCACTTGAGCTCGAGGCCGAACGTACCCTGGTGCGATCGTAGCGCGGAGCGGAACTTGCCGTCGTAGTTGAGATAGAGGCGCGCGGTGTTGCCAAGGCTCAGCGACGTGGACGCGCCGGCGTCGGCGCCGTACCGGCTCTCACCGATCCCCTGCACCGTGATGCTCTGCGCGCCGAGGCTGACCACGACAGAGCTGAAATTCTGCGAGACATTGTCGACGAACTTGCCATACGCCGAGAGGTCGAGGATCTTCTGGTCGAGCAGCCAGTAATGGCCGATCTCGGCGCCCAGCAGCAGACGCGACCGTTCGAGCGTCGCTCCGCTCTCGGCGACGGGATCGAGACCGCCGACCTCCTGCAACGCTCCGGTCGTGGCCCGCACATATTCCAGGCCGAGTTTTGGAACGATGCGGCTTTCGTGCAAGGTCCAATAGTAGTCGAGCTCGGTCAGGGCGCCGCTCAGCTCAGCACGATAGCCCGCGCGCGCAACGCCGCCGCCGGTGTCGCGGCTGGTATTGATCGAGCCGAACCCGTGCACCAGCGCCACCGCCCAGGTCCAGGGTCCCTTGTCGACGGAGGCATTGAAGCCGAGCTGGGTCAGGTCCAGCGTCGCCGACTGCAACGCAAGGGGAACATCGACATCGGTCCGGCTCTGGTCGGCCGAAAAGCCGATATTGACCCCGGGGGCCACGCGCGCACCGAGGCCCGCGACTGCGCCGCCCGTCGTGCGCCTGTCGCCGAAAAATTCGCCCTGGTTGTCGGTCCGCGAGGAGATTCCGTAGGTCTCGCCCCAGGCGCGAACCCAGGATCCTTCGGTCGCCTCCGAGGCGCCACCGCCGCCGGGATTGGTGCGCAGCGTGCGATCAAACCCGCCGGTCGCCTGAGCGCCGAGCCGCTCCAGGAAGTTCGAGCCGAGATTGATCAGCGTCGAGCCTGACGAGATCCGCGCATTGATCTGCGTCGGGGTGGGCACCGGCACGCTCGGTGTTGGTGTTGGTGTCGGCGTCGGCGAAGCCGTCGGTGTCGGCGTGGGCGTCGGCGACGATGTCTGCGCCCGGGCGACCTGCGCGGTCATCGTGAGAGCCGAAAGCAGGACGACGTTCACGGCAGGGAGCCTCGTGAGCCCTCGCATTCCCCTTTTCCCAGGCTTCATCGATCTCGATGCGCGGCACATGAATCCGACTTCCGAAACAGCGAAACCCGCCTACGGCCAAAAACCCGACTACGACGCTGATTTGCCTGGAGTCCGAACGGAGGGTCAACCAGTCGCGGACCCGCCTGGAGCTTGATTGCTCATCATTGTGGTTCCAAGGCCACACGACGCTGCCAAACGATGAGTTGAGGTTTCGATCATTGCCGCGTCGGCGGTGCACTCCCTCTCCCGCTTGCGGGGAGAGCGTTGGGGTGAGGGGGACTCTCCAAGCACCGCGCCCGGTGGAGAGTCCCCCTCGCCCGCATCGCTGAAGCGATGCGACCTCTCCCCGCAAGCGACGCAAGCGGGGAGAGGTGAACCGCCGCCGCGGGGTCGACTCAACCAAACTTCATTCTGATCTAGCCGGCGACGGGCGAGATCAAAAAGTTGCCGGAAGCTGCGCCGTCGGCGGTGCGGCAGACATCGCCGTCGAGCCGCACCTTGCCGCTGGCGAGCAGCCGCAAGGCATCAGGATAGATGCGGTGCTCGACTTCGAGAATCCGCTCGGACAGCGTGTCGACGGTGTCGTGATCGCTGATCGCAACCGCACCCTGCATCAGGATCGGCCCCGCATCGGTCTCGGGAATCACGAAATGCACGGTGGCGCCTGATATCTTGACGCCGGCGCGCAGCGCCTGGCCGTGCGGGTCGAGGCCTGGAAACGACGGCAGCAGCGAGGGATGGATATTGAGCATCCGCCCGTACCACCGCTTGACGAAGTCAGCCGTGAACAGGCGCATGAAACCGCCGAGACAGACCAGTTCGATGCCGTGTCGGTCGAGTTCGCCCTGCAGCGTCGCCTCGAAGGCCGCGCGATCCCTGCCGAACGGCTTGCTCTCGACGACGACGGTGGGAACGCCGGCCGCCCGGGCTTTCTGCAGGCCCGGCGCGTCAGCACGATTGGAGATCACAACCGCGATCTCGGCCGGAAAATTTTCCGCCGACGCCGCCTGGATCAGCGCGGCCATGTTCGATCCGCGGCCGGAAATCAGGATCGCGACGCGCCGCTTCATGCCCTTACCATGTGAGGTCGAGGTGTCCGTTATAGACGACGCGGTGCTCGCCCTCGGCCGGGATCACCTCGCCCAGCAGGGTGACGCTCTCCCCGCTGCCGGCCAAAACTTCGGTGACCGCATCGACCGCATCCGCCTTCACGATCGCGATCATGCCGATGCCGCAATTGAAGGTGCGCAAAAGTTCGAGCTCGGCAATGCCGCCCTGCTCCGCGAGCCATTTGAAGACGGGAAGCACCGGCAGCCGCGCCAGATCGATGCCGACGCCGAGCTGCTTTGGCAGCACGCGCGGAATATTGTCGGTGAAGCCGCCGCCGGTGATATGGGCGAACCCTTTCACCGCGCCGGTCTCGCGGATCGCGCGCAGGCATGATCGCACATAGAGCCGGGTCGGCGCCAAAAGCGCGCCAGCGAGCGTCATGACCGGCGAGAACGGCGCCTGCGCCTCGAAGGCGAGCCCAGAATTTTCCACGATCTTGCGCACCAGCGAAAATCCGTTGGAATGGACTCCGGACGAGGCAAGCCCGAGCACCGCATCGCCCGCCTCGATGTCGGCGCGCGGCAGCAGCGTGCCGCGCTCGGCGGCGCCGACCGCAAAGCCCGCCAGATCGTAATCGCCGTCCTTGTAGAGGCCGGGCATCTCCGCGGTCTCGCCGCCGATCAGCGCGCAGCCGGATTCCCGGCAGGCTTCCGCGACGCCTGCGACGATCGCCGCGGCGGCTTCCGGATCAAGCTTGCCGCAGGCAAAATAGTCCAAAAAGAACAGCGGCTCGGCGCCCTGCACGACGAGGTCGTTCACCGACATCGCCACGAGATCGATGCCGATCCCCTCATGCAAGCCGGTCTCGATCGCGATCTTCACCTTGGTGCCGACACCGTCGGTAGCGGCAACCAGCACCGGATCCTTGAAGCCCGCGGCCCTGAGGTCGAACAGGCCGCCGAATCCGCCGATTTCCGCATCCGCGCCCGCGCGTGCGGTGGCGCGCACCATCGGCTTGATGAGATCGACCAGGCGATTGCCCGCATCGATATCAACGCCCGAATCCGCGTATGTGAGCCCGTTCTTGCGCTCGGCCATGCCAGATGAACCAGATCAGGGCCGCTGGTTACGTCGGAATCCGCCGCCACGCAATGGCTCGCAAGCCGCCCGGGGCTATACTATGTAGATAACGGCCGGTTCACCAAAAGGGGGCATCGTTGCAGGGACCGGCAGCCGGGACGTGCCAGGTGAGTATTCCAAATATCATTACCCTCGGACGGATCCTGCTGGTGCCGTTCATCGTCTGGGCCATCGCTTCGAACCAGATGGAAATCGCGTTCGCCGTGTTCATCGTCGCCGGCATCAGCGATGCGGTCGACGGCTTTCTTGCCAAGCGTTTCGACATGGCGAGCGAGCTTGGCGCCCTGCTTGATCCCTTGGCCGACAAGGCGCTGCTGGTCTCGATCTACATGGCGCTCGGGATCGGGGGTGCGATCCCGCGCTGGCTGGTCATTCTGGTGGTTTCCCGCGACATCATGATCGTGACCGCCGTGATTGTGTCATGGTTGTTCGACAAACCTGTTGCGATGAAACCGCTGATGGTGTCGAAGCTCAACACGGGCGCGCAGGTGGCATTTGCCGCCCTGATCCTGGCTTCCCTCAGCTTCGGCTTTCAGCCGGCGCCCTATGATTCGATCCTGATGGTTTTCGTGACGGCTTTTACCCTGGTTTCGGTGTCCCTCTATCTGGTGGAGTGGGTGCGGCACATGGGCACGATCGAGGCGAGATAGCGCGATAGAGGGAGTCTTTCGCGTGGCAGGCAGTGGTCCTCCCCGTCAACTCGCATTCACGTTGCCGCATGCGGAGAGCCTGACGCGCGACAACTTTCTCGAAGGCCCCGCCAATGCGGCAGCGCTCGCTTTGATCGACGCCTGGCCCGAATGGCCGAGCCGAACCATGATGCTGGTCGGGCCGGAGGGATCGGGCAAGAGCCATCTCGCCGCGATCTGGGCGGGCGAGGCGGGCGCGCGTTCGACCGCGGCGCACGCGCTCGGCGCGGCTGACGTGCCCGACGCGCTCACGACGGGCGCACTTGTCGTGGAGGATTTGCGGCCCCGCGAGGTCGACGAGCGCGCACTGTTTCATCTGCTCAATCTCGCGCGCGAGCAGGCGGCCTTCGTGCTCATGACCGGCCGTATGTCGCCCTCCGCCATGGACGTCGAGTTGCGCGACCTGGACTCGCGCCTGCGCGCGCTGCCCACGGTATCGCTGTCGTCCCCAGACGAGCAGTTGTTCCGCGCGCTCATCGTCAAATTCTGCGCCGACCGCCAGCTTGCGATCGACGAAAGCGTGGTGAGCTATCTCGTCAGCCGGATCGAGCGCTCCTCGGCGGCGGCACGGCGGGCGATCGAGCTTCTGGACGGCGAAGCCTTGCGCCAGGGCCGGCCCGTCACCCGGGCGCTGGCAGCCGAACTGCTGCGCTAGGCGGTTCGCCGCACCAGATGTGCCTTGACGGCGGGGAGCCAGGGAACATCATTGTCATCGAGACGTCATCGCCCTGACACAGGACGCGGCGTTCGATTAGACTGCGTTGCGCCCTCTTTCGAACCGGATCGATTTCTGATGGAAACAGCACAACCTATTGATCTTAAAGAAGAAGATCTGGAAATCGACATCGCTCCCTCGATCGTGAAAAGCCCGGAACGGTTCATCAACCGGGAGCTATCCTGGCTGCATTTCAACCGCCGCGTCCTGGAGGAATCGGTCAATGCCGGCCACCCGGCGCTCGAGCGGGTCCGGTTCCTGTCGATTTCAGCCAACAACCTGGATGAGTTCTTCATGGTCCGGGTCGCCGGCATCAAGGCCCAGGTCCGGGAAGGCATTTTGGAACGCAGCCCGGACGGGCTGACACCGTCCGAGCAGCTGTCGCTCATCAACAAGAC
This sequence comes from Bradyrhizobium sp., assembly GCF_019244115.1. Taxonomy (GTDB): domain Bacteria; phylum Pseudomonadota; class Alphaproteobacteria; order Rhizobiales; family Xanthobacteraceae; genus Bradyrhizobium. The sequence continues at coordinate 55,136 of NZ_JAFATE010000110.1, forward strand.
GGTGTCGCAGCTCGCCGTCGATCAGCAGGCGATCTGGCGCGAGCTCCGCAAGCTGCTCGGCGAGCACGGCATCGTGCTCGTCGATGGCCATGACGCCAGCAAGAGCGAGCTCAACTGGATCGAGGACCATTTCCTGCGCAACATCTTTCCGCTGCTGACCCCGCTGGCGATCGACCCGGCGCACCCCTTCCCGTTCATACCCAATCTCGGCTTTACGGTCGCCCTGCAGCTGACGCGCGTTGCCGACGGCAAGCCGATGAACGCGCTGATCCGCATGCCCGGCAAGATCGACCGCTTCATCCGCATCCCCGGCGGAAAGGACGGAACGGTCCGCCTGATCACCCTGGAGCAGGCCACCGGGCTTTTCATCGGGCGGCTGTTTCCCGGCTACACGGTGAAGGGCCGCGGCGCGTTTCGCATCATCCGCGACAGCGAAATCGAAATCGAGGAAGAGGCGGAAGATCTGGTGCGGCTGTTCGAGACCGCGCTGAAGCGGCGGCGGCGCGGGTCGGTGATCAGGCTCGAGATCGAGGCCCACATGCCCGAGGAGCTGCGCGCGTTCGTGCAGCACGCGCTCTCCGCCGCCGACGACGAAGTGCTGCTGGTCGATGGCGTGCTGGCGATGAACGAGCTGTCGCAGCTGACACGTCTAGATCGTCCTGATCTCGAATTTACACCCTACGTGCCCCGCCATCCCGAACGCGTCCGCGATCATGGCGGCGACATTTTTGCCGCGATCCGGCAAAAGGACCTGATCGTCCATCACCCCTATGAGTCGTTCGACGTCGTGGTGCAGTTCCTGCAGCAGGCCGCGCGCGACCCGGACGTCGTCGCGATCAAACAGACGCTGTACCGCACCTCCACCAACTCGCCGATCGTGCGTGCGCTCGCCGAGGCGGCCGAAGCCGGCAAGTCGGTCACCGCGCTGATCGAGCTGAAAGCCCGCTTCGACGAGGAGGCCAACATCCGCTGGGCGCGCGACCTCGAACGCGCCGGCGTCCAGGTGGTCTACGGCTTCCTCGAGCTGAAGACGCACGCAAAACTGTCGCTGATCGTCCGCCGCGAAGGCGGCAATCTGACCACCTATGTCCACACCGGCACCGGCAACTATCATCCGGTGACCGCGCGCATCTACACCGACCTCTCCTACTTTACCTGCGACCCGATCATCGGCCGCGACGTGACGCGCGTCTTCAACTACATCACCGGCTATGCGGAGCCGATCGACATCGACAAGATGGCAGTCTCGCCGCTCACCTTGCGCAAGCGCATCATCGAGCACATTCAGGGCGAGACGGAGCACAGCCGCCATGGCAAGCCGGGCGCGATCTGGATGAAGATGAACTCGCTGGTCGACCCCGATATCATCGATGCGCTGTATGAGGCCTCACAGGCCGGGGTGTCGATCGAGCTCGTGGTGCGCGGTATCTGCTGCCTCAAGCCGGGCCTTCCTGGCCTGTCGGAGAACATCCGCGTCAAATCGATCATCGGCCGCTTCCTCGAACACGGCCGAATCTACTGTTTCGGCATGGGCCAGGGCCTGCCGAGCGCCAAGGCCGCTGTGTATATCTCGTCTGCCGACATGATGCCGCGCAACCTCGACCGCCGCGTCGAGGTGTTGTGCCCGCTGCAAAATCCCACTGTGCATCAGCAGGTTCTCGAACAGATCATGGTCGCCAATCTGAAGGACAATGAGCAGAGCTGGCAGTTGTTGCCGGACGGTTCGTCAACGCGTATGAAGGCCGCCAAGGGCGAAGAGCCTTTCAATCTGCATAAATATTTCATGACGAACCCGAGTCTGTCAGGCCGTGGAAAATCGCTCAAAGAGTCCTCTCCACGCCGCCTTACGCGCCGGACCGAACGTCATCTCTAAGGAACAGGGCAAGTGACGCGGCCGCGCAAGCGCGGCTCGAGCGTCGCGGTCATCGACATCGGCTCCAACTCGGTCCGCCTCGTCGTCTATGAGGAGATGGCGCGCAGCCTGGTGTCGATCTTCAACGAAAAGACACTCTGCGGGCTCGGCCGCGAGGTGCAGAGCACCGGTCTCTTGGCGCCCGATGCCGTGGCCAAGGCTTTGACCTCGCTGAGGCGGTTTCGTGCGCTGTGCCGGATCATGAAGGTCGGCCGCGTCCATGCGATCGCAACCGCGGCCTGCCGCGATGCTTCGAATGGCCCCGAGTTCATCGCCAGGGCCGAACAGATCTGCCGGGTCCGAATCGAGATCCTCTCCGGCCCGCGCGAGGCGCAGCTCTCGGCACTCGGCGTGGTCTCCGGCATCCACAGGCCGGACGGCATCGTCGGCGACCTCGGCGGCGGCTCGCTCGAACTCGTCGACATCAGCGGCCACCGCGTGCGCAAGGGCGTGACGCTGCCCTTGGGAACGCTGGCGCTGCAGGACCTCTCCGACAAGTCGCTGAAGCGCGCCGAACGCATCGTCAAGACGCAGCTCGCCGGCGTTCCGCTGCTTGCCGGAGGTGGCGGACGCTCGTTCTATGCGGTCGGCGGGACATGGCGCGCGCTCGCCCGCATTCACATCATCCAGAGCGGATATCCGCTCGGCGTGATGCATGGCTATTCGATACCGGCGGCGGAAGCTCTCGATTTCGCCCGGCGGCTGCGCCGGCTCGTCGCCGCCGACATGCTGGCCAATATCGAGGCGGTCGCCGAGGCGCGGCGTCCGCTGCTCGCCTACGCGGCGCTGGTGCTCGAATATATCATCGGCATAGCCAGGCCGAGATCCATCGTGTTCTCGACCTTCGGCGTTCGCGAGGGTCTGTTGTATGACCGGCTGCCGGCGCCGGAGCGGGCCAAGGACGGGCTGATTGCCGCCGCGCAGCAGCTCAACGCCCTGTTGTCGCGATCGGCGCGCCACGCCGAGGAGCTGATGGCCTGGACCGACCGTTTCGTCCATGTCGTCAAGCTGCGCGAGAGCGAGGAGGACCGTCGGCTGCGCCATGCGGCCTGCCTGCTGTCGGATATCGGCTGGCGCGTTCACCCCGATCACCGCGGCGAGCAGACGCTGCACCTGATCACCAACGGGAATTTCGGCTCGATCGATCATCAGGGCCGCGCCTTCGTGGCGCTCTCGGTGTTCTTCCGCTATGCCGGCCTCAGCGAGGAAAACCAGCCGCCCGAGATCATCCAGCAGATGGTGCCACAGGCCATGCTCGACCGTGCGCGCATCCTGGGCGCGGCCTTCCGCGTCGCGCATCTGACCTCGGCGGCGCGGCCCGGGCTGTTGCCGGCGACACATTTCCGCACCCAGGGGCGCAATCTGATGCTGGTGTTCGAACACCAGATGGTCGATCTCGTCGCCGACCGCGTCGGCGGCCGCTTCAAGCAACTGGCGCGCCTGGTCGGGCGTAGCGGCTCGATCGTGCTGCGCTGACAGGGGCGCCCACGAGGGGCGCCCCTAAAGCGGGATGAGATTAGGCTGAATCGAATTGGGATTCCCAAATCAGCGCATTTCTGATTCACCATGCTGGCTGGGAAGGGAGGCCGGCATGGATGGGAGCACCATATTCTCTTGACCTTCGGAAGCGGGTTGTC
>NZ_JAFATE010000360.1 GCF_019244115.1 Bradyrhizobium sp.
CTCTGGAATACTGGATCGCCCGGTCGAGCCGGGCGATGACGGATGAGGGTTGGTCATTGCGAGCGAAGCGAAGCAATCCAGACTGTTTCCGCGGGGGAAGTCTGGATTGCTTCGGCGCGTTGCGCCTCGCAATGACGGGCTGCGCGGCAAGCCTCTCAGGACTGCACGTGCGCGATCTTTTCGGTAACCACCTTTTTCTTGCCCCGCGCGCGCCAGTTCTCGAACCGCTGCACCACGACGAAGAACGCCGGCACGAACAGCACGGCGAGGCAGGTCGAGGCCAGCATGCCGGAGAACACGGTGATGCCGATCGATTTGCGCGCATTGGCGCCGGCGCCGGTCGCCAGCACCAAGGGCAGCACACCGAGGATGAAGGCGAACGAGGTCATCAGGATCGGGCGGAAGCGCGCGCGGGCGGCTTCGACGGCGGATTCCAGCAGCGGCCTGCCGTCGCGGACGTGCAGTTCGAGCGCGACCTCGACGATCAGGATTGCGTTCTTGGCCGACAGCGCGATCAGAAGGATGATGCCGATTTGCGTATAGAGATTGTTCTCGATCCCAAGGCTCGTCAGCACCGCCATTGGTCCGAGCAGCGACAGCGGCACGGCGAGGATGACCGAGATCGGCGCGTACCAGCTCTCATACTGGCCGGCCAGCACCAGATAGACCAAGAGCATGGCAAGGCCGAACACATAGTAGATCTGGTTGCTGACGATCTTTTCCTGGTACGACATCGCCGTCCAGTCATAGCCGGTGCCGGGCGGCAGCGTCTTGTCGGCAATCTCCTCCATCAGCTTCAGCGACTGGCCGGAGGAAAAGCCCTGCGCCGGCAGGCCGATCACGGTCGACGACGGATAGAGATTGTAGAGGCTGATCAGGGACGGGCCGACCGACGGCGTGATCTTTGCCACCGTGCCGATCGGGACCATGTCGCCGTTCTGGTTGCGAACCTGCATGTTGGCGATGTCGCGCTCGGTCAGGCGGAACTGCGAATCGGCCTGGGTGTAGACCTGGAACACCCGGCCGAACTTGTTGAACTGGTTGACATAGGAGGAGCCGAGATAGGACGACATCGCCGAGAACACGGCATCGGTCGTGACATGCAGCGTCTGGGTCTTGATGCGGTCGATCTCGACGTCGAATTGCGGCACGTTGGCGCGGAACGGCGACTGCACGCGCTGCAGCGCGCTCTGGCTCTGCGCATTGGCGACGAGCGCGCCGGTGACGGCCTGCAGCGTTGCGAAATCCGTGCTGCCGCCGCGCAGTTCGACTTGCATGGCAAAGCCCGCCGCATTGCCGATGCCCTGGATCGGCGGCGGCGGCAGCACAACGATTTTGGCCTCCTCGATCTCCGCCATCCGGTCGTTCAGGCCGTAGACCAGCGAACGGAGGTCCTCGCCCTTGCCGCGCGAGTCCCAGTCCTTGAGGATCAGATAGGCGACGCCGGCATTGGCGAGGCTCGCGCTGTTGTCGAGCGCCGAGATGCCGCCGATGGTGACGGCCTGCGCGACACCAGGCGTTTTCCGCGCAATCTCGCTGACCCGGTCGAGCACTTTTTGGGTGCGATCGAGCGAGGCGCCGTCCGGCAGCTGCACCGCGGCGATCAGATAGCCCTGATCCTCGATCGGCAGGAAGCCGGTGGGCACGCGGGAGAGGCCATAGAAACCGATCCCGATCAGGATCAGCGCCGCGATCACCGAGATCCCGCTATGGGCGACCAGGTGACCGATCAGCCGGCCGTAGCCGCGCTCAAGCCGACCATAGACGGAGTTGAAACCGCGATAGAACCAGTTGCGCTGCGCGAGCGGAACGGGCGGCCGCAGCCACAGCGCGCATTGCGTCGGCTTCAGTGTCGCGGCGTTGATCGCGCTGAGCAGGGCGGTCGCGGCGATCACGAGCGCGAATTGCGCGTAGATGCGTCCCGTCAATCCCGGCAGGAAGGCCGCGGGCAAAAATACCGAGATCAGCACCAGCGTGATGCCGATGATCGGTCCGAACAGCTGGTCCATCGCCCGGATCGCGGCATCGTGGCCGTTCATGCCCTGCTCGATATTGTGGGCGGCGCCCTCGACCACGACGATGGCGTCGTCGACCACGATGCCAATCGCCAGCACGATCGCGAACAGGGTCGACAGGTTGATGGTGAAGCCGAGCGCCGCCATCGCCGCAAACGCGCCGATGATGGTGACGGGCACGGTGGTGGTCGGCACCAGCATCGCACGCCAGTCCTGCAAGAACACCAGGATCACGATCAGCACCAGGATGCCGGCCTCGAACAGCGTCTTGTAGACTTCGTGGACGGAGGCGCTGACGAATTTCGTGGTGTCGAACGGCGTGTCGTATTTGATGCCTTGCGGAAACGCCTTTGCGAGCTCGGCCATTTTCTGCTCGACCGCCTGCTCGACCTGGAGCGCGTTGGCGCCGGGCGACTGGAACACGCCGATGCCGGCGGCGGGCTGGTTGTTGAGCGAGAAGGTCTGGCTATAGGTCTGGGCGCCGAGCTCGACGGAGCCGACGTCGCGGACGCGCGTGACGTCGCCATTGCTGCCGGTCTTGACGATGATGTCCTCGAACTCCGTGGTGTCGTCGAGCCGGCCATTGACGTTGAGCGTGTACTGGAAGGCCTGTCCCGGCGGCGTCGGCGGGCTGCCGACCTGGCCGGCCGCGACCTGCTGGCTCTGCTGCTGGATCGACTGGATGACGTCCTGCGGCACCAGGCCGCGGACCTGCAGCTTGTTCGGATCGAGCCAGATCCGCATCGAATACTGCCCCGCGCCGAACACCGTGACGTTGCCGACCCCCGGCAGGCGCGCCAGCTCGTCCTTCAGATTGATGGTCGCGTAGTTGCTGAGATACAGGCTGTCGTATTTCGAGTCGGGCGAAGTCAGCGTGACGAACAGCAGGATCGAGGTCGATTTTTTCTGGACGGTGACGCCCTGGTTCTGCACCGTCTGCGGCAATTGCGCCAGGGCGCTGGAGACGCGGTTCTGCACCAGCACCTGCGCAAAATTGAGGTCGGTGCCGATCTTGAAGGTCACGGTGAGCGAATAGCTGCCGTCGGAGCCGCTGTAGGACTGCATGTACAGCATGTCCTCGACGCCGTTGACCTGCTGCTCGATCGGCAGCGCGACCGTGTCGATCACGGTTTTTGCGCTGGCGCCGGGATAGCGCGTGGTGACCTGCACGGTCGGCGGCACCACGTCGGGATATTGCGCCACCGCGAGTTCGAACAGTGCGACCCCACCGATCAGCATCATCAGGATGGCGATGACATTCGAGAGGACCGGCCTCTCGATGAAGAATTTCGAGATCATGGCTCTGTCCTACTTTGCGGCCTCGGAGGACGGTGCGAGCTTCTGCAGTTGTGGATCGACCTTTTGGCCGGGAATGGCCCGCAGCAGCCCCGCGACGATCACGTGATCATCGGCCTTCAGCCCATTCTCGATCACGCGCAAGCCGGCATCGAGCGCGCCTGTCTGCACCTTGCGCTGCTCGACGACATTGTCGCTGTTCACCACGAGCAGATATCGGCCGCTTTGGTCGCTGCCAAGTGCGGTATCGGGAACAAGAAGGGCGTTCTTCTCCTCATCCACCGGCACGCGGATGCGGACGAAAAAGCCCGGCAGCAGCACGCGGTCGGGATTGGGGATCACGCCGCGCACGGCCAGGGTCCCGGTCGACTGGTTGAGGGTCGGCGAGGCGTAATCGAGCTTGCCCTGATGCGGAAAACCCTGCTCGGTCTGCAGTCCGATCTCGATCGGGACCTGCCTGAGGTCATTGGGGGTCAAGCCCTTGCGCCTCGCTTCCGCGCGAACCCGCAGCACGTCCTGTTCGTTGACGTTGAAGTTCACGTAGATCGGGTCGAGCGCGACGATGGTGGCGAGCTGGGTCGGCGATGCGGCGCCGACCAGTTCGCCGATCGAGACCAGATGCGCGCTGACCGCGCCATCGAATGGGGCACTCACCTTGGTATAGCCGTAGTTGATCTCGGCGATCTTGGTGTTGACCTGGGCCTGCTGCAGGCTCGCCTGCGCGTTGTCACGGTTGGAGGTCGAGGTGTCCAGCGTTGCCTGCGACACCGCCTGGCGGGCGACAAGATCGCTCTGCCGCCTGAAATCGGCCTCGGCCTGCTTGAGCGTGGCCTGCCCGCCGACTTCCGCCGCCTTCGCCTGCTCGAGCTTCAGCCTGTAGGTTTCCGGCTCGATCGTGAACAGGGTCGTGCCTTCCTTGACGAAATCGCCGTCCTTGTAATCGATCGTTTCCAGGAAGCCTTGCACCCGCGCCACCAGATCGACCGACTTGATCGGCGCGGTGTTGCCGGTCGCTTCGAGATAGCGCGTGACCGGGCGCTGCACGGGAATGGCGACATCGACCTTCGGCGGCGGCGGCGCAACGTAGCTGTTCTGCTCGCAGCCGGCGAGCAGGACGACTACGGCCAGCGCAGCGGACGCACTGATGATGTGCAGCATCCGTCTGCCGTGGCGTTGCTTGGAAGAGCAGGGAAGCTGTGGCTTCATGGCGGACCCCATTTCAATTCTCAGTACACAGCGACAATCCGACGCGGTGGATTTGACAGGGGTCGCGGGATTTCCGCGATTCCCGATACCAACCTCAAATCCGAAACAGCTACTCAAAACCAGAACTTGCCGAAGTTTCCTGTCGTTCGGACCGGCGCGGAGAGCGCACTGCAACCTGGCTCGCGAGGGTCGATCCGGATACCGGCGAGGTCGTACGTATCCTCGGTGACAACCGAGCCGACCATACCATAAAATGGGGATACCAGCGCTTTGCCCAATCGATCATATGCCGTTCGTCAAGAGCCAACGAACGGGCTCGTTTCATCTGCGTCAACTTGGCGAATTGGGATTTTCAAAATGACATACAGAACGTCGACTTTCGCTTGCCTGACGACTGCCATCGTCGTGATGACGGCTTCGCCCGCTTTTTCGCAGGCGCCGACCGAGGCCCAGCGCGACGCCATCCGATCGGCATGCCGCGCGGATTATGAAGCGCATTGCGCGAGCGTGCCGCCGGGCGGCGCCGCCTCGCTGCAATGCCTGCAGAAGAACATGTCGAGCCTGTCATCGGCCTGTCAGAGCGCGGTCCATGCGGTCGAGCCGGCCGCCGCGGCCAAGCCCGAGGCTGCGCCGGCCGCCGCGTCCACAAAACCCGCTGCCGAGACCGCAGCGGCGCCGGCGGGCAAGCCCAGCGATGCCCAGGTCGCGGCGATCCGCAGCGCCTGCCGCTCCGATTATCCAAAAGTGTGCGCCGGCGTGCCGACCGGCGGCGCGGCGGCGCTGCAGTGCCTGGAGAAGAACAAGGCAAGAGTCTCGGCGGCCTGCGGCAAGGCGGTCGGCGCGGTCAGCGCCGGCGGCGCGACCGAGGCGGCTGCTCCCGCCGCTGCCGGTGCGACGACGGCCACGGCACCGGCGGCCGTGATGGTGCTGCGTCCGATGCGCCTGCGCGAAGAGCTGTTCGTGCTGCGTTCGGCCTGTGGCGGCGACGTGCGGTCCTATTGTGCCGGCGTCGAGCCGGGCGGCGGTCGCATCGCGCGATGCCTCGGCACCAATGCAGCTTCGCTGTCGCCGGCCTGCAAGGAGGTGCTGGCGCCGTTCGCGGCACGGTAACGCGCGTCGTCCACACGATCGGCAGCGATCCGTCGCGGGGTACGCCTTCGCCCTGCGATACACGCTAAGATCGCGCTGTGAGGTAAAACAACCTTAGAGAAATAGAAGGATTTCAGTCAAGACTAAACCTTGCCGCTTCCGGCAGGACCAAACATAGGAGAGAAACATGCGTGCATTTTTGTTGGCTGCCTCTGTCACGGCGGCGTTTGCCGGAACCCTGGCCCTCACCACCACCGAAGCCGGTGCGGTGGTCTGCGCCCGTGGGGTCTATCGCGCCGGCTGTGCGGGACCGAACGGGGCGGCTGTCGTCCGCCGTCCCGTAGTGGCGCCGCCGGTGAGGGTCTGCAAGAGCGTGCTGGTGAACGGCGTCTATGTGCGCCGCTGCTATTGATGCGGTTCTCGAGAAGCGAAATGGTCGCGGCGCGTGTGGCAATGCGCGTCGCGGCCATTTTGTCCGGGCAGCAACACGCGATTTGCATTTGAACGCCGCTTTCGATCGGACAACAATCGCCGCCAGGCGCGTGCGCGCAGCGCTGATGGGAGGGACGTCAGATGCTGAAGGAGTTCTTGCCGCCGATGGCGGCTTTCGTGCTTGCCGCGGCTGCCATGATGGGTGCGGCGAAGGCCGACGAGTTGCAGACCGAGATCGCGCCGACCGGCAAGCTGCGGGTGGCGATCGCGATCAGCGCCGCCGGTGGCGCGTTCTGGTCGACGAAGACGGAGCAGGGCTATGCCGGTGTCCCCGTCGATCT
>NZ_JAFATE010000565.1 GCF_019244115.1 Bradyrhizobium sp.
GGTGATCGCCAGGATGCTCACGGCCAATTCGGACCGACTGGTTGTAATGACGATCGGCTGGATCTTCACACCAGGCATCGTCTTCGCGAATCGCGCGAACCGGAAGAAAGGTCCGAGGCCGCGGATGACGATCGGCACGCCACCACAGCCGGCGCGGCCGAAACACGCCGCGCGGCGTGCCGCCGTCGCCTTCGCGCTTGTTGGCCAGAATCCCGCCACGCCCCAGCGCGACCGGAATCGCGCGATCGCCAACCATGAGCCAGCCCCTGTTCGGGTTGCCAGCAGCGGCCTTAACCGTGATTGCCCGAACCGGCCCGAATCGGGCGTAAGCCTTTGAAACATGACGTTTTTGCATACGGGCCCCCTCGCCTGCCAAATGCCTCATTGTCGGCTGATGGTCTATTGATCCCATTCGCGCATATTCGTGCAAATAGCCGGATATTCTGAGGTAGAGTGCCGCTCGGCTTGAGATTTCATTGCAGGTTCCTACTTCAGGGTGGAATAATCTGACGCGCCCGGACGTAAATGAAGGGCCATCTGGTCCGCGCGTTGCGGGCTGCACAAAAGGAATGATCATGGCCAATGCCCGCAAGATCCTGATCGTGGATGACGATACTGATCTGCGCGACACCCTGGTGGAGCAACTATCGCTGCACGACGAATTCGAAGCGTCCGCTGTCGACACAGGCGCGAAGGGGGCCAGCGCTGCGAGAGCCAACTCGCCTGACCTCGTCCTGATGGACGTTGGCTTGCCGGACACCGATGGCCGTGAGGTGGTGCGCAGCCTTCGCAAGGGCGGCTTCAAGGCTCCGATCATCATGCTCACCGGGCACGACACCGACTCGGACACCATCCTCGGGCTGGAATCCGGCGCCAACGACTATGTCGCAAAACCATTCCGCTTCGCGGTGCTGCTGGCGCGCATCAGGGCGCAACTGCGTCAGCATGAAGCCAGTGAAGATGCGGTCTTCTCGGTCGGGCCCTACAGCTTCCGGCCTGGCTCGAAGATGCTCACCGCCGCCAATGCGCGGAAAGTCCGGTTGACCGAGAAGGAGACGGCGATCCTCCGCTTCCTCTACCGCGCCGGTCAGCTTCCGGTGTCGCGCGAGACCCTGCTGCAGGAAGTCTGGGGCTACAATTCGGGCGTCACCACCCACACCCTTGAGACCCACATTTACCGGTTGCGCCAAAAAATCGAACGGGATGCGGCCAATCCCGAGATCCTGGTAACGGAAGCCGGTGGCTACAAGCTGGTGCCGTGATACGGTTCGGGGCAACGATTCGCGAATGGCTTGCCGCGTCCCGTTGGCCGATCTGAATGTCTATCGAAGATGATGTCGCCCTGCTGGAGCGCGTCCCGACCTTGCGGCTGCTGGGAACGGACGCGCTGCGCATGCTCGCGATCGGCTCGGAACAGCGCAACGTGCCGCGCGACGATGTGCTGTTCAGCCAGGGCGATGAAGCGGACGCCGGTTTCGTCGTTCAGCGCGGTGCGCTTCGGGTCGACGACGGCGCTGGTGCCGAGACCGTGGCTCGCCCCGGCATGCTGATCGGAGAACTGGCTTTGATCGTGGCCATGCGGCGTCCGTCGACCGCGACAGCGCTCGAACATTCGTCTGTGATCCGCATCAGCCGCAGCCTGTTTCAGCGCGTGCTCGAGAGCGATCCCGCGGCCGCGGTGCGCCTGCGCGAGGAGTTCATCAATCGCACCAGTCGGCTTGCCAGCGATATCCTGACGGCGGGCACCAAGCTGAGCAGTTGAGACTGTCGTCCCGGTCAGGCGAAGCGCGCGCCGACCCATACGGCGGATGCTATCAGCAAGACCAAGGTCCCAACCACTCGGCGCAACAACAGCGGCCAGTGGTTATGGGTCTCTGCTTTCGCAGGGACGGCAGTTGAGAGCTATACGTCCATCGTCACAGTCACCGGCACATGGTCCGACGGCCGCTCCCAGCTCCGCGCGTCGCGCAGGATCTTGAAATCACTGATGGCTTCCTTGAGCGAAGGCGAGACCCAGATATGGTCGAGTCGTCGTCCGCGATCGCCCACGGTCCAGTCAGCGGCGCGGTAGCTCCACCAGGTATAGACCTTTTCCGCCATCGGAACGCGCTCGCGCGCGACGTCGACCCAGGCCCCTTCCGCCTGCGCGGCGAGCAGCTTTTCGCATTCGATCGGTGTGTGGGACACCACCTTCAAAAGCTGCCGGTGCGACCAGACATCATTCTCATGCGGCGCCACGTTGAGATCGCCGACCAGAATATGCCGATCGTCGCCGCGCGGATGCAGCGCCGAGCAGGATTTCATCTCGTCCAGAAAAGCGAGCTTGTGCTCGAATTTCGGGTTGAGCGCAGGATCGGGAATGTCGCCGCCCGCCGGAACGTAGAGATTGTGAACCACCAGGGGCTTTGTCAGTTCGGCCCTGGCGCCGAACGAGACCGAGACATGGCGAGAATCCACCTTGTCGCAGAAGGTGCGCGTGTCCGTCGATTCGAACGGCAGTTTTGAGATGATGGCGACGCCGTGATAACCCTTCTGCCCGTTCAGTGCGACGTGCTCATAGCCGAGCCGCTTGAACCGCTTCAGCGGGAATGCGTCGTCGATGCACTTGGTTTCCTGCAGGCACAGGACGTCCGGCCGCGCCGATTTGATGAATTTTGCAACGAGATCGATGCGCAGCCGCACCGAGTTGATGTTCCAAGTGGTCAGGGAGATCAGCATCGAAACGATGGCGAACAATCTTGCGCGGAAGGGATTCGCATAGCCGATCTTTCCGCATGCTGCGAGCCTCGCCGAGGTAGCTGTGCGCCCGAGCGCCCGCTATCCACCAGGAATGCGCGCCAGCGCGGTCAGCCGGGCGACCTGTCGTATCGCGTGAAGTCGATCTTGAACAGGCCCGGGTCGACCTTCTTGGTCGAATCCAGATTGTAGACGGCAACGGTCGTGTCGTAGCCCTGCGGATCGGTGACGGTCCACTGCTTGAGCTGGCCGTCCTTGACGCCGACCATCAGCATCAGCCGGCTCGTTCCGATCAGCGCCTGCTTCTCTTCGATGGTGACACTGATATAGAGATCGTCGGCGGTGACGCTGACGACGTTGGTGTCCTTGAGAAGGTCGATGCGGTCGGACAGCAGGAATCGTAGTGGGGTCTGCGACAGCGGATAATTGTCCTGGGTCGCCAGATTGCGGTCGCGCACGACCAGCGTCGTGCCGTCGGCGATGATGTCGATCGGGGTCGGCGGGTCGTATTCGAAGCGGACCTTGCCCGGCTTCTGGATGTAGAAGTCGCCCTTGGTCTTGGTGCCGTCAGGACCGACCTGCACGAAATTGCCGACCAGCGTCTGCAATGACGAGAGATAGGCGCTGACCCTTGCGGCTTGCGCTTTCTGATTGGCGTCGAAGCTTGCGAAGATGTTTGCGGGGACGTTGCGATGCGGATCCGGGATCACCGGATTGGGCGGTACATTCTGGGCCGCTCCCGTTGTCGAAGGCGCGCGCGGCGTTTCCGCGCTCAGCTGCACGCGATCGCGCCCCTTCGGGGCGGGCTTCGGCACCGGCACAGTCTGTGCCGCTGAAGGACCGGCAACGCCGACCAAACTGACGGCGATCGCCAATGCCAACGCGGTCGGCCTGCCGAGCGAAAGGTGTCGTTCAGCGGCGGAAAGTTTCGGATCTGTCTTCAAAACGTCGTCCTGACTGGCTTTGCGCTATTTTACCGCGATTTGGCAGCGAAGGGGTATCGTTTTTATTTGAACGGGCGTTCAGTGTGACTTTCCCGGCTCGCCCGCTCAAAAACCTCCGCCTTCCTCTTCGGGAACGAGAATTTCGCGCTTGCCCGCGTGGTTGGCCTGGCCAACGATGCCCTCGAGTTCCATGCGTTCCATCAGCGAGGCGGCCTTGTTGTAGCCGATCTGAAGGCGGCGCTGGATATAGCTGGTCGACGCCTTGCGGTCGCGCTTGACGATCGCAACCGCCTGCGCGAACAGGTCGCCGCCGCCATCGCCGCCCATGCCGGTGGCATCGAACACGGCGCCGTCTTCCTCGCTCGGCTCTTCCGCGGTGACGGCCTCGAGATATTCGGGCGAGCCCTGCGCCTTGAGGTGTTTGACGACCTTCTCGACTTCCTCATCGGAACAGAACGGCCCGTGCACGCGGCTGATACGTCCGCCGCCGGCCATGTAGAGCATGTCGCCCTGGCCGAGCAGCTGCTCGGCGCCCATCTCGCCGAGAATGGTGCGGCTGTCGATCTTCGATGTGACCTGGAACGAGATGCGGGTCGGAAAGTTCGCCTTGATCGTGCCAGTGATCACGTCGACCGACGGACGCTGGGTTGCGAGGATCACATGCAGACCGGCAGCGCGCGCCATCTGCGCAAGGCGCTGCACTGCGCCTTCGATGTCCTTGCCGGCGACCATCATCAGGTCGGCCATCTCGTCGACGATGATGACGATGTAGGGCAGCGGATCGAGATCGAGCTTCTCCTCTTCGTAGATCGCCTTGCCGGTCTCCTTGTCGAAGCCAGTGTGCACCGTCCGGGTCAGCTCCTCGCCATTGGTCCGCGCCTCGCCAAGGCGCGCATTGTAGCCGTCGATGTTGCGCACGCCGAGCTTGGCCATCCGCTTGTAGCGCTCTTCCATTTCGCGCACGGCCCATTTCAGCGCGACGACAGCCTTCTTCGGATCGGTCACGACCGGTGTCAGCAAATGCGGAATGCCGTCATAGACCGACAATTCGAGCATCTTTGGATCGACCATGATCAGGCGGCACTGATCCGGGCGCAGCCGATAGACCAGGCTGAGGATCATGGTGTTGATGGCGACCGATTTGCCGGAGCCGGTGGTGCCGGCGATCAAAAGATGTGGCATGCGCGCGAGGTCGACGATGATCGAGTCGCCGCCGATGTTCTTGCCGAGACAGAGCGGCAGCTTGGCGACCGACTCGGTGCTCTCCTTCGCGATCAGGAGCTCGCGCAGATAAACCTTCTCGCGGTTGGCGTTCGGCAGTTCGATGCCGATGGCATTGCGGCCGGGCACGACGGCGACGCGCGCCGACAGGGCGCTCATGGAGCGGGCGATGTCATCGGCCAATCCGATGACACGCGACGACTTGATGCCGGGGGCGGGCTCCAGTTCGTACAGTGTAACGACGGGTCCGGGATTGGCCTTTACGATCTCGCCGCGCACGCCAAAATCCTGCAACACGCCTTCCAGCGCGCGCGAATTGGCCTCGAGCTCGCTCTTGCTCAGCGGCTGGCGATCGCTGGCCTTCGGCGCCGCCAGCATCGAGACCGAGGGCAGGTCGTACTTCTCGTTGGATTTGCGTGTCGGCATCTTGGCCGCGGCTTTCTTCCGCGGCGCACGGGCGGGAGCCTCCTCCTCGTCGTCCTCCTCATCCTCGTCCTCTTCGATCTCGTCATCCTCCGCCTGCGGCGCGAGGGCTGGCGCGCCGCGGCCGCCGAGATTAGGCTCCTGTCGGACGAACGACTTGCCGCGCGGCTGCGCTCCGCTCGCGACGAAGAGACGATAGACGGCTGCGAGCAGCCAGCCGATGCGCGCCTTCGCGCTCATCGCAGCATGAAATGCCCAGCCGAGCGAGACCGATCCGCGGTCTTCCTCGCCGGCCTCCTCGAACGGCGCGTCGTCATCGGAGCTCGGGGCAGCGTCCTCATCCTCGCGTGGGCGCGAACCCATGCCGCTGGCGAACAGGAAGGTCACGACCGTTGCCGTGCCAAGAACGATCCCGAGCGCGAGGCGATAGATCAGTCCGGGAGGACCGAACACGACGGCGGGCAGTCGCACCAAGGCGTCGCCGACAACGCCGCCGAGTCCGGTCGGCAGCGGCCAGGCGCTATTATGCGGCCAGCAGCTTGCGAAACCCGACGCGAGCACCGTGCACAGGATCAGGCAGCCGAGTCGCAACGCTTCGCGATCGAAATTGCGGTGGGTGAGCAGCCGCCAGCCCCACACCGCCACCGGCAGCATCAGCATGATCGCGCCGAGCCCTAAAATCTGCATCGACAGGTCTGCGCCGATCGCGCCGGGATAGCCGACGATGTTGCGCGTGGCGCGCGACGTGGCGTGGCTGAGACTCGGATCCTGCACCGACCAGGTCATCAGGGCCGCCGCCGCGGCGCCGGCAAGGGCAATGAGGCCCAGGCCGGCGAGTTCGCGCAGTCGCCGGCTCATGGCTTCGCGGATCGACACCGGCAGGTGTGCGACCAGCGGGATGACACGTTCGATCGCCGGCATGCCCTTCAAGCCCCGCGCCTAGAGTTTCCGTTCCGATCGAATCGGAATGGCGACTCCAGCTTATTCGTTTGACGCGTTTTCTTCACGCGAACCGGTCCCCACTTCGCTCGAAAACGCTCTAACCAAGCACTTCGACGAGGCGGTGCAACGCCTCGGCGGTCGTTGCACTATCGGCGACCAGCGCCAAGCGAATGTAGCCGGCGCCGGGATTGAATCCGTCGGTCTGCCGCCGCGCCAGAAAACTTCCCGGCACCACGCGCACGCCCGCGTCACGGTAAAGCCTGATGGTCGCAGCTTCGTCACCGTCAAGCGCCGCCACATCCAGCCAGATGCAAAAGCCGCCGTCGGGGCGGCGATAGCCGTAGCGGTTGCCGAGGATCTGGTCCGCCAAATCGAACTTTTGCCGGTAGAGCCTGCGATTCTCCTCGACATGGGCTTCGTCGCCATAGGCCGCGATCGCGACATGCTGCAGCGGCACCGGCACCTGTGGCGCCGCCACGTTGCGCAGCTCGTGAAACAGGTTGAGGAAGTTGCGGTCGCCGGCCGCGAAGCCAAGGCGCATGCCCGGCAGATTGGAGCGCTTCGACAGCGACTGAAAGACAACGACATTGCCGAAATCGGGGCCGGCACATTCCAGTGCAGTGCCGGGCGCCTCGCGGGTGTAGATCTCCGAATAGCATTCGTCACTGAAGATCATGAAGCCGAAGCGATCGGCGAGCCGCTTGAGGCGGAGGAAATA
>NZ_JAFATE010000881.1 GCF_019244115.1 Bradyrhizobium sp.
GATGATGTTCTTGAACAGCTGGCGCTGCCGCGGATCGGTATAGGTCGAGTTGGTGATCGCGGTCAGCGGCACGCCGATCACCGTGATGTCGCCGCGGAATTTCGACGTCGGCATCGGCTTGGTGGAATCGTAGAACAGATAACCGCCGGGCTCGATCGAGGCGACATCCTTGTCCCAGGTCTGCGGGTTCATCGCCACCATCATGTCGACGCCGCCGCGGGCGCCGAGATGGCCGGCTTCGGTCACCCGCACCTCGTACCAGGTCGGCAGGCCTTGGATGTTGGAGGGGAAGATGTTGCGCGGGGAGACCGGCACGCCATGGCGCAGGATCGACCGGGCGAACATCTCGTTGGCGGAGGCCGAGCCCGAGCCGTTGACGTTGGCGAAGCGGACGACGAAGTCGTTTACGCTGCTGATCTGTTTTTGCTCGGGCATGCGGTTCCTGCGTGAGTCATGTCGATGAGATATTTCTGCATGTCCCACGCGCCGGTGGGACAGCGTTCGGCGCACAGCCCGCAATGCAGGCAGACGTCCTCGTCCTTGACCATCACCCGTCCGGTCTTCAGGTCGGAGGAGACGTAGAGGCTCTGCTCGAGATGCGGGCTCGGCGCCTTGAGCCGCTGCCGGAGGTCCGCCTCTTCGCCGTTCTCGGTGAAGGTGATGCAGTCCATCGGGCAGATGTCGACGCAGGCGTCGCACTCGATGCACAGCGATGTCGAAAACACCGTCTGCACGTCGCAGTTCAGGCAGCGCTGGGTCTCGCCGAGCGCGAGCTTGACGTCATAGCCGAGCTCGACCTCGGTGCGGATGTCCTTCAGCGCCACGACCTTGTCGCGATGCGGCACCTTGTAGCGCTTCTCGGGCGAGATGTCGTTGTCGTAGCTCCACTCATGGATGCCCATCTTCTGCGAGCTGATATGCACCTCGGGCAGTGGTCGCTCACTGACATCCTCGCCGGACAACAGCTTGTGGATCGACAGCGCGGCATCATGGCCATGCGCAACCGCCCAGATGATATTTTTGGGGCCGAACGCGGCGTCGCCGCCGAAAAACACTCTTGGATTGGTCGAGCCCATCGTCTTCGGGTCGACCTTCGGCATGTTCCACTTGTCGAACTCGATGCCGATGTCGCGCTCGATCCAGGGGAAGGCATTCTCCTGGCCGACCGCGACCAGCACGTCGTCGCAATTGATGGTCTCGTCGGCTTCGCCCGATGGCACCAGGTTGCGCCGGCCCTTGGCGTCATACTCCGCCTTTACTCGCTGGAAGGTGACGCCGGTGAGCTTGCCGTTGTCGTGAACGAAGGCGATCGGCACCATGAAATTGAGGATCGGGATGTCCTCATGCATGGCGTCTTCCTTCTCCCAGGGAGAGGCCTTCATCTCCTCGAAGCCGGAGCGCACGATCACCTTGACGTCCTCGCCGCCGAGCCGTCGCGCGGTGCGGCAGCAGTCCATCGCGGTGTTGCCCCCGCCGAGCACGATGACGCGCTTGCCGATCTTGTCGGTGTGGCCGAACGAGACGCTGGAGAGCCAGTCGATGCCGATGTGAATGTTGGCTGCAGCCTCCTTGCGGCCGGGAATGTCGAGCTCGCGGCCGCGCGGCGCGCCGCTGCCGACGAAGACCGCGTCAAAATTGTCGGCGAGCAGCTGTTTCATGCTCTCGACGCGCACGCCGCCCTTGAACTCGATGCCGAGGGAGAGGACGTAATCGGTCTCCTCGTCGATCACGGAATCGGGCAGGCGGAATTTCGGGATCTGCGAGCGCATCATGCCGCCGGCCTTCGGATCGGCATCGAACACCGTGCACTGATAGCCGAGCGGCGCGAGATCGCGCGCCACCGTCAGCGAGGCGGGGCCGCCGCCGATCAGCGCGACGCGCTTGCCGTTCTTCGCCGCCGGCCTTGGCAGGCGGGATTTGACGTCGTCCTTGAAATCGGCGGCGACGCGCTTCAACCGGCAGATTGCAACTGGATTTTCTTCCACCCGGCCGCGCCGGCAGGCCGGCTCGCACGGACGGTCGCAGGTGCGTCCCAGGATTCCGGGAAACACGTTCGACTTCCAATTGATCATGTAGGCGTCGCTGTAGCGGCCTGCGGCGATCAAGCGGATATATTCGGGGACGGGGGTGTGGGCGGGGCAGGCCCACTGGCAATCAACCACTTTGTGGAAGTAGTCGGGGGCCGCGATATCGGTCGGTTTCATTCCTGCCTTGTCCGCACGGACTCATTTGAGCGAACCGCGCGGCCTTTGTGCTGTCCTTTGAGAGCTTTGCCGGATCAAATGTCCGGTTGACGCCCCTTCTGGTTTCTGAATGGGATCATAGGCTTATCTTATTAGAGCCATTCAAGATGATGCACAAAGGCATTTTTTTCGAAGCCTGCCATTTTCGTCGATGCAGCGCCGCATTCTTGATCGCATTGCGCCGTGATGTGGCGCTGCAGCAATCAGGGTGCGCGTGGGATTCCGCGCATCAATTCAGGGCGATGCCGCTTTAAGCGCGACCCCACGTCAGATTGTAAATGCCTCGCGAGATCGGACCCGCCCTGCATGGGTGCCGTGAAGCTTTCGAAGCAGGTGTTCATCAGCGACCCACCGCGCTCACCCTCGTTGCCCTCGATCAGCACGACCAATCGGTTGCAACCGCCGCTGCCGGCAGTTCTGGCGTCGGTTCCGGCAGAAGGTCATCGCTTTCGATTGAGCCGCGCTCTTGCGCGGCGTCTCCGGACGATGCTTTGCATCGCTCAGGGAACCATGAGGCCTGGACCGTGGCCTCATCCCTTCGAGAGGGCCGCTTTGCTGCTTCCTTATTATGAGGGAAGAGACTGTCACATTGTGATGCGCGAGGCGATATCCGCGATCGCCTTCATGACAGCATCGCGGACGCCGGGATCGTAGAGCGTGTGGCCGGCGCCCTCGAGGATGCGGATCTCAGCGCGTGGCCAGCGCGCGGCCAGCGCCTGCGAGGTGGCGGGCGGGCAGAGCAGGTCGTAGCGGCCCTGCACGATGATGCCGGGGATGTCGGCGAGCCGATCGGCCTCGTCGAGCAGCTGGTTCGGACGCATGAAGCAGTCGTTGACGAAATAATGCGCTTCCATGAAGGGCGTGGCGGGAAGCGATTGCGATGCATTGAGCTGCGCGCGTTCGAGCCGTGGACGCGCAGGCGTGATCTCGGACAGCGCGCGCTCGGTGTCGTGCCAGGCCCGTGCGGCGGGGATGTGTACCACCGGATCGGGATCGAGAATACGCCGGAAATAGGCTTGCACCGGCTGTGGGCGCTCCTGCGCCGGCAGCACCTGCAGGAAGTCGTTGTGCAGTTCGGGATAGAACCGCGCCAGCACGGATGTGAACGCGGTCTCGACCTCCGCTGTCGTGCCGAGAAAGGTCGCGCGCAGCACGAGGCCCGATACGCGCACAGGATGCGCCTCTGCATAAGCCAGCGCCAGCGTCGCGCCCCAGGAGCCGCCGACCACCATCCATCTTTCAAGACCGAATTTTTGGCGGATCAGCTCCATGTCGGCGATCAGATGCGGCAGCGTGTTTTGTTCGCGCGACCCTTTTGGCCGGCTGCGGCCACAGCCGCGCTGATCGAACAGGATGGCCTGAAAGCGCTCGCCATCGAACAGCCGGCGATGATCCGGCTGGCAGCCGGAGCCGGGGCCGCCATGCAGATAGACCGCGGGAATGCCGCCCGCGTGGCCCACGCTTTCGACATAGAGTTCGTGGCCGTCGCCGACGGCGAGCATGTCGGAGAACAACGGTGCGATGGAATCTCGCGAAGGCCTCGCCGCGTCGGCTTCCGGTCCCATCTCAATCTTCCAGCGTGCCGCCGGCGAAATTGCGGTAGAGGAAGCGATTTTGGTGCTCGGCCGCCTCGGCCTCGGCGCGCTTGAAGATTTCCTCATGCAACGGCGACAGCGCGCAGGCCGGATCGGTGTTGCCGGCGTCGCCCGTCAGCGCAAAGGCCTGGCAGCGGCAGCCGCCGAAATCGACCTCCCTGAACTCGCAGCTCTTGCAGGGCTCGGGCATCCAGCCGGTGCCGCGATAGCGGTTGAAGGCGTCCGAGTTCTGCCAGATCCAGGCGATCGAATGATTCGAGCGCACCGACAAGAACTCGAGGCCGGTGATGCTCTCGGCGGCATGGCAGGGCAGGATCTTGCCCGACGGCGAGATGTTGAAGAACTGCCGGCCCCAGCCGCCCATGCATTTCTTCGGCCGCAGTGCGTAATAATCCGGCACGACATAGTCGATGGTCAGCGTGCCCTTCAGCCGCGCGCGCGCCTCGGCGACGAGACGGTCGGTTTCCTCGAGCTGCTCGAGCGTCGGCATCAGCGCGGCGCGATTCTTCAGCGCCCAGCCGTAATATTGCACATTGGCGACCTCGAGCCGGTCGGCGTCGAGATCGATGGACATCTGGATGATCTCGGGGAGCTGGTGCAAATTCTGCCGGTGCATCACCGCATTCACGGTGAGCGGCAGGTCGAGCTCGCGCGTCCATTTTGCCAATTCGATCTTCGTGCGGTGGGAATCCTTCAGCCCCGCGACGCGATCGGCGACGACGGGCTCATTGCCCTGG
>NZ_JAFATE010000647.1 GCF_019244115.1 Bradyrhizobium sp.
TTTCGCAGAGCGGCAGGCTCACCGTGTCCGAGGCCGTGTTGAAGGGACCGATCATCGGTGGGACCATCGGGGGGTACATCGATTATCCTGCCAACCAGGTGCAGATGAGCGGCACCTTCATCCCGGCCTACGGGCTCAACAACCTGCCGGCGCAGATTCCGCTGTTCGGCCTGTTTCTGGGCGGCGGCAGCAATGAAGGCGTGATCGGGGTGACTTTTCAGGTCGTCGGCACGCCGAGCAAGCCTGACGTCCGCATCAATCCACTCTCGGCCATCATGCCCGGGGTCTTGCGCAAGATCATGGAGTTCCCGACCGGCAAACAGTACAATCAGCTCGATTTCCCACAGCCGAACAACAACGGCAATTAGCTAGCGCCGCAGCGCGGGGACCACCAGGAACGGAATCATTCCCAGCACGACGGCGACGAGCGAGAACGCGATCACCGGGTCATAGCTGTGGCTGAGATCGTGGATCAGGCCGCCGCTCCAGGAGCCACAGGCCGAGCCGAGACCGCTGCCGATCAGGATCGTGCCATAGATGGTGCCAACGCGCTTGCCGCGAAAAATCTTCATCGCGGTTGCTGACAAGAGCGGACCGCGCGAGCCGATCATGCTGCCGAAACAGACGACGAATCCGGTCAGCAGAAAGATATTCGGATAGCGCTGCAGCAGCCAGAGCTGCAAAATGCCGGCGATCGAGACGGCGTAGCTGAACAGCACCGAGGGCCTGCGGCCGATGACGCCGTCGAGCGAGGACACGCCGAGCATCCCGAACAGCAGTACCACGCCGGAAAAGCCCCAGGCGGTGGCCGCCTGCAGCGGCGCAAACCCGGCATCGATCAAATAGGCGACGATCTGCGGCGCGATCGCATACATTCCGAGCGCGGTGAAGAAGAAGGTCCAAAACAGCGCCCAGAAAGCGTGGTGGCGCATCGCGCGCACCAGCGTCCAACCCTCGTCCGTCAGCTCGGTGGTCGCGTACGTGACGAGCTGCGGCGAGCCCGCGGAGAATACTCGCCATG
This sequence comes from Bradyrhizobium sp., assembly GCF_019244115.1. Lineage (GTDB taxonomy): Bacteria > Pseudomonadota > Alphaproteobacteria > Rhizobiales > Xanthobacteraceae > Bradyrhizobium. The sequence goes on from NZ_JAFATE010000647.1 coordinate 1,022, forward strand.
GCAGCAGGAGGAGGGGACCGAGAAGCACCAGCGCCGCGGCGCCGAACAGTTGATAGGTGTCGCGCCAGCCAAAATGGTCGATCAGGATTTGCGAGGCCGGCAGCAGCACCAGCACGCCGCCGCCGGCCGCCGCGTAGACCACGGCCATCGCGGTCGGCAGTTTTGGGCCGAACCAACGGCCGAGCAGGATCGAGCTCGGCACATTGCCGATCAGGGCTGCGCCGATACCCGCGGCAAGCCCGAGCGCGAGTTGGAATTGCCACAGTTTTTGCGCGTAGGCCGCGATCAGGAATGCGGCACCGAGCAGGCCGAGCCCGAGCGTGTAGGTGGTGCGGGGACCTGCGTGATCAAACAGCCGTCCGATCAGCGGCGACGACATTCCACCGGCAAGCAGCGCCAGCGAATAGACCGAGACCACCTCGGCGCGGTCCCAGCCGAAATCTTGCGAAATCGGTTTCAGGAAGACGGTAAAACTCTCGATGAGCCCGCGGCCGAGCACCGCCAGGACGAAGCACAGCGCCAGCACGGACAGCGCCACACGCGCCGGCTTCGCCGACGCCGCCAAAGCGTCCTCCAAAAGGCTCTTTTGACCCATCGCCCGCAGGGGAGCGCGTTTCCTTAAGCCCTGACAAGGCGCAAATGGCGAATGCGCCTATGCAGGCTTGAGCAGGACGTGGCGCTTCCTGCCGAGCGAGAGTTTGATGACGCCTTCGCCGGTGAGGTTGGCCCTCGTCAGCATCATTTTCTCGTCGGTCACCGGCACATCGTTGACACGCAAGCCGCCACCCTTGATCTGGCGCCGCGCCTCGCCATTGGAGGCGACGAGCTCCGCCCTGACGAAGGCGGTCAGCACGCCAAGGCCGGCGTCGAGTTCGCTCTTGGGAATCTCGATCGTTGGGAGATTTTCCGCGATCGCGCCTTCCTCGAACGTCTTGCGCGCGGTTTCCGCGGCCTGTCGAGCGGCATCAGCACCGTGGAGCAGCGTGGTGGCGGCATCGGCCAGCGCCTTCTTGGCCTCGTTGATCTCGGCGCCTTGCAATGTGGCCAGCTTGTCGATCTCGCTCATTGGCAGCGTGGTGAAGAGCTTCAGAAAGCGTGGGACGTCGGCATCTTCAGTATTGCGCCAGAACTGCCAGTACGCGTACGGGCTCTTCATGTCGGCGTTGAGCCAGACAGCGCCGCTCGCCGTCTTGCCCATCTTCTCGCCCGAGGCGGTAGTGATCAGCGGCGTCGTCAGCGCGTGCAGTTGCGGCGTGCCCATGCGTCGGCCAAGATCGATGCCGTTGACGATATTGCCCCACTGGTCCGAGCCGCCCATCTGCAGCCGGCAGTCGTAACGTTGATTGAGCACATAGTAGTCATAGGCTTGGAGGATCATGTAGTTGAACTCGATGAAGCTCATCTCCTGGTCGCGTTCGAGACGCAGCTTGACCGAGTCCATCGCCAGCATGCGATTGACCGAGAAGTGCCGGCCGATGTCGCGCAACATCTCGATCCAGTTCAGCTTGGTCAGCCATTCCGCGTTGTCGGGCATGACGGCCTCGCCCTTGCCCTCGCCGAAGCGGAGAAAGTGCGAGAATACCTGCTTGATGCCGTCCTTGTTGCGCTCGATGTCGTCAATCGAAAGGATCTTGCGCGTCTCGTCCTTGCCGGAGGGATCGCCGACCCGAGTCGTTCCGCCGCCCATCAAGGCGATCGGCTTGTTGCCCGTCTGCTGCAGCCAGTAGAGGCACATGATCTGTACCATCGAGCCGACATGAAGCGAGGGGGCCGTGCAGTCGAAGCCGATATAGGCAACAAGCTCGCGCCGAGCCGCGAGCGCATCGAGCGAACCGGGATCGGAAATCTGGTGGATGAAGCCGCGTTCCCCGAGAATATTTAGAAAATCTGATTTAAAAGTGCTCATTTTTCGGCGGTTTCGATCATCGGTGTTTTGCGGTATTTGCAACAAATCGCGGAACCCCTGATGTCAACGGGTGCCGCTGCCCGGCTGGCTGTGGCATTATAAGATGCGCCGGTTTGGCACAAGCTGGATGTGAGGGACGGCGTATCGCGAAGGCCTGACGCCCATGATGTTGACGGCACTCGGTCTGATGAGCGGCACCTCGCTCGACGGGGTCGATGTCGCATTGATCGAAACCGACGGGCGGCGGATCAGGGCACTCGGTCCGACCAGCTATCGGCCCTATACCGACAGTGAACGCAGCCTGCTGCGTCGGGCCCTGACCGAGGCCGTCCATCTCGCAAGCCGCGAGGAACGGCCGGGCGTGCTGCGCGAGGCCGAGCGCGCGGTCACGGTGGCCCATGCCGAGGCGGTCGCCGCCTTCAGCGCGCAGAACCGGATCGCGAACCAGGAGATCGACATTGTCGGCTTCCATGGCCAGACCGTGCTGCACCGGCCGGAGCGGCGGCTGACGGTGCAGATCGGCGATGCGGCCGCGCTTGCCAAGGTCATCCATATTCCCGTGGTCCATGATTTCCGCGCCGCCGACGTCGCTGCCGGCGGGCAGGGCGCGCCGTTCGTCCCGGTCTATCACCGGGCCCTGGCGCAATCGCTTGATCGGGACGGGCCGATCGTGGTCGCCAATATCGGCGGTGTCTCCAACATCACCTATATCGACGGCCAGAACACGCTGATCGCCTGCGACACCGGTCCGGGCAACGCGCTGCTCGACGATTTCATGTTTCGAACAACAGGCCAAAGCTTTGACATCGAGGGCCGCATGGCGGCCGAGGGCACAGTCGACGAGGCCTGGGTGGCCCGCGCGCTCGCATTGCCCTTCTTCGCGCTGCCGCCGCCCAAATCGCTCGACCGCAACGATTTTGCCAGGCTGAAGCTCGGTACCGTCGCGCCGGCGGATGGGGCGGCGACGCTGACGGCATTCACGGCCGCCGCGATGGCGCGCGTTGTGCCGTTGTTGCCGAAGCAGCCGAAGAGCTGGATCATCAGCGGGGGCGGCGCCCGCAACCTGACCATGATGCGGATGCTGCGCGAAAAGCTGGCCCCGGCGACAGTCGAAGCCGCCGATGCGGTCGGTTGGTCCGGGGATGCGATCGAGGCGCAGGCTTTTGGCTTCCTCGCCGCCCGCGGGATGAAGGGCCTGCCGCTGAGCTATCCGGCGACCACGGGTGTCCCCATGCCGATGACCGGCGGGCTGATCGCGCGGCCGTGAGCTGGATGCAGATGCATCCATCTTGACAAGCTCCATGCAGATGCATCAAAGTCGATGCAGATGCATTGACCTGCGAGGCCCGCCGTGAACGCTCCCCTGAAACTGATCAGCCACAAGCTCTGTCCCTATGTGCAGCGCGCGGTCATTGCGCTCACCGAGAAGGGCGTTCCCTTCGAACGCGTCGACATCGACCTCGCCAAGAAGCCGGAGTGGTTCTTAAAGATCTCGCCGCTCGGCAAGGTGCCGGTGCTCGTCGTCGCGACCGAAAAGGGCGAGGTGGCGCTGTTCGAGAGTAATGTGATCTGCGAGTACATCGAGGAGACGCAAACCGGCCCGAGTCTGCATCCGGCCGATCCGCTGGCGCGCGCCGAGCACCGGGCCTGGATGGAATTCGGCTCCGCGATCCTCGGGGATCTCTGGGGACTGGAAACCACGACCGAAGCCGCGACGTTCGAGAGTAAGCGTCAGGCGCTCGCGGCGAAATTCGCGCGCGTGGACGCCGCACTGGGCGCGGGACCGTTCTTCGCTGGCGACGGGTTCAGCCTGGTGGATGCCGTGTTCGCCCCGGTCTTCAGGTACTTTGACGTATTCGATGATCTTGCCGACCTCGGCATCTTCAAGGAGACGCCAAAAGTTCGGACATGGCGGGCAGAGCTTGCCAAGCGGCCGAGTGTTCGCTCGGCCGTCGGAGCCGATTATCCCGAACTGCTGCGCGGCTTCCTTATCCGCCACGACGCGCATCTGTTGAAAGTCGCCGCGTAACACCATGTCTCGGCAGCTTGCCTGGCTCGCTCTGGTGACCGCGGGCGTTCTGGATGTCGGTTGGGCCGTCTCGATGAAATATGCCGAGGGCTACACGCGCCTCGGCTGGAGCCTTCTATCACTCGCGCTGCTTGCCGCCTTCGTGTTCCTGCTTGGCCGGGCCCTGCAGGCGCTCGAGGTCGGCGTGGCCTACGCGGTGTGGACCGGGGTCGGCGCGGTGGGAACGCTGGTGATGGGCGTCGTGCTGTTCGGAGAAGTGCTCAGCGGCATGAAGCTGGCCGGAATCCTGCTGGTTATGGTGGGGATAGCCACGCTGAAGCTTGCCTAGCTAGCCTCAGAGTTCCCCAGCCATTTTCGCGAGCACCGCGACCGTGTTCATGTTGCGCGCGGTGCCGGATTTGGCGGCGGGAATGACGAGTTTTGATTTGGCCATGCCTTCGCCGTAGTGGACGTAGATCTCGCGGCGCCCGAGAGCGATCTCTTCATCCCTTTGGCCGCGAACGGTCGACAGCGTATCGGCCGGCGGGGCGCGGTCGAGAAACAGCGCCATGGTGCGATTGGGCGCCGCCTTCGGAAACGGATTTTTTGCCGCGACCTCGGCCATCTCCTGCGCCGACCGCACCAGCACGCCGACCGCTTTGCCGGCATAGGCTTCGAGCCGCTTCTCCAGTGCTGCCTTGATCGCGACTTCGGACTTGCGGCTCGAGAACACCACATTGCCGCTTGCGATGTAGGTGCGCACGTTACCGAAGCCGAGCTCCTCGCACATCGCCTTGAGCTCGCTCATCGGCAGTTTGCCGGTGCCGCCGACATTAACGGCCCGCAGCAATGCGATGAACGCGCTCATTGAGGCCCTTATTGTTTGCGCATGATCTTTTCGGACAACCGGTATCCACTTTTCCGGATCATGCGCTAGCGCACGTTGGCGAGCCGCATGTCGAGATAGGCGGTGATCGTCTCCATCAGCGGCTCGAGCTTGCCATCGAAGAAGTGGTTCGCGCCCGGAATCACCTGCTGGTCAATTACGATGCCCTTTTGGGTCTTAAGCTTCTCGACCAGCGTGTTGACGTCCTTCGGCGGCACCACCGCGTCCTTCTCGCCATGCACGATCAGGCCTGAGGACGGGCAGGGCGCGAGGAAGGAGAAGTCATAGAGATTGGCCGGCGGCGCGATCGAGATGAAACCTTCCACCTCGGGCCGGCGCATCAGAAGCTGCATGCCGATCCAGGCGCCGAACGAGAAGCCGGCGACCCAGCAGGCGCGCGCCTCCGGGTTGATGGTCTGCGCCCAGTCCAGCGCCGAGGCTGCGTCCGACAGTTCGCCGGTGCCGTGATCGAACGAGCCTTGGCTGCGGCCGACCCCGCGGAAGTTGAAGCGCAGCACGGAAAAGCCGCGATGCGCGAAAGCGTAATAGCACTGGTAGACGATCTGATGATTCATCGTGCCGTGGAACTGCGGATGCGGATGCAGGATCATCGCAATCGGCGCGTTCTTCTGCTTGGCCGGGTGATAGCGGCCTTCCAGGCGGCCCGCAGGACCGGTGAAGATGACTTCAGGCATCAGTGAATCCTCTTGGGAGCACATCGATCGAGCTTTGCGTCAGACGGCTGTCCGCAGACGGAACCTTGCGATCGAAGCGGCGATCATGCGCCAGTTGGCATGGCGGCGGGTGGCGCATGGATGAATGGAGGCCGCGTTCTAACATGAGGCGAGGGGCAAGAATCAAGCATTTCGAACATCTGATAGTGCGTTCAAGACGTTAGCTTCCTACTTGAATCGCGCGCGGCGGCTTGCACAGTGCGCGCCGCAAAGCCGCCTCTGACCGCGATAACATAATGGTATTATATTACTAAATGCCTGAGCGAGTTTACCTGGATTGGAACGCGACGACCCCGCTTCGTCAGGAGGCACGCGTGGCGATGGCGTCCGCCTGGGATCTTTCCGGCAACCCATCCTCGGTTCATGCCGAAGGGCGGCAGGCGCGTCATCTGGTCGAAGAGGCGCGTGGCGTGCTGGCGCAGGCCCTTGGGGCGCTGCCTCGGAATATCGTGTTTACCTCGGGCGGGACGGAGGCCAACGCCCTGGCGCTGAGCCCGGGGCTTTGCCGTGGGTCCGGGCCGCCGGTCGAGCGGCTGCTGGTGTCCGCGATCGAGCACACCTCCGTTCTCGCTGGCGGGCGATTTGCGCCGGACAGGATCGCAAGCGTGCCGGTGATGCGGTCCGGCCTGGTCGATCTGGGCGCGCTCAGCGCCATGCTGGCAAGCGGGCCGCCGGCGCTGGTCTCGCTGATGGCTGCCAACAACGAGACCGGGGCTGTACAGCCCGTGGCCGGGGCCGCCGCGGCGGTCCATGAGGCGGGAGGGCTGCTGCACGTCGATGCGATCCAGGCATTTGGGAAAATGCGCCTTGATCTCAGCGCGCTGGGAGCCGACCTTGTCACGCTATCGGCGCACAAGATCGGCGGCCCGAAAGGGGTCGGCGCGCTCGCGTTCGGCGAGGGCGTAACCGGCCTGGAGCCGCTGTTGCGCGGGGGCGGTCAGGAGCGCGGGCGGCGAGCGGGAACCGAGGATGTGGCGGGGATCGCCGGTTTCGGTGCGGCA
>NZ_JAFATE010000704.1 GCF_019244115.1 Bradyrhizobium sp.
GCTATCCGGGCGGACAGATCCTAGGCAACGTGCCGACCTACATGCAGGCCGCGAAGAAGAAGCCCGGCGAGCTCTTCAATTTCGGATTCGATACCAGCCCGCAGGTTGTCGAAGCCTTCAATGCCGGATGGGTGCAGCTCACGGCCGACCAGCAGCCCTTCCAGCAGGGCTATCTGCCGATCCTCAATCTCTGCGAACAGGTCGTCTACGGCCTTGCGCCGCTCAACGCCGATACCGGTGCCGGCTTTGTCACGACGGCCAACTACAAGAAGGTCGGCGCGCTTGCGATCGAGGGCCTGCGCTGACCTGTGAAGTCGTGGCCGCGAGTCGAGCGGCCGGGGCCATCATCGAAGTATCCGGACGGAGGCTCTTGATGACCGAACGTTTGATCGAGCTGAAAGACATCAAAAAGTCCTACGGCAACGTCTATGCGCTCGGTGGCGTGGACCTGTGGGTCGATAAAGGCGAGGTCGTCGGCCTGATCGGTGACAACGGCGCCGGCAAATCGACGTTGATCAAGATCCTGGCGGGAGCTGTTCGACCGTCGGGCGGCGAGATCCTAGTGCGTGGGAAGAAGGTTTTTGGCTGGAGTGCGGCGCGCTCGCGCGAGGCCGGGATCGAGACCGTGTTCCAGGACCGCGCGCTCGCCATGCAGCAGTCGATCGTCCGGAACATCTTCATGGGCAACGAGCGCACAAACCGGTTCGGGTTTTTGAAGGTCGCCGAGGAGGTGCGCGAGGCCGATCGGCTGATGCGGGAGATCGGCTTCACGTCGAAGGTCTTTACGCCGCATTCGATCGTCGGCCAGTTGTCGGGTGGCGAACGCCAAGGCGTCGCGATCGCGCGCGCTATCTACCGCGCCGCCGATCTGATCGTGCTCGACGAACCCACGACCGCGCTGTCGCTGGCCGAGACCAGCAAGGTGTTCCATTTCGTTCGGCAGGTGAAGGCGAACGGCCGCTCGATCGTTTTCATCGGCCACAATATCCACCATGTCTTCGACATCGCCGATCGCTTCGTGGTGCTCGATAGAGGCCGTGTCGCGCTGCAGGCCGGCCGTGACCAGATCAAGACGGCGGAGGACCTGATCGGCTACATGGAGCACGTTGCCCATCAGGGACGCCTGGCCGCCGACGGCAGCTTGGCGAAGGGAGTTGCGCGATGATCCGGATACGCGAGGGCGCCTTGACCGTCCAGGGATCCGAGACCAATTGGCGTCACCCGCAGGAGCAACCTCTAAGGCGGCTTATCTCAGACAATCGCGCTGCGCTGGGTTCGCTGACCGTGTTCGTGGCCATGCTGCTGATCTTCACGGTGGCCAATCCCAAGGTGTTCACGACCTGGGCGCTCTACAGCTCGGTGTTCACGACCCTGCCGGTGGCGATCTTTCTCACCGTCGCCCTGGTCTTCATCGTCACCGTCGGCGAGATCGACCTCTCGTTTCCGGCGACGATGGGATTTGCGGCCTGGATGTTCGCCCTGATCGTGAAGGCGGGCTACGATCCCGGCCTCGGCTTCGCTGCCGCGCTGATCTCCGGCGCCCTGCTCGGCGCCTTCGTCGGCTCGCTCGTAGTCTATGCCAACCTGTCGTCGCTGATCGCGACGCTCGGTATGAATTTCGTGCTGCGCGGGCTGATCCAGATCTTCACCGAGGGCAAATCGATCGCGCTGGTGTCGCTCGGCGACACCTTCCTCTTCAAGCTGTTTTCCTCGGAGCTCTGGGGCATTCCGGTCCAGATCGTCTGGGCCATCTTGTTCACGGTCTTTGCCGCCTATCTCTTCAACCGGCATCGCTTCGGCGTGCACGTCCATATCGTCGGCGACAATCCCGACAGCGCCGCCCAGATGGGCATCGACGTCAAGCAGGTGCGGGTGATGAGCTTCGTCTTCGTCGGCGTCGCGGCGGGAATTGCCGGCGTTTTTTCCACCATGATCAATTTCACCTGGTGGCCGACCGCAGGCGACGGCTACCTGCTGCCCGTGCTGGCGTCCGTATTCGTCGGCGGCACGCCGACCTGGGGCGGCGTCGGCACGGTGGTGGGCGGCGCCATCGGGGCACTCACGGTATCCTTCATCCAGACCGGCATCGTCGGCGCCGGCCTGAGCGGCTTTTATATCCAGTTCTTCAACGGCCTGATCATCATTCTGTCGCTGCTCGGCCATCGCTGGAATCAGATCCGCTACCGCTGAGTGGACAGACGGCTGGACCATCGCATTCTGCTCTTGGGTTCGCGCTGTAGTGGGTCGCGGGAATAAGCCACGATTTCTGCGCAAGCTGCGATTTTCCCCGTGTGATGCTAATTATCGAGTGCGAGGAGATTTGAGATCGCCTCAGGAGGCGTTCTTCGGGTGGGCAGGCACCGTGAAGTGGAAAGTCGCGCCACCGGACGGGCTGGCGGTCACCCACAAGCGGCCGGCATGCGCTTCAATGATCGAGCGGCAGATCGACAGTCCCATTCCCAGACCGCCAGGCTTCGTCGTGTAGAAGGGGTCGAATATGCGCTCAAGAACGTCCGGGGCCAATCCCGGTCCCGAATCCTTCACCGCGACGATAATGCCGTCAGGTTCGGCCGGAGCGGTCGTAATAAGCACGTTTCGCGATCCCTTCGTGACCGTGCCCATGGCCTGGATGGCATTGACGATCAGGTTGAGGATCACTTGCTGCAATTGGACGCGATCACCTTCGACGAGTGGCAAACCGTCTCCGAGTTCCGTCAGCATCGAGACGTCGTTCTTCACCGCTTCGCTACGGGCGAGCTCAATCACGTCCTGGATCGCCTTGTTGATATCCAGGCGATCCTTCTGTGGCGGTGCTTTTTTGATGAGATCCCGAATCCGCTCGATGATGTCGCGGGCCCGATCAGTGTCGTTCACAATATAGCCGAGCGCGTCCCTGGCTCTCCCAACATCCGCCGGGTTTCTGTTCAGGAAATGCAGGGCGGCGTCGGCATTCATCGAAGCCCCGGCGATCGGCTGGCTCACTTCATGGGCAATCGAGGCCGTGAGCTCACCCATGGTGGCGAGGCGGCTCGCATGCGCCAACTCCCTTTGCACCTCCCGCAAAGCCTCTGCGGCCCGCTTGCGTTCGGTGATGTCCCGCGCGACGCCGCGGTAACCAATGAAGTGCCCTGCTTTGTCGAAGACCGGCATCCCTGAGATGGACGCGTAGCGCTTGCCGCCGTCCCGCGTAGGTCGCGCGAGCTCGAAATCACGGAACGGCCGGTGGGCATCGAGCGTCTCCCGGTGCTTGCGCCAAGCCTCCGCGTCAGGCTCCAAATAGGGCACGTCCCACCGCGTCTTGCCAATTTCAGAGCCCGGCTCGGGGGCGTCGGGAAAACCTTCACCGAACTGCTGGCGGGTGAAGCGATGCTGCGCATCGGATTCCCAGTACACGTCGAAGGAGAACTGGACGAGGGTGCGAAAGCGCTCTTCGCTCTCACCTAGTGCTTCCTCCGATCGCTTGCGCTCCGTTAGGTCGACGACAAAGGAGACGCCCTGCTCTCGGTGCTCGTCGAAGGCAGCCATGCCGATCAGTACGGGCACGCGGCTGCCACTCTTGCCGAAATACTCCTGCTCGAACGGCTGCACGCTTCCCATCATGTTTAGCTCTGGAATCCACAATCGCTGTTGTCGGTCGAGCCATTCCGGGGGCGTAAGGTCGGTCCAGCGCAGGCGGCCCGAGATGAGATCCTCACGGCTGTATCCCACGATGCGGAGAAACGCATCATTGGCCTCCAGAATCTGACCTCCAAGCTCCCAGATCGTGATGCCGATGATGTTGGCATCGACGAGGCGTCGGATCTTCGCTTCACGCTCGCTGACATCCCGGTACAGACGCGCATTTTCCAGCGCGATCGCCGCCTGCGAGGCGAGCAGCTTCAGCACCGCGATTCGCGCCGGCGCGAAAGCGTGGGGTGTCAATGTGTTCTCGAGGTAGAGCACGCCAATCAGCTTGGCGTGATTGATCAAGGGCAAGCAGAGAATGGAGCGAGCCTGGCGCTGCTTGACGTAAGGGTCCGTGGCAAACGGAGGCTGGACCACTGCATCGTCGAGGATGGTGCACTCCCCGGTTCGCAGCACGTAGTGGAGAATCGATTCCGGAAGAACCGCTGCAGTCACGAGTACGTCGCGCAACTGCACGACAATGGTGTCGCCGCGGGTCGTGGATTCCGCCTCGATGCGCGGCTCGGTGCCATGCAACAGAACCAGCAGACCGCGTTCTGCCCCTGCCTGCTCAATCGCAGTGCGCATGAGCGTTTCGATGAGCTTCTCCAGCACCATCTCGCCTGACACCGCTTCCGACACCTTGATGACGGTCGCGAGGTCGAGCTGCTCGACCGCCGTCCCGATCGTGCTCAACGGGCCGGGCTCTGACCTCTCCTGCCTGAGGTGCGGGAACGTGTTCTCGAGTTGGCGTACCTTGCCGTCGGCTCCCCAGCGCGCATAGCGGTCACGCGCATGCCGCAGATAGAGGCGGGCAAAGTCTTCGAAGCCACGCGCCGCATAGAAATGAGAGGCCCGTTCGTAGGCGATGGCCTCGTTGTGAATGAAACCGCTTTCTCGGGCCGATCGGATCGCGCTTTCATAAAGACGCTCGGCGTCGAGTTCCCGGCCTTGAAGGCGAGCGATTTCGGCGCCGACGAGGGCGGAGCGGTCCGCGAAATTCTCGGGGCAATTCTGCGCCCATGCCTCGAGCTGGCCATGGTGGGCCAACAATGCCTCGAAGTGTTGCTGGCGCTGGTCGGTCGGTGCCGAATCCCAGCATGCGGCGTGGGACAGCGCAGCGTAGAACTCGTATTCTGCTATCTCGAACAGCGGCGGCGGTGCCCACCGCAGCCGTCGAGCCTTCGCTGCCGCCTCGACCGCCGACGCATACTCGCCGGAAAAGAACCATGCTTGCAGCTTGCGAATCCAATACCAGCTCTCGGGCAACGCGAATGCCGGATCGGCAGCGAGGTGCCGCTCGAACGCAAGCTCGTCGAATTGTCCGTCGTCGAATGCGCCGAATCGTTGCGTCAAGCCCTGCAACATCCGGATCAGGCCGATCTGCGGCCTGATTATGTCGACCAGCAACGCAAAATTCGCCTTCTCGACAAATCGTAAGCCGTGCCCCGCCTCACGCTGCGTTTCTGCAAGCGGATCGCCCGCGGCAAGGAAATTCGCATTCAGACTGGAACAACTGAAAGCCGCGAACGTGATCTCGCCACTGGCGTTCGCGGTGTCGAATGCGCGACGAAACGCATCGCGGGCGTGCCGATGATGCTTGGTCCATGGCAGGACGAAGTTGCCATAGTTCAGATAGGTCCGCGCTTGGAAGCGGGAAAGTCCGCGCCGTTCTGCCAGCTCGATTCCGATATTGCTGAATCGAAGCCCCGTTTGATAGTCGCCGAAAAGCGCGCCGGCAATGCCACCGAACATGACGTAATGCACGCACGAAGCTTCGCCGTGGCCCCACTCGAGACTGAGCTCCACGGCTTTGAGGACCACCAGCGTGCTAAGGTTTGCATCAGTCCAGTACGCCGGCGCAACGAGCGCGGTAAGAAGATCCAAGGTCGCCAGCGCAACTGGATCGGTCATCAGCGGCAGATCGAACAGATCCTCGATCGCCCGACTGCCGATTCGAGACCAGATCTTCTCATATTGGCGTCGCACGTCGTGATCGCCTGGATGGACTGACCAATGAATGCCGAGCCGTCGCAGGTAGTCGAGACCGACACTGACCGCGCGGTCGCGTTGACTGAGCACCATATACACGTCCACCTGCAGGCGCGCGACGCGGCCCTGCTCAATGGCATTCGCGGAGTGTTCTGCCAAGGCAGATAGGCGCTGCTCCGCTTGCGCCACGGCGCCGGTCACGAATTCGCATTCTGCCCAATGCAACTGCAGAGAAAAGACCAGCGGATGCTGGCGCTCCCAGGAGTCGGCCGGTAGCAACGCCGAGCCCGCGGCGAGATAGTTGAGCGCCGATGTGTAGGCTGTCGACGCCCTTGCACGCCGGCCGGCAATCAGGTTGAGCTCGGCGAGCCGCTCGCGCTCAGCCCGCGCGGTGATCAGGGCCGCGCTGCGGTTGAAGTGGTTGACGATGTCGAAGATTGCCTCATGCTGCTTCTCGGGAGGTGTGTGGACCAGAAGCAGTCTTCCTATGCGCAGGTGCGCCTCGAGGCTTTGTTGCTCCGGAATCAACGAATAGGCCGCTTCCTGAACGCGATCGTGGACGAACCGGTAAGCGCCCGATACGTGCTCGACCAACTCCTGGCGGACTGCGGGCCACAGAGCCGCGTGAACCCGGTCCTCCGAAGTTCCGAGGACGATCGAAATGGTGGGGATCTCGGCGCCGTTTCCGAGGCAGGCAAGCTGCTGCAATGCGGCCTGCGTTTCGGCCGGCAGGCGGGCGAGCTTCCCGACCACGAGATCCACCACGTTGTCGGTATAGGCTTGTGCATCAATGCGCTTGATATCCCAGGACCAGCGCCCGGTGTCGTAATCGAAGGAGAGCATCCTCTCTTCGGCGAGCGCTGAGATGAATTGAATTGCAAAGAACGGATTGCCGCCGGTCTTGCCGTGCACCAGGCATGCGAGCGGCGCGGCCTGCTCCGGTCCACAGCGAAGCGCATCTGCGATCAGCTGCTGCAGATGCTCTCGGGCGAGGGGCAGGAGCGTGATCTCCGCTATCTTTCCACCTGCGGTTCTGATGGCATCGAGCTTGCGCATCAGAGGATGGTTCGCATCGACTTCGTTGTCACGATAAGCGCCGATCAGCAACAGGTGCGCCAGGTCCGAGCGCGTCAATAGATCCTCCAGCAGATCGAGAGTCGCCGCGTCGAGCCATTGCAAGTCGTCGAGGAAAAGCGCCAGCGGATGCTCCGGTCGGACGAAGACGCCGATAAAGCGTCGAAGCAGCAGTTGGAAACGCCTTTGCGCATCCAGGGGCGGAAGCTCGTGGACAGGAGGCTGGTCGCCGATAATGAGCTTCAGCTCCGGGACGACATCGACCATGAGCTGCGCGTTCGGGCGTAGCGCCTCGCAGAGCGCGTCGCGCCAAGGCGCCAGATCGGCTTCGCTCTTGCCGAGAAGCGGCCGGATGAGATCCTGAAAGGCCTGCGCCAGCGTTGCGTACGGGATGTCGCGCTTGTACTGATCGAACTTGCCGGAGGCGAAGAGCCCGCGCGGCGGCACAAGTGCCGTGTGTAGTTCATTGACCACGCAGGACTTGCCGATACCGGAATAACCGGAGACGAGCACCAGCTCCGGTGTCCCGCTCTCGACGATGCGATCGAAGGCGGCGCGCAGGGTTGCGATTTCACGCTCGCGTCCGTACAATTTTTCGGGAATCAACAGCCGGTCCGGGGTATCGAACTCGCCGAGCGGGAAGTCTTTGACCTGAGCCTCAAGATCCCATTCTGCCAGACAGCGGCGGAGATCGCGTTCGACGCCAACCGCGGTTTGGTAGCGTTCCTCAGGCGTCTTGGCGAGCAGCTTCATGACGATGTTCGAGACCGCGCTAGGGATGGTGCCAAGCCGCTCGGCGGCCGGCATCGGTCGCCTTGCAATGTGGCAGTGCACCCACTCCATCGGATCGGATGCGCTGAACGGCAGCGAGCCTGTGAGCATCTGGTAAAACGTGACTCCCAGTGCATAAAGATCGCTTCGGGAGTCGACAGACCGGTTCATTCGTCCGGTCTGCTCGGGTGCCATATAGGCGAGGGTGCCGGCGATGGTTTCAGGCGGTTCGGCCGATTGGCGCTCGCGCGGGAGTCGCGAGGCAATGCCGAAACCCGTGAATTTGACTTCGCCGGTCGCGCGATTCACAATGATGTTGTGCGGCTTGATGTCTTTGTGCACAAGTCCACGCTGATGGACCTTGCTGAGAGCCGTCGTGATGTGGACGGCGAGACGCAAGAATGTCCCCACTTGGATCGGCGCTTGGAGCTGGCGCTCCAGCGGCTCACCGCCGGGATCCTCAAGCACCAGCAGGGGCCGGCCGCCCTCACTGAGAAGCTCGAGTGGCCGCAGCGCCCACGCACTGTCGAGTTCGTCCCTTAATCCATACTCATGTGCGAGACGACCGATAAGGGTGGGATGCGGACGCTCCGCGAAGGGCCGAACCGCCAGTACCGACCGGCAATTCCCATCGGTTCCCGAACGCCGTATTCGGCAGAACACTCGATCTCCGTCCTCCCAAGAGATTTGGAGGCCGTCGTGCTCCGCACTCTGAAACCCAGAAGTTTGGCTCAACGCAGGCCCCCGCCATCAACAAGGGAAGGCCAGTCAGGCTGACAAGCGGCACTCCACCCAGCCAGACCGAGCTTAGGAGAAGTCTGCCATACACGACACAGTCTGGCGATGCCTGCTATCGGCCCGGTATCGGCCCATGGCATCATTTCGCTCCGATGTGAAATGTGATGCCTATCGCGCTACCGCGGTCGCAGCACCCGGTGGAGTGAGTAGGGGCCCCTGGGCAATCCCAAGCCAAATCGACGTGCAGCGGGCGAGGCCGATTTCGAGCCCCGTCCGCGGCGTCGAGCGAAGTGGCAACAATTCGCTAGTCGCACTCTGGCTAGTTGCGCATCAACTGCTTCGCGTTTTCGGGCGTGATCGCGGTGGTCGGCACGGTCACGACGGCGGGCACTTTCTCGGCGCAATCGAGCAGGATCGACTTGGCCATTTCGATCGCCTCCGGCCCGCCGGTCGGATAGGTGAAGGTGGCCGCCCACTCGCCTTCCGCCACCGCGCGGATGCCGCCAGCCGGACCCGGCAAGCCATCGGTGCCGAGGATCTTCACCTGATCGAGTTTGCCGGCGCCCTTGGCGGCGAGCCGGGCGCCTGCAGCCATCATATCGTTACTGGCGTAGACGGCCTTGATGTTCGGATGGGCCTGCAGCATCGCGGCGAACGCGGTCTGCGCCTTGTCCGGAAGCCAGTCGGCCGCCTGCTCGGCGACGACGTTGATCTTCGCATTCTCCTTCACGCCGGCCTTGAAGCCGTTGAGCCGTTCGACAGCCGGGGTCGAGCTTGGCAGGCCTTCGAGGACCGCCACTTCGCCGCCTTGCGGCAGCAGCTTGTCGGCAACGTATTTGCCCGCTTCCTCGGCGATCTTGAAATTATCGCCGCCGATGAAGGCCGTATAATCCTTGCCGGCATCACCGACCGTCTTGCGATCAAGCTCGATGACGGGAATCCCGGCCTTCATGGCCCGCGCGACGACCGGCGTCAGAGGCGAGGCCTCGAACGGCGAGATCAGGATCAGATCGACCTTCTGGGTGATGAAGTTGTCCATCTGTGAGGTCTGCGTGTTGACGTTGCCGGCCCCGTCGGCGATCTGCAACGTGAACTGCGGCACCTTCTTCGCAGCAGCCGTTAAGTCGTCGTTGACGTGCTGGCGGTAAGGCTCGGCGTTGTTGGCCTGCGAGAAGCCGATCACGAACTGCCCGTTCTTGCCGCACTCCTTGACCAGCGGCGCAGCCTGCGCCGCACCGGCGACAAGCGTCGCTGTGCTGGCGCTCAGCACCAGGTCGGACCAGAGCCTGGACCTTGCCCTCTTGGATAGACGCCTCATGACTTCACTCCCATGTCTTGTTTTGAACAATCCACCCACTAGGTTCTGGGCGGTCTTCGTCCCGTCGGCGCTTGGTGTGCCGCCGGGCTGCGTCGCCTGAAAATCAACGACCCAATCCCTCGCGGCGACGCACGAGAGACTGAAGCACCGCGGCCACAACGATGATCGCGCCGGTCGCGAGCAGTTGCAGGGCCGCGTTGATGTTGTTGAGCTGAAGGACGTTGGCCAATGCGCCGAGCATGACGGCGCCCGCGATCGTGCCGATCATCGAGCCGGATCCGCCGAACAGGCTGGTGCCGCCGATCACCACCGCCGCGATCGCGGTCAATTCATAACCGGTGCCGTCATTGGCACTGCCGAAATTGAACTGACCCGCGTGTACGATGCCGGCGATGCCGGACACGAGACCCGTGATTGCGTAGACGGAAATCTTGACCAGCGTCACCGGCACGCCGGAGAGCCGTGCCGCCCGCTCGTTGCCGCCAACCGCGAAGGCATAGCGACCGAAACGCGTGAAGTTCAGCACGAAGATGGCGACGATCGCGACGACGAGAAACACCAATGTCGCGACCGGGACAGTGTTGTCGAACAGCCGGTCGCCCAGCACCGAGAAGCTCGGCGGCGCCAGACCTGGGCCGTCGCCGTAGGAGATGTTGATGTACTGGTTGTTGGAGATCACTAGCGCCAGGCCGCGCGCGACCTGCAGCCCCGCGAGCGTCACGATGAACGGCTCGAGGCGGAAGCGGGTCGAGATCACGCCTTGCGCGCAGCCGAACAGTGCACCGCAGATCATCACGAACATCAGCGTCGGCACGAGGCCCCAGCCCCAGGTCGTCATGATCGTGGCGGTGAGCACACTCGACAGGCTGAGCAACGCGCCGACCGACAGATCGATCCCCGCGGTAATGATGACGAAGGTCA
>NZ_JAFATE010000722.1 GCF_019244115.1 Bradyrhizobium sp.
AGGTAGGCGAATTCTACACCCCGCAAGCCGAAGGCGGGCTCCGCCACGACGACCCCCGGTTGGGGTTGAACTGGCCGCTCCCGGTCTCGGTGATCTCATCGAAGGATCGGGCGTTCCACTTGTTGCATGAGGTCGAAGACGAAGTGAAGCGCAAGATGTCGCTCACCGCGCTGGCTGCATGACAAGCGGCGCGAAGAACCTCGCGGCGTTGCGGGCAGTTGAGCGGCGACGGAGAATGCTTATGTGGATCGTCGACACGGCATTGAAGGCGCGGGCCGATCAGAATCGGCCCATTGGGGTCGGCATCGTCGGTGCCGGCTTCATGTGCCAAGGTCTGACCAACCAGATTGTCAATAGCACGCCGGGAATGCGCGTCGTGGCGATATCCAACCGCCGCCCGGAGAGAGCCGTCGCCGTTTTTAAATATTCCGGCCGCGAGGACGTTGTCATCGCCGATTCGCAGATCAAGTTCGACAATACCGCCGCACGGACCCGGCCTGTGGCAACGGCAGATCCGATGCTGCTCGCGCGCTCGCCGCACGTCGACGTCATCGTCGACGTCACGGGCGCGGTCGAATACGGCGCCCATGTCGTGCTCGAGGCGTTCAAGCACCGGAAGGACATCGTGCTGATGAATGCCGAGCTCGACAGCACCATCGGTCCGATTCTTCAGACCTATGCCGACCAGCATGACGTGATCCTGACCGGCTGTGAGGGCGATGAGCCGGGCGTGCAGATGAACCTGTATCGCTGGGTCAGGGGTCTGGGGCTCACTCCGCGTCTGATGGGTAACGTGAAGGGGCTTCAGGATCCTTATCGTAATCCGACCACGCAACAGGGCTTTGCGCAGCGCTGGGGACAGAACGCCGCAATGGTGACCAGTTTTGCCGATGGCTCCAAGATCAGCTTCGAGCAGAGCATCGTAGCCAATGCGACGGGCTTCAAGGTACGCTCGCGAGGCATGTCGCGCGGGCTGCAATACACGGGCGATGTACTCAAGATCGGCGACCTCTATGATATTGAGGAGCTCCGCAGGCTTGGCGGCGCGGTTGATTACGTCGTGGGCACGCCGTTAACAAAGGTCTATTGCCTAGCCGAGCACCCCGATCCCAAGCAGCAGCACTATCTGAACCTGTACAAAATGGGACCGGGGCCGCTCTATTCGTTCTTCATCCCCTATCATCTGGTGCATTTTGAGGCACCCAACGCGATTGCGCGGGCTGTGCTGTTTCGCGACGCGACCACCAAGCCGCTCAATGGTCCGATCGTCGAGGTCTGCGCCGTCGCCAAGCAGGATCTCAGGGCTGGTGAGCTGCTCGACGACTATGGCATGTACATGACATATGGGGAGGCGGTGAACGCCGGCGAGATGAGTGCCGGTCGATATCTTCCGGAAGGCCTGGTGCAGGGCTGCCGGTTGAAGCGGCGTATCGCCAAGGACACGGTGATTACGTATGATGATGTCGTGCTGCCGCCGGGGCGGCTGGCGGATCGACTGCGGGCGGAGCAATATTTGAAATTCCGCGGCGAGACATGGCTGAAGGACATGCTTGACGTGCAAGCTGTCGAACAGCCTCGGCGAGAGTTCGCAGCGTCAAGCGCAGGCGACTGATGTCGCGCGACTGCCGTTCAGATCTCTGCATAGCCGTCAACGCGCGTCGGTTTGGTGGAAGCGCTGCAGCTATGTTTTCACCAAGGCGCTGGGCAAATGGGAAGGTCATGAGGCGGACGTGGGTCGAGATCGCAAGAAGAAGGTTCGGCCGAGTCAAGTTGCGCAGTTGTACGGCTGACGCGCTGCAGAGCCCGGAAGTCCAGGTGTGACGCAAGGGACCGGCTGGTAACGCTCGCCTTGCGTGATGTCCTCGGGGTGTTCCAATGCCGTGCTCGGTGGCGCCATCTTGGGCATCGCATTGGGATTACCTCGCCTGCGCTGCGTCTCATGCTGCCCTAGCCATCACTATTGCGATAACCTTGCTCTCCGCCGCGAACAACGGTCACCCTGATCGAAAGGCGTTGATTCGCATCGGCCGACGTGTGGCAGAGCACGCAACCTTTTCACAGTGACGTCCCGACTCCTGCTGGCTCGAAGAGCGACGCCATGATCGACGACGAGATCGAAGAACTCCGCCGGGATTTACTCGATGCGCACGATAACCGGTCACCGGGGGTGAACCCCGTCCGGCCAGCACGCCGCCCTTGTTACGAGCGGCAACGGCTACAGATCGCGGCACGAGACGAACTGGTCGGCGAAGCCGTGCGGACCATCAGGCTGCTGGCCCCGCCCGCTCCTTGAGTGCTGACGCGCCCGCCTTTCACCCTCCCCAGCAAAGCCGGGCCGCCTGAAGCCGCGCAGCCGGCGCGCAAGGGCGCACGCTGGAGTCGATCCGCTCGCTCGGCGATCTGCACGGCATTGCACCCCCCGGTATCAGTTGGATTCATGCTGACGCGGGGCCGGTCAGGCCTGCAGGATTTGCCTTATATCGACCGGTTCCGCGGGGGTGTCACGCACGTCGAGCGCCTCTTCGATGTGGTGCAGGTGCTCTTCCATCAGGTCGGCGGCGCGCTGCTTGTCGCCGGCAGCGAGCGCATCGAGCAACGTGTCGTGTTCGGCTTCCGAGCAGGTGCGCGCGCGGGTCGATCCATAAAGCCCGATAATGAGCGAGGTGCGTGCCACCAGCTCCTCGAGGTATCTGGTCAATACCGAGTTGCCGGCGATTTCTGCGAGCCGAATATGAAATTGCCCCGATAGCCGGATGGACTCGCTGCGCTCGCCGCGGGCTTCTGCTGCAGCACCGGCGCGGGAATTCGCCCTCAATTCCGCGAGTGTGCGCTCGTCGATTGCGGTCGCCGCGGACAGCACCACCGACCGCTCGATCGCGCGGCGCGCCTCGAAAACCTCGCGCGCTTCGCTGGCGCTGGGGCTGCTGACATAGGCGCCGCGATTGGGATGCAGCGTCACAACGCTCCGACCGGCCAGCACCACGAGGACACGCCGGATCTGGGCACGGCTGGCTTCGAACGCCTCGCAAAGTGCATTTTCGGCAAGCTTCGCACCCGGGGGAAGCTTGTGCTCCATGACAGCAGCGAAGACGCGCTCGACGATGACGTTGTCGGCGAGGGGCCGGGGAAGATCAGCGAGCAGGGCCATCTCTCGTTTCGCTATGCCTCCCCTTGCTCGGCCAACTCGTTCGACGCCCCGTCCCGGAAAGAGGCAGCGCGCTGATACCGGCGCCCGCTATCGGGAGCAAGACACGAAATGTGTTGGTTCTTGTCCCTTTGTGTCTACGAAGGAGACAGGATTGTCAACAATCTAGCTTTTTCGTGTTGATAATCCCTTGGCCTTCATGCATCGTCGCGGCCAAGCAAAGCTCCGCTCGCGCGCCCGGCACCCCGGGCGCCAGACGGTTCTGGAGGGAGGGAAAGATCATGAAGCGTCACATGTTTTCGTCTCGCGCCGCTCTGCTCGGTCTGGTATCCGCGCTCAGCCTTGCAGGGGCGCTGATGCCTGCCGAGGCTGCGAACAAGGTTCTCAAGATCGGCTTCGTCGGCGTGACCAGTGGTCCTGCCGCCGCATGGGGCACCTCGAATGTTCGTTCGATGCAGACGCTTGCCGCCTGGTGGAACGGGCAGGGCGGGGTCAAGATCGGTGACCAGACCTACGACATCGACGTCGTGACCTTCGACGACCAGAAGGATCCCAAGCGCGCCATCGCCGGCATGGAAAAGATGGCGCAGGAGGGCATCCATTATGTGGTCGGGCCGAATGTCGACGACGGCGCCGCGGCGGTCCGGCCGGTGGCCGAAAAGGCCGGCATCATTTATTTTCCCTACGCCTTCCCCAAGGCGCTCTACACCAAGCCCGCCTCGAACGCGGTCCTCGGCATGGTGGCGAACTACCAGTCGGCGCCCTCGATCTACAAGTATCTGAAAGAGAACAAAGGCGTGAAGACGGTCGCCTTTGTCTGCGCGAACGAATCCGATCCGATCAGTCAGCGCGACGGCGGCGTGGTCGCGGCCAAGGCGCTGGGTTTGAACGTGGTCGCAGACAAGGATACCTATGAGAACGACACGCGCGACTTCACGCCGGTGCTGACGCCGATCGTGAAATTGAAGCCGGATCTTTTGGTGTTGTCGGGTGTGGCACCGGCGAATGCGCCGCTGTTGATCCGCTCGGCGCGTGAACTCGGCTTCGAGGGGATCATCTCGACCGAGACCGCGCAGGACGCCAAGGTGCTCGAGGAAGGCGCCGGTGAACTGGCCAACGGCTTCATCTCGGTCGGCGGCGCCTCGACGCCGGAAATCCGCTCGAAGACGATGGAAGAGTTCATCGACCGCTACACCAAGAAGTTCGGCGAGTACAACGACGAGTCGAACACCAAGGTCTACGCGCTGCAATATATCGTCGACACGCTGAAGGCAGATCCGAAAGCAATCGACAGCGTGGAGGAGTTCAAGAAGGCGATGGACACGTTCTCAGCGCCTAATCCGTATCTGAAGGACTCATCGGCGACCCTGCACTATGTCGGAACGACGTCGTTCGGGCAGAAGCGCCAGCTCGCGGTACCGCTGGTCGTGAACCAGTACAAGGACGGAAAGTTCGAGACCCTGTTTGTTGCGAATGTCGACTGAGCGCATCGCCTGCCTGCGGGCGTCATCATCCGATCCGTCGGCGCTCGAGGTATGCGCCTGAACAAGTGACGGAGGCAAGCTGCATTCCATCTGAGCGCAGCTTGCCCCGGGCTCGGCGACGGCACGGGCGCCTGAACGAAGTCCGTCCAGCGGAGAGCGGTCGTGGAGCAAGTCGTCGCCAACGGGCTCTATCTCGGCGCGCAATATGCGCTCATTGCGCTTGGTCTTACGCTCATCTTTGCGCTGATGAACGTGCTCAACTTCGCGCACGGGCAGATGTATGTGCTTGGGGGCTTCGTCACCTATGAAATCTACGGCCAGCTGCGCTGGCCGTTCGTCGTCGCGCTGTTTGCCTCCGCCATTACGCTCGCGGTTCTCGGTGGGCTGATCGAGCGCTTGCTGTTCCGAACCGTCATCAGGCGCAGCGTCCGCGAGGAAAGTACGATGCTGCTCGCGGCCGGCATCGCCTATTTCCTCGACGCGGTCATCCTGCTGCTGTTCGGCGAGAAGCAGCGCGGCGTCCCGAAGATCGTTCCTGGCGTGCTGCGGGCCGGCGATATCATCATGCCCTATGACCGCATCGTCGTCGGGGGCCTCGCCGTCCTCTTCATCGTCGGATTCATTCTGATGATGCAATACACCAGGCCGGGACGGGCGATGCGCGCGCTGGCCCAGGATCGCATCGCTGCGCAGCTCATGGGGGTGCCGGTCGAGTTCTACTCATTGCTTGGTTTTGCGCTCGGAGCCATGCTTGCTGGTCTGGTCGGCGGCCTTCTGGTGACGATCACCGGCGTCAATTCGGGCATCGGAGGGCCGATATCGCTCAAAGCCTTCCTGATGGTGATGATCGGCGGCGCCGGCGTCGTGGGCGGGGCCATTGCCGGTGGCTTTATCCTCGGCATGCTGGAATCCGTCGGCTTGACCGTCTTGCACGCCTATGGCGACATCACCTATCTCGTCATCTTCGCGGCTCTGCTAATCTTCCTCGCCATCCGGCCGAATGGCCTGATGGGCAAGCCCTGGGGCTGAGTCGATGTTTCGCCCGTTGCGCCTGGCCGCGCTCGCGGTCTTCGTCCTGGTGGTGTTCCTCGCCGTTCCCCTAGCGATCAAGGCCGCAGGCCGCACGGACTTCTATTATACGCTGAGCTCCGTCGCCCTTCTTGCCATCGCCAGCAGCGGCGTGTGGCTGATGTTCCATATCGGCCGCATCAACATCGGGCAGGGCGCCTTCGCACTGATGGGCGGTTATGTTTCCGCCATTCTGGTAACCTCGGCGGGTTTCTCATTCTGGCTCAGCCTGCCGCTGGCCGGCCTGTTCTGCGCCGCCGTCAGCATCCTCATCGGCCTGCCGATCCTGCGCCTGCGGGGGGTCTATTTCGCCATGGTGACGCTTGTGCTCACCGAGGTCGCGCGGCTCCTCGCTTTGGCGCTGCCGATCACCAACGGCGCCAAGGGCATCACCAGCATTCCCGCTCCCGGCGCGATCGGCGCCTTCGGTGTTACGCTCGTTCCGGCCTTCGATACCTTTGCCGAGCGCAATCTCGCGTTCTACTATTTGTCGACGATCATGATGACGCTGTGCTTTGCCGCGCTCTATCGGCTCGTCCATTCGCGCATCGGCAAGCTCTTCGTCGCCATGCAGCAGAACGAGGAATTGGCCTCGTCGATGGGCATCAACGTGCCGGCGATGCGCATCCTCGCCTACGCCATCTCGTCGTTTCTCGGCGGCCTGGCTGGTGCGATCTTCATCGCCATTGCGCAATCGATCTATCCCTCGAGCTTCACCGTCAATGACAGTGTCAACTTCATGCTCAACTGCTTCGTCGGCGGCCTCGGTCATGTCTTTGGGCCGATGCTCGGCACGCTGGTTCTCTATTTCGGATGGGATCTTCTGTTCGCGATTGGCCAGTACCAGCTTCTGATCTATTCGGGCGTGATGGTTCTCCTGATGCTGGTACTGCCGAACGGCCTGCTCAGCATCCGTCTTCCCTCGCGGCGTGGAGCCAGGAAGTGACGTCAATCCTAAAGGTCAATGGCCTGACCAAGCAGTTCGGCGGCCTCGTCGCCGTCAACGATGTCAGCTTTGATGTCCAGCCGAACGAGATCCTCTCCGTCATCGGCCCGAACGGTGCCGGCAAGTCGACCATCTTCAAACTGATCTCCTCCTTTCTGAGGCCGACACGCGGTGAAGTCCTGTTCCAGGGCGAGCGCATTTCCGGCCTTGCCCCGCACATCGTGGCGCGCAAGGGCGTGGTCCGCACGTTCCAGGAGACGACGATCTTCAAGGGGTTGACGGCCCGCGATAGCGTCATCGTCGCCCACCATCTGCGGTCGCGCGCCAGCCTCATCGGCTATTATTTCGAGACCGGCCTCGCGCGTCGCGACGAGGAAGCGTTCGGCAGCTCCAGCGACGAAATCCTCGAATTCCTCGGCCTCGGCGAGGTGAAGAATGAGATCGCCAGCAATCTGCCACACGGGCATCTGCGCGCGCTCGGCATCGCCATCGGCCTTGCCGCCAATCCCCAGGTGCTGCTGCTCGACGAGCCCTTCGCCGGCATGAACCATGAGGAGACGCGCCGCGCCGTCGAGCTCGTGCGCGCCGTGCGCGAGCGCGGCGTCACCGTGCTGCTGGTCGAGCACGACATGGCAGCGGTCATGAAGATCTCCGACCGCATCGTCGTGATCAATTTCGGCTCGAAGATCGCCGAAGGCGCTCCTGCGCAGATCCAGAAGAACGACAGGGTGATCGAGGCCTATCTCGGCGTCGAAGACCAAAGCATAGGGCTTTGAGCATGCGCGCGCTGCTGTCCTTAAGCGATGTCGAGCTCTATTACGACCACGTCTATGCTCTCAAGGGCGTGTCGGTGGAGGTGCAGGAGGGCGAAACCGTCGCGCTGATCGGTGCCAACGGCGCCGGCAAGTCCTCGATCCTGCGTGCCATCACCGGCCTGCGCAGGATAAAGAAAGGCAAGATCGAGTTCGAGGGACGGCGCATCGACGGCCTGGGGCCCGAGGCGGTCGTCAAGCTGGGTATCGCCATGGTTCCGGAGGGGCGGCGCGTCTTTCCGCTCATGAGCGTGCGCGACAATCTGATGATGGGCGCGTTTTCGCGCAGCGACCGCGCCGAGGTGCGCAGCTCGCTGGAAAGTGCCCTGGAAAGATTTCCCCGGTTGAAGGAGCGCTTGTCCCAGCCGGCGGGCACGATGAGCGGCGGCGAGCAGCAGATGCTGGTGATCGCCCGCGCTTTGATGGCGAGGCCGAAACTGCTGTTGCTCGACGAGCCTTCGCTGGGCGTCGCACCGAAGATCGTTCAGGACATCGCCCGCTCGATCGTCGCGATCAATCGCCACGAAAAAGTGAGCGTGCTTCTGGTCGAGCAGAACTCGCGCATGGCGCTGCGCATTTCCAATCGCGCCTATGCCTTGACGACCGGCACGGTCGCGCTCTCCGGCGCATCGGCCGACCTCGTCGCAGACGAGCGCATCAAACATCTCTATCTTGGCGGCGACCTCTGAGAAACCAGCCTTCCATGCGCATCCACATCATCAATCCCAACACCACCGCCTCGATGACCCGGAAGATCGAGGAAGCCGCCCGTGCCGCCGCTTCGCCTGGGGTCGAGATCCTGGCCACCAACCCGCCCTCGGGCCCACCCAGTATCGAGGGTTATTTCGACGAGGCGTATTCGCTGCCTGGCCTGCTCGAAGAGATCGGCAACGGCCAGGGCGCCGACGCCTTCATTATTGCCTGTTTCGACGATACCGGCCTCGACGCGGCGCGATGCGTCGCCGAGCTGCCGGTCATCGGCATCGGCGAGGCGGCGTTCCATTTCGCGAGCCTGATCGCACACAAGTTCAGCGTCGTCACCACGCTTGCGCGCTCGCTCGCCCCGATCGAGCACAACCTCGTCAAATATGGTCTGGCGGCGCGCTGCGCGCGGGTACGGGCCTCCAACGTGCCGGTGCTCGCGCTCGAAGAGCCGGGATCGCTGGCGCGCCACACCATCCGGAACGAGATCGAACGTGCGCTCGCCGAGGATGGCGCCGAAGCGATCGTGCTTGGTTGCGCCGGCATGACGGACCTCGCGCGTGATCTGGAGCAGGCGGTCGGTGTTCCGGTTCTCGACGGCGTGGCCTGCGCGGTGGCGCTTGCCGAAGGCGTCGCGCGGCTCGGACTGCGCACCTCCAAGCGCAACACCTATGCCGCGCCGCTTGCAAAATCCTATTCGGGCGCCTTCGCGCCGTTCTCGCCACGCGGGTGAAGCGGGCAAAGGTTTGCACTGGCGAGCGGCAACGCGCGAGCCCGGCGTCGACCGTCAGCTCTCAAGGATCGCCTGAAGCTGGTCATCGTCGCCGTCGTCCCGCCCGAGCGGATCTCTCGGCAGCAGCCGGTGCTTGAGGACCATTCTTGCCATGGCGAGGCGGTGAGGCGCGCGTATCATCGCCGCTTCGTGGGCCAGGCCGATTGCCGATGTGACGTGATAGAGCGCTGAGGAAGCCTGCCGAACGAGATGTTCGTCCTGCTGCGCATGCGTGCTTTCGGCCAGGGCGCAGGTGCGGTCGAGCGTTTCGGCGAACAGGGAATGCAGGTTCGGCTCCAGTGAAGCTGCGTCGAGGCGCTTCATGTTTGCCGCTTGCAGTTCCGGCAATGATCCCTCACGAACGATCGCCCTTCGGACATCCAGCGCAACGATGTTCGACGTGCCCTCCCAGATCGACCCGAGATGGGCGTCACGCAAGATGCGCGCATCCGACCATTCCTCGATATATCCGCAGCCGCCGCGAACCTCCATCGCATCGCCGGTGACTTTTCGGGCATCCCGGCAGGCGCGAAACTTGATCAGCGGCGTCATGATGCGAAGCAGTTTTGCCTGCCGCGTGTCGCCCAGATCCGCCAGGCGCATGGCTTCCGCTGACTGAAACACCATGGTCCGAGCTTGTTCGGACCAAACGATCATCTTGGCAAGTTGTCGGCGCATCAACGGGAACTCGATCAGGCGCTTGTTGAAGGCGTGCCGTCTCCGCGAGATGAAAAGCGCCTCGGTCACCGCGCGCCGCATCAGGGCGGCGGCACGGACTGCGTTCGAAAGACGTGAGCTGTTGACCATATCGGCCATCTGGTTGAAACCGCGGCCGCGCTCGCCGACGAGATACGCCTCCGCGCCGTCGAGACGGATCTCGCCGCTGGCCATGGATCGCGTGCCAAGCTTCTCCTTGAGCCGAAGGATCCGATAGGAGTTCGGAACGCCATCCCGCTTCACCTTGGGGAGCAGGAACAGTGATACGCCCTTGAGGCCATCGATGTCCTCGCTGCGGGCGAGCACCATAGCGAGATCCGCATCGGCATTCGAGCAGAACCACTTGTCGCCGGTCAGCCTCCACGTGCCATCGGGTTGCGGATCAGCCCGCGTCACAATCGTGCCGATGTCCGATCCGCCGGCCTGCTCGGTCATGAACATGGCGCCTTGCATGAGCTGGTCGAGATCTGTGGAGGTCAGGGCGTCGAAATAGCGCTCGACCAGATCCTCGCTGCCGAAGCGCTTCAGCGTCCGCGTCAGCGAGTCCGTCATGTTGACCGGGCACATCAGGCCGAATTCCGATTGGGTGAACAGAAAGGTGAGTGCATATTTTGCGGCCGGCGGCAGCGGCGCCGGCCAGCCGAGGGCGGCGCGGTGTGAAATGGCGGCAAGGCCGAACTCACCAAAGGCAAAATTTTCGAGCTCGCGGTATGCGGGATGCTTTTCGATGTGGTTGCAATCCTCGCCGGTGCGGCGCCGCACCGACAAGACGGGAGGATGCTTGTCGGCAATCCAGGCCAGCCGGTCCAGATGATCGCCGGCGAGGCTGCCGAGGCGGTCGAATACGGGCTCCAGACGAGCGAACAGGTCGGTGGGGAGATAATGCGCGAACAGGGCCGCCGCATCGCGGTCGGCCCGGTAAAGATTGAGACCACGGGAATCCGGAATGGATCCTGTCTCGGCAGGGTCTACGCGCATGGAAACCTCCTCCTCAGATTTTGAGCCGATGATCCGAGATTGACATTTTCCAGATCGATGTCGAGCAGATATCAATTCCAGGATGGATGCGCTAACTTAGGTGTTGTCGGCGCGGATCGCGCTGATGACGGCGTCGGTCACCTTGCGTGTATTGGCTGAGCCGCCCAAATCCGGCGTATGCAGCGCGGGATCGACTGTCACGCGTTCGATCGCCTTCATCAGGCGCCGCCCGGCAGCATTCTCGCCGAGATGCTCCAACATCATGACTCCCGACCAGAACGTACCTACGGGATTGGCAATGCCCTTGCCCATGATGTCAAAGGCGGAGCCGTGGATCGGCTCGAACATCGAGGGAAAATTGCGCTCGGGATTGAGATTCGCGGTCGGCGCGATGCCAAGCGAGCCGGCAAGCGCGGCCGCGAGGTCCGAGAGAATGTCCGCATGCAGATTGGTGGCAACGATGGTATCGAGGCTTTGCGGACGTATCACCATGCGCATGGTCATGGCGTCGACGAGCATCTTATCGGAGGTCACGTCGGGGAATTCCCGTGCGATTTCGGCGGCGATTTCATCCCACATGACCATTGCGTGGCGCTGGGCGTTCGATTTGGTGACGACGGTGAGGAGCTTGCGCGGACGGGATCGGGCAAGTCCGAACGCGAAGCGCATGACACGCTCGACGCCGGCGCGGGTGAAAATCGCGACGTCAGTGGCCGCCTCGAGCGGGGAGCCCTGATGGACGCGCCCGCCGACCCCGGCATATTCTCCCTCGGAGTTCTCGCGGACGATGACCCAATCGAGCTCGGTATCCTTCACGGCGCGGAGCGGAGAGGTGATCCCTGGCAGGATGCGCGTCGGGCGCACGTTCGCGTACTGGTCGAATGGCTGACAGATCGCCAGCCGCAATCCCCAAAGGGTGATGTGATCCGGGATTTCCGGATGGCCCGCCGAGCCGAACAGAATGGCATCGTGATGACGGATGAGGTCGCGGCCATTCTCCGGCATCATGCGACCGTGCTTCTTGTAGTACTCGCCGCCCCAGGCGAAATGATCGAAATGGAAGGCGAAGGTTCCTTCGCGCTTCGCCAGTGCGTCGAGAACCTCGACACCGGCGTCGACGACCTCCGTCCCAATCCCGTCGCCGGGGATCGCTGCGATCTTGTAGGTCCTCATGAACAATGTCCTCGATTGACGGGAGACGGACCATTGTGCGCCGGCAGCGGCTGTTTGTGCATCCCTGCGGTCGCCCGCAATCCGTCTAGATCACATTGAACGGGAACGAAATTCCGTCTCCGGTGAGTCCAATTTACGGCTTGCATAAACGAACTAGTTCGTACATCATTGACAAAAACGAAACGACGGCAGTCAGAACCGCGAGTTCGCCGCAAGAGCGTCAGCCAGCGCGCGGACCGGTCGTGCCGGGCACCACAACAGGGAGGGATTTTATGAGCTTGACGTCAATTGCATCGTTGCAAGCGACGGCCACCGCGGAGGCCGCGCGGAGCAAGCTGCCGAAGCGCGCCGCGGTGGTCAGCTTCGTCGGCAGCATGCTCGAGTATTACGACTTCTTCATCTACGGCACGGCCGCGGCACTGATCTTTCCAAAAGTGTTCTTCGTCAATGTCGATCCGTCGACAGCGACACTGCTGGCCCTGCTCAGCTTTGGCATCGGCTATATCGCGCGCCCAGTCGGCGCGGTCATTCTCGGCCATTTCGGCGACCGCATCGGCCGCAAGACCGTGCTGCTGGTGACACTCGTGCTGATGGGCGGCGCGACGCTGGCGATCGCGTTCCTGCCCGACGCAAAGGCCATCGGCAGCGCCGCGCCGATCATCCTCACGCTGCTCCGCCTGTTGCAGGGGCTGTCGGCGGCCGGCGAGCAGAGCGGGGCCAATTCGCTCACGCTCGAACATTCGGCCAACAGCAATCGCGCCTTCTTCACGAGCTGGACCTTGAGCGGCACGCAGGCTGGCGCCATCCTCGCCACGGTGGTATTCATTCCCGTTTCCAACCTGCCCGAGGATCAGCTCATGAGCTGGGGCTGGCGCATCCCGTTCCTGCTCTCCGCGCTCGTGCTGTTGGTTGCCTATCTCGTGCGGCGGACCATGCCGGAGACGCCCGTGTTCACCGAGATCAAGGACAAGGCGCAGGTCGCGCGCTTCCCCGTGCTCGCGCTCTTGCGCGACTACTGGCCGGACGTGCTGCGCGTCATCGTCTGCGCGCTGATCGCAACCGTCAGCACGATGACCGCGGTTTTCGCGCTCGGCTATGCCACCAGCAAATTCGGCGTGGCGCGTCCGACCATGCTGTGGGCGGGCGTGCTCGGCAACGTCACGGCGCTGGTGACCCAGCCGCTCTGGGCGATTCTCGCGGACCGGATCGGCCGCAAACCTGTGTTCATCGGCGGCGTGCTTGGCTGCGCGGTGCTGGTCTTCCCGTATTTCATGGCGGTGACGACGGGAAATACGCTGGCGATCCTTGCCGCCGCCATGATCCTTTCGGGTATCATCTACGCTGCGCCCAATGCGATCTGGCCGTCGTTCTACGCGGAGATGTTCGAGGCACGAGTGCGCTATTCCGGCACGGCGATCGGAACACAGCTCGGATTTCTCGCCGCCGGCTTCACCCCGGTGATCAGTCAGAGCCTGGTCCGCGAGGGCCCGACCGGGTGGATTCCGGTCGCGATCTTCGTCGCCTGCTGCTGCGTGATATCGGCTGCCGCCGCGGCGACCGCGCGCGAAACGCACACGGTCGACATGGCCGATCTCGGCAAGCGGCGTAGCTGAGGGAGCGGTGACATGCTGACGAATGCGGTCTCGACCACGAGCGGGCCGGTCATCGGTGCCGAGCAGCACGGCGTGCGCGCCTTCAAGGGCGTGCCGTTCGCGGCCAGCCGGCGGTTTGCGAAGGCGGTGCCGCCGCGGCCGTGGACCGAGCCGCGGCGCTGCACCGATTATGGCGCCTACGCGCCGCAGCCTGGCCACCTCGATCATGCGGATGAGGAGAGCTGCCTCAGCCTGAACATCTGGACACCCTCCGCCGTCGATCGCCCTCTACCAGTGCTGTTCTGGATCCACGGCGGCGCCTTCGTGACCGGCGGAGGGGCGGACTACGACGGGACTTTCCTCGCCGCACAAGGTCCCGCCATTATCGTCACGATCAATTATCGGCTCGGTCCGCTCGGCTTCCTGCAGTTGCACCGCCATGGCGGCGACCTGAACGAGGCCAACAATCTTGCGGCCATGGATGTGCTGGCAGCCCTGGATTGGGCTCACGCGAACATCGCGAATTTCGGCGGCAATCCGGATGCGCTGACACTGTTCGGCCAGTCGGCGGGCGCCTCTATGGTGATCGCGCTTGCGACACAGCCGCAGGCGCGCGGAAAATTCTGCCGCGCCATCGCCTTCAGTGCGCCGGGGCGCGGCATCACGACCAGCGATCATGCGGACGAGGTTGCCGATCGGGTGATCGCCGAGCTCCAACTTGAGAGCCAGCCCGGCGCAGTCGCGGCAATGCCAGTGCCGCAGCTTTTTGCGGCTGTGCAGACTGTCGGTCGCCAATTGGCGGACGGAACGGAGGCCGGCAGCTTGTTTGGCCCGGTCCTCGATGGCGCCGTGATTTCGCGCGATCCGGCGGAGGCAATTGCGGCCGGGGTATTGCGCGACATTCCATTCTGGCTCGGCTCCTGTCGCGACGAGATGGCGATGTTCCTGAACAGCACTCCGCCGGCTGCGATGATCCGTGCCACGGAGCGGCGGATTCGCACCTCGTTCGGCGATGCCGGCTGGGAGCAGCTTTTGGCATGTTATCGCGCGACAACGCGAGCGGGTGAGGACCCGCTCGAAGCACTGTTGTCGGACGCGTTCTGGCATCGCCCCGTGGCCGATCTCGCGCGCCGCCAGGCCGCGGCGGGCGGGGCGGTCTGGCTGAGCCGGTTCGACCACAAGCCGGCGCTTGAGCCGTTTCTGTCGCAAGGACCAACCCATGGCGCCGACAACGCCTGCCTCTGGGCGCATGTACCGAATTTTGTCGATCGCCCGATCCTTCGGCGCATGGGCGGCCCGATGACTTTAGGCGACATCGAGGTCGCTGCCCGATTGCAAGCGAGCGTCCTACGCTTCATCATCGACGGTATTCCGGACGAGGCGAGCCTTTGGCCCAAATTCGAGAGGAACGCCGAGCGCATCGCGATTTTCGAGCGGCCGTTCCGCCTTGGACGCGTCGATGAGGGCGAGCGCTTCCGCGTTTGGTCGGATCTCTCCTGGAGGGTTGGCCGGACCGGCCAGGACAATAAAGAGAAAAACGCGGCGGTGGCCGGATAAGAACGCCCCAGGTCTGCAAGATCTGCCTTGATGGAGTGTGGCACTTCAAAGGGCCGAGGCGGTCGCCGTGACCGTCCGATTTTTCGGATGCCCCTCTGGCCGGTTTTCCGGTGCTTCAGACGGATCCAGGTCGCTCGGATCGGCGCCCTCGGCGGTATGTCTGGCAATCTCAGGAAAAATAACGACATTCGCCGGTATGAGGCGACCCACAACGTCTGGCACGAATGCTGCTAGAGTATCTGCCAATCGAGCCTCGGCTCCAGAATAAGCAACGCGAGGGGACGTTCAGATGCCGGCCAGCATTCAATCCTTTACGTAGAGCGACAGGCGACATCGCCTATCTTACATTGCGCGGTTCCGCCTGAACGCGGGGCGCCGTGAACATTGACGCTTGCTTTCGGCCTGGCATGGAATGGAGAGGATGATGACGGTCGCGGATGTGCACGACCTGGATCCGCAGGAAACCCGGGAATGGCTGGACGCCCTATCGGCAGTCCGCGGTCATCGCGGCAATGAACGAGCCGAGTTCGTCGTCAATGCAGTTGTTGACGCCGCGCGCCGCGAAGGCCTCCGGATAGAGCAGTCGCTGACGACGCCCTACTGCAACACGATCCCGAGGGGCCAGCAACCGGCGCTGCCGGGCGATCGTGCGATCGAGCACAAGCTTCGCTCGATCATCCGCTGGAACGCCCTTGCGATCGTTCTGCGCGCCAACAAGGAAAGCTCAGAGCTTGGCGGTCACATCGCGAGCTTCCAGTCCGCTGCCACGCTCTACGACATCGGCTTTGGCCATTTCTGGCATGCGCCCACAGATGGCCACGGCGGCGATCTGATTTTCGTCCAGGGGCACAGCTCGCCGGGCATTTACGCGCGCGCCTTTCTTGAGGGGCGGCTGAGCGAGGAGCAGCTCCTCAGCTTCAGGCAGGAGACCGGCGGCAAGGGTTTGTCGAGCTACCCGCATCCCTGGCTGATGCCGGATTTCTGGCAATTCCCGACTGTGTCGATGGGGCTTGGGCCGTTGATGGCGATCTATCAGGCGCGGTTCCTGAAATATCTGCAGAACCACAAGCTGGCCGAAACCTCCAATCGCAAGGTCTGGGCCTTCATGGGCGACGGCGAAACGGATGAGCCGGAGTCCCTTGGCGCGATCTCGCTCGCCGGTCGCGAAAAACTCGACAACCTGATCTTCGTCATCAATTGCAATCTCCAGCGTCTCGACGGGCCGGTTCGTGGTAACGGCAAGATCGTCCAGGAGCTTGAGAGCGTCTTCCGGGGCGCCGGCTGGAACGTCATCAAGGTGCTGTGGGGTTCGGGCTGGGACCGCCTGCTCGAAAGGGACAACAGCGGATTGCTGCTGAAGCGCATGGAGGAATGTGTCGACGGCGAGTACCAGGATTTCAAGAGCAAGAGCGGCGCCTATATCCGCGAACGCTTCTTCGGCAAGTACGATGAATTGAAACAGCTCGTCGCCGACATGAGCGACGACGAGATCTGGAACCTCGCGCGCGGCGGCCACGATCCGGAAAAGGTTTTTGCGGCCTACGCAGCGGCGGTAAACCACAAGGGCCAGCCGACGGTCATCCTGCCGAAGACGGTCAAGGGCTACGGCATGGGCGAATCCGGCGAAGGCCAGATGATCGCGCATCAGGCCAAGAAGATGACGCAGGACGCGCTGCGCGGCTTTCGCGACCGCTTCCAGGTGCCGGTCGCCGATGAGGACCTCGCAAAAGTCCCTTTCATCCGCCTTCCCGAAGACAGCCCGGAGATGAAGTATTTCCGAGCGCAGCGCGAACGGCTCGGCGGCAGCCTGCCGCAGCGCCGGCGGAAGTCCGCGTCCTTGCAAATTCCGCCGCTGTCGACGTTCCAGCGGCTGCTCGACAGCACGGGCGAGCGAGAAATATCGACCACGATGGCGTTCGTGCAGATGCTGGGCAGCCTCGTGCGCGACAAGGCGATCGGCAAGCATATCGTGCCGATCGTGCCGGACGAATCCCGGACCTTCGGCATGGAAGGCATGTTCCGCCAGCTCGGCATCTATTCGTCCGTCGGTCAGCTCTACAGGCCGCAGGATGCCGACCAGCTGATGTACTACCGCGAGGACAAGAGCGGGCAGGTTTTACAGGAGGGCATCAACGAAGGCGGGGCCATGTCGAGCTGGATCGTCGCCGCGACGTCGTACAGTACGAACAACGTGCCGATGATTCCGTTCTACATTTATTATTCGATGTTCGGCCTGCAGCGCGTCGGTGATCTGGCGTGGCTCGCCGGCGACATGCGCGCGCGAGGTTTTCTGCTCGGCGGCACCGCTGGCCGCACCACACTGAACGGCGAGGGATTGCAGCACGAGGACGGCCACAGCCACGTTCTCGCCGCGACCATTCCGAACTGCGTCTCCTATGATCCGGCCTTCGCCTATGAAGTCGTGACGATCGTCCGCGAGGGCATGCGCCGCATGTACGAGGCGCAGGAAGACGTCTACTATTACATCACGCTGATGAACGAGAACTATCCGCATCCCGCGCTCGCCGATGCAGGCGAGGGTGCGGAGGAAGGAATTCTCAAGGGGCTCTATCTCCTGAAGAATGGTGGCGAGACCGCGAAGAAGGAGCTTCGCGTTCAGCTGGTCGGCTCGGGTACGATCCTGCGCGAGGTGATCGCGGCGGCCGATCTGCTCAAGGCGGACTACGGCGTCACCGCGGATGTGTGGAGCGCGACAAGCTTCAACGAGCTGCGTCGCGATGGCATGACGGCGGAGCGCTGGAACCTGCTGCATCCGATCGAGCCGCGTCGCAAGAGCTGGGTGGAAGCGCAGCTCGAAGGCCATCCGGGGCCGGTCGTGGCATCCACCGACTACATGCGCAACTACCCCGACCAGATCCGGGAATACGTGCAGGCCGCCGGACGGCGCTATGTCGTGCTCGGCACCGACGGCTTTGGCCGCAGCGATTATCGCGTAAAACTCCGGAATTTCTTCGAGGTCGACCGCCATTACGTCGCGATCGCTGCGCTCAAGGCGCTCGCCGACGAGGGAACGATCAAGCCGGCCGTCGTGGCCGAGGCCATCGCCAAATATCAAATCGACACCAGGCGCGCTGCGCCCTGGACCATGTGAGGCAGCGGAGCCGAGGACTTTGCGATGAGTGGTCTGATCGACATCAAGGTTCCAGATATCGGTGACTTCAAGGACGTCCCGGTCATCGAGATTTTCGTCAAGCCGGGCGACAGGGTGAAGTCCGAGGATCCGCTGGTCGCGCTGGAGTCCGACAAGGCGACGATGGAAGTGCCCTCGCCGCGGGATGGCGTCGTGAAATCGATAGTCGTCAAGATTGGCGACAAGGTGAGCGAAGGCGCCGTCATCGTGCAGTTCGAGGGCGCGAGCGCGGAGCAGGCCGAAACTCGCCCGGTCGTCAGCGCGCCGCCGGCGCCGGTCAGCGCACCGGCCGGTATCGCCGAGGTGCGCGTTCCCGACATCGGCGACTTCAAGGACGTCCCGGTCATCGAAATCTTCGTCAAACCCGGCGACAGCGTGAAAGCGGAGGATCCCCTGATCGCGCTAGAGTCGGACAAGGCGACCATGGAGGTGCCGGCGCCGCTGTCCGGTACCGTCCGCGAGATCAAGCTGAAGAGCGGAGACAAGGTCAGCGAAGGCTCGCTCATCCTCGTGCTCGCGACCGGCGAGGTGCCTGCGGCGGCTCCTTCGTCGGCGCCCACATCGCCTGTTGTCGCGGCCGTTCCCGTGGCGCAAGCCAACGCGATCGACGAGAACGCCTTTGCGCTTGCCTATGCCGGTCCGGCGGTCCGCAAGCTGGCGCGCGAACTGGGTGTCGATCTCGGCAAGGTCAAGGGCTCCGGCAATCATGGCCGCATTCTGCGCGAAGACGTCGAGACGTCAGCGAAAGGCGGTGCCGTATCTGCCAAGCCGGAAGCGGCGAAAACTGCAAGCGGCGTCGGGGGCATCGATCTTCTGCCCTGGCCCAAGGTCGACTTCGCGAAGTTCGGCCCGGTCGAGCGCAAGGACCTCGGCCGCATCAAGAAGATCTCGGCCGCAAACCTTCACCGCAACTGGGTCGTCATTCCGCATGTCACGACTCATGACGAGGCCGATATCACCGACCTCGAGCAGTTCCGGGTGAAAATGAACAAAGAGCTCGAGAAGAGCGGCGTAAAACTCTCGCTCCTGCCATTCATGGTGAAGGCCGCAGTCGCAACGCTGCAGAAGTTTCCGGAGTTCAATGCCAGCCTCGACGGCGACACGCTCGTCTACAAGAACTACTGGCATATCGGTTTTGCCGCGGACACGCCGAATGGGTTGATGGTGCCGGTGATCCGCGATGCCGACAAGAAATCGGTGCCGGACATTGCCAAGGAGATGAACGAACTCGCAAAACTCGCGCGCGAGGGCAAGATCAAGCCCGACCAGATGCAGGGCGGGACTTTTTCGATCTCTTCGCTCGGCGGCATCGGCAGCATCTACTTCACGCCGATCATCAACGCGCCGGAGGTCGCGATCATGGGTGTCTGCAAGGGCTACTGGAAGCAGCATTCGGCGGACGGCAAGACCTGGACGTCGCGCCTGACCTTGCCATTGTCGCTGTCCTGGGATCACCGCGTCATCGACGGCGCGGCGGCGGCGCGCTTCAACGTCTATTTCGCTAGCGTACTCGCCGATCTCAGGCGCGTGCTGTTCTGAGGAACGGGAGGAGCGGCGTGGCTCAGCAGATCGAAGTGAAGGTCCCGGATATCGGCGACTTCAAGGACGTCGCCGTGATTGAAGTTTTGGTGAAGCCGGGCGAGACCGTCGCGGTCGAGACCAGTCTCATCATCGTCGAGTCTGACAAGGCGTCGATGGAGATCCCGTCCTCGCACGCAGGTGTGGTCAAGGACGTCAAGATCAAGACCGGCAACAAGGTGAGCGAAGGATCGACCATCCTGGTGCTGGAGGCGGCTGATGTGGCAGCCGCGACACCCGCAGCGGCATCGCAGCCGGTTGCCGCCAGTCCGCCGCCTGCTGCGCCGTCCGCGGTATCCTACCGCGGCAAAGCCGACGTTGAATGCGACATGCTGGTGCTCGGCGCCGGCCCCGGCGGCTACTCGGCGGCGTTCCGCGCTGCCGATCTCGGCATGAAGACCGTGCTGGTCGAACGTTACGATACGCTCGGGGGCGTGTGCCTCAATGTCGGCTGTATTCCGAGCAAGGCGCTGCTGCATACGGCGTCCGTGATCGACGAGGTGAAAAATCTCCCTGATCATGGCATTTCGTTCGGAGCACCGCAGATCGACCTCGACAAGCTGCGCGCGTTCAAGGACGGCGTGATCAAGAAGCTGACGGGCGGCCTTGCCGGCATGGCCAAGGCCCGCAAGGTCGAGGTCATGACCGGCGTCGGAAGCTTCCTCGACGCGCATCATCTCGAGGTTGTTTCGTCCGAAGGCAAAAAGACGGTCAAGTTCGCCAAGGCCATCGTCGCCGCCGGCGGCCAGGCCGTAAAACTGCCGTTTCTGCCCGACGACCCGAGGATTGTCGATTCGACCGGCGCACTACAGCTCAAATCGATCCCCAAGCGCATGCTGGTGATCGGCGGCGGCATCATCGGCCTCGAAATGGCGACAGTCTATTCGACGCTTGGCACACGCATCGATGTCGTCGAGATGCTCGATGGCCTGATGCAGGGGGCCGACCGTGACCTGGTGAAGGTGTGGGAGAAGATGAACGCGCAGCGCTTCGGCAAGGTCATGCTGAAGACCAAGACCGTCGGCGCGAAGGCGACCGAGGCTGGCATCGAGGTGAGCTTCGAGGGCGAACAGGCGCCTGCCGGGCCGCAGGTCTACGACCTCGTCCTCGTGGCGGTCGGTCGAAGCCCGAACGGCGGGAACATCGGCGCCGAAAAGGCCGGGATCGCCCTGACCCGGCGAGGTTTCATCGAAGTCGACAGGCAGATGCGCACCAACGTGGCGCACATCTTTGCAATCGGCGACATCGTGGGCCAGCCGATGCTGGCCCATAAGGCAGTGCATGAAGGCCATGTGGCCGCCGAAGTCGCGCATGGCGAGCAATCATATTTCGACGCGCGGCAGATCCCGTCCGTGGCCTACACCGATCCGGAAGTTGCCTGGGCCGGTAAAACCGAGGATCAATGCAAAGCCGAGGGCACCAAGTTCGGCAAAGCCGTGTTCCCGTGGGCCGCATCCGGCCGCGCCATCGCCAATGGCCGCGACGAAGGTTTTACCAAGCTGCTGTTCGATGCGGCGACCCATCGCATCATCGGCGGCGGGATCGTTGGGACCCATGCAGGCGACCTGATCAGTGAAATCTGCCTCGCGGTCGAGATGGGCTGCGAGCCGGCGGACATCGGCAAGACCATTCATCCGCATCCGACTCTCGGGGAGTCGATCGGCATGGCGGCGGAGGTGTTCGAAGGCCATTGCACCGATCTTCCGCCGCAGAAGAAGAAATAGCAGCGGACGTCGATTGCCGCGAATAGCTCGGGACTGAAGGGAGTAGATGATGTCGGTTACACAGGCAGCCGCGCCGCAGAGAAAGCCATTTTACAAGATCCTGTACATCCAGGTTCTCGCGGCGATCGTGGTCGGCGCAATCGTCGGCTGGCTGTTTCCGGATTTCGCCAAGAACGATTGGATCAAGGCGATGGGCGACGGCTTCGTCAAGCTGATCAAGATGCTGATCGCGCCCGTCATCTTCTGCACGGTCGTATCGGGCATCGCCCACATCTCCGAGGTCAAGAAAGTCGGGCGTGTCGCCGTCAAGGCGCTGCTCTATTTCGAGGTCATTTCCACATTTGCCCTGGCGCTGGGCCTGATCGTCGCCAACCTGCTGCGCCCGGGAGCAGGCTTCCAGGGGCAATCGAACGCTAGCGCCGTTGCCGGCTACGCCAAGCAGGCGAGTGAGATGAAGTCGGTCGACTTCGTCCTCCACATCATTCCCGACACGGTGGTCGGCGCTTTCGCTCAGGGCGACATACTGCAGGTGTTGCTGTTTTCGATCCTGTTCGGGTTCGCGTTGATGACGCTCGGCGAGCGCGGCCACACGATCCGCGGATTCATCGATGACGCGGCTCACGCGATCTTCGGTGTCATCGCGATTGTCGTGAAGGCTGCCCCGATCGGCGCATTCGGCGCAATGGCCTACACGATCGGTCGATACGGCCCGCAGGCACTCGGCAATCTTGCCGGGCTCATCGCGACGTTCTACCTGACGTCGATCACCTTTGTCGTGGTCGTGCTCGGTATCGTGGCACGTGTCGCGGGCTTCTCGATCTTTCGGTTCCTCAAATACATCAAGGACGAGCTTCTGATCGTGCTCGGCACCTCGTCATCCGAGAGCGTGCTGCCGCAATTGATGGAGAAGCTGGAGCGTCTCGGCTGCTCCAAGCCGGTCGTCGGCCTGGTCGTGCCGACCGGCTATTCCTTCAACCTGGACGGCACCAATATCTACATGACCCTGGCGACGCTGTTCATCGCACAGGCGATGAACATCGACCTCAGCTTCGGCGAGCAGTTGACGATCCTGATCGTCGCCATGCTGACATCGAAGGGTGCGTCCGGCATCACGGGCGCGGGATTCATTACGCTCGCCGGTACGCTCGCTGCCGTCAGGCCCGAGCTCGTGCCCGGTATGGCGATCGTGCTCGGCATCGACAAGTTCATGAGCGAATGCCGTGCGCTGACGAACCTGTGCGGCAACGGCGTTGCCTGCGTCGTCGTTGCCTGGTGGGAGGGCGAGCTTGATCGCGAGAAGCTGAAGGTTGCGCTCGATAGCAACATCGATCCGACCGAGGTCGAGGTCGCGGTAACGACAGGCTAAAGGCACGCGAACGACGGTCGTCACAGGTCGTCGGCCGATCTTCACAGGCTCAAGAGGACCAATGCGGGCACGATCGTGTGCAGGACACGAGCGCTCGCCATGACTGCAGGTGCGAAGTCGTGGCGGAAGCGCACGGTCGGCTCGATGATGGGCGCGCTCGTCGGTGGCAACCTGGTGTTCGAAGGCCTCGCTGGTCGAGAGCGAACTGTTTGGGCACGAGGTCGGCGCATTCACCAGTGCCACCCGCCAGCGCATCGGCAAGATCGAGTACGCGAAGGGCGGGACGGTGTTTCTCGACCAAATCGAAAGCATGCCGATGAGCGTGCAGGTGAAGCTCTTGAGATCGCTGCAGGAGAGATCGATCGAGCGCGTCGATTCCAACAAGCCGCGAACCGACATGAAGCACGACGTTCGCATGCCGACCGGCATTTCCGCCGCTCGAGCGCGTGAGCGCGCCTACGCGGCCAGTTCGCGCATGACCTTGATCAGGTCCGACTTGCCCTCGAACCCGATGCCGGGAAGTTCCGGCATGATGATGTGGCCGTTCTCGACCTTCACACCATCCGGGAAGCCGCCGTAGGGCTGGAAGAGATCCGGATAGCTCTCGTTGCCGCCCAGTCCCAGTCCGGCTGCGATGTTGAGCGACATCTGATGACCTCCGTGCGGTATGCAACGGGAAGGCGACCAGCCGAACTGATCCAGCACGTCGAGTGTGCGCAGATATTCGACGAGGCCGTACGACAGGGCGCAATCGAACTGCAGCCAATCGCGGTCCGGGCGCATTCCGCCATAGCGCAGGAGGTTGCGTGCGTCCTGATGCGAGAACAGGTTTTCGCCGGTCGCCATCGGGCCGGGATAGAACTCCGAGAGCGCGGCCTGCAGGGCATAGTCGAGCGGATCGCCGACCTCCTCATACCAGAAGAGCGGATACTGGCGCAGCATTTTGGCGTAGGCGATGCCTGTCTCCAGGTCAAAGCGGCCGTTCGCGTCGACGGCGAGTTGCGCTTCGGAGCCGAGCTCTGCCAGAACCGCCTCGATGCGGCGCTGATCCTCGTCGATGGGCGCGCCGCCAATCTTCATCTTGACGACAGTGTAGCCACGATTGAGGTAGCCGCGCATCTCGGTCCGGAGCGCCGTATCGTCCTTGCCGGGATAGTAGTATCCGCCGGCCGCGTAGACGAAGACGCGTGGATTGGCCTCACGCCCCTTTTGCTCGGCAAGCATCCGGAACAACGGCTTGCCGGCAATTTTGGCCACGGCATCCCAGATCGCCATGTCGAGCGTTCCCACAGCAACCGAGCGCTCGCCGTGACCGCCAGGCTTCTCGTTGCTCATCATCGCCGCCCAGAGCTTGTGCGGATCGAAATTATCGCCGGACTCGTTCAGGACGCTGCTGGGATCGGCTTCCAGAATCCGGTTGCGGAAGCGCTCGCGGATGAGACCTCCCTGGCCATATCGACCGTTCGAGTTGAAGCCGTAGCCGACCACCCGGCGACCATCGCGTTCGACATCGGTCACGACTGCTACCAGGCTCGCGGTCATCCTGGTGAAGTCGATATAGGCGTTTCGAATGGGAGATGCGATCGGCTGGGTGACCTCGCGGACGTCGACGATGCGCATGATGCTCTCCTTGATCTCGTCTACGCTCTGAACGAGATCCGTGGGTTCCTCAAGAGGAAGTTCGACGGAGCGGTTCCTTCCGGACAGCCGCAACACGAGTTAGATCGCACAGGCGACCATCTGATTACCAGAAACGTGCGATCTGCAAAATTACAATTGTCGGGCGCGGCTCCTCCGCGTGTGGTATCCGACACATCCAGGTGCCTCCTTCGTCAACGTCGTGTCGGCCGTTCGCCTGCCCTCATTCGAACGGATCGAGCCGGGCCTGCGCCGTTTTCGTCAGCCCGGAACGGACCAGCCGGTAGGATGCTGCGAGCCTGTAGCGAAGCTCATCCTTCGACGTGCTCCAAGGCAGATTTACCCATGAGCGGTGGAAATAGGGTGCTCGCACGCCAACTCCGGCATCGATGAGCATTTGTGCCGTCTCGACGCTGTCGGTCTTGACCGAGACGCCCGGCATCGTGGAACCAATGCAAGCAAACATCTTGCCGCCGACTTTCCAGGCGTCGTGACCTCCACCCCAGGGGTCGGACACCTCGGCGCCGGGGAACGTACGGCAGATGGCATTGACGATCTGACGACTCATGGCAGCACTATAGCTGGGATGATCCTGTTGGCGGAGCCACATGCGAACCAGAACTCATGTATGCGCGGATGAGCGGGTTTTCCACGCCACACCGGCCACAACTCTGCTCATCCGATAACACGACTGGCGCCATCCGGGCGACTCACGCTAAGCATTCCGCCTCCGTCAAATCGAATGTGAGAAGAACGAGATGGTTGCTGCTGCCCGTGGACTGCCAGCGTCAGGCTATGCACTCGAAGTGGATGGTCGATTGAAAGCCGAGTTTTCGACCCGGGACGGAGCCAAGGCAGGGGCACAAGAGCTGAAGAAGCGCTTTCCCATGCTTCGGGTCAGGATCTACGATGCACAGACGAAGACACGAGAAGAGATTTAGCCCGACGCCTGCGCATCGATGTCCGGCCTGAAACGATGGACGGCCAAAGGGGCTAGGGTTCGCCTGCCTCCGACCGGTGCCAGTTCGACAGATGCGCCGCGTGCGTTGATCCGTAGGCGTCCGTCCCAAAGAAGCGGTCGTAGTACTCGGTATCGACGTGGTGCACCTGCATCACCCACATCAGATGCATTGCATCGGTGCCGCCGGGAAAGCGGCCGTGAGTCTCGTAAATATAGTTGCAGACTGCCTTGGTGCAGGCGAGCCCTTCGGCGCTGAGGCGAACCGTGCCGGCGCGATGTTCGGCCTCCGACATGCGATGCGGCACCGGCGCCGCCTCCGCGCGCGCCGTGCGCGCAAATACGGCATCAACCGCCGCGTCCATGGTCGCGTGATAGGGCGGGCAGCTTGCCTGGGTCACGCCATCGAGCCCGATCGGATTGCCAAACATCCCGCCGCTCGCCGGAGCTACGATGCGAAATCCCATGCGCTCGAGAATCTCGAGCGACAGAAACCCGCAATGCTTCCACCCGCCGAGCCCGATCGCCTCCGTCGCCAAAAACATGTTCTGGCAGATCGCAGCGGGCTCGCTGAAAACATAGTAGCAGGCCTGTCGCTCGAGGATCGATAGCGGCAAGACCTGCTCGGCGTCGATCAATCCGTCCCTGATCCAGCGTTCCGTGCCGGCCGGGCGAAAGCCGTGGCGGTCGTCGACGATATTCATGCCGCCGCTCGCGGTCGCATAGCGGCGCAGCGCGGGGTCAACGAATTGCGCAATCAATGAGATCAGCGCTGCGCTGACATCGCAGACCGGCATGAACAGCGTGGAGCCCGGCCGATTCGAATCCCAGTGATCGTGAGCGCTCACGACCGGTGCTCGGCGGGGAATCTCGAGCCGGCCGGGCTTCAGCGTCCGGCGTTGCGCACGGAAAATTTCCAGCAGCTTGCCGCGCTGTTCCCTGGTTTCGATCTCGCGCAGCTTGCTGGCTGAAACATCGTGGTCGAGAACATGAAAGCCGTCGTCATTGGTGAAGAACAGTGCGGTGTGGCCGCCGGGCCGCGTCGTCGGGAACGCGCGGCCGCTCACACGACCGTAAGGGGCCGGCGTCGGCAGGTCCCAGAATGCGAGCCCGGTGAAGCCGGCGCCCGCGCCGACCAACAGCGCCTCCTCGAGCTCGGTCAGCGGCACTGGCGCGTGGGCGGAGGTGTAGCGGAAAGGCCCCGTGGGCATCTCGAAGCCGAGCCCGAAGCGCCGGGAACGCCGGCCATAGATCGCTTCGAACAAGGGGTAGCTCCAGGCCTGGTCGAGCGGTTCGGAGGCGGTCATCCTTTGATCCTCACAGGGGTCGCAAGCGGCGGGGATGGCATGGCCTGAAAGCTAGCCTTTACTGGCCCGTCCAGATGGTCCAATTTCTTTCATCCTGGCAGACCACTTTTTCGGGGAGGCGTCATTGCACGGCTGGGCCGACCTCTATGTCTGGCAACTCGACCGCACGAGCCGCACGCCGCTGTCGCGCCAGATCTACATGCAGGTTCGCTCCGCTGTGCTGTCGGGCGCGCTTGCCGCGGGGACGCGCGTGCCGTCGTCACGCGTCATGGCATCGCGGCTTGGCGTGGCGCGGGCGTCGGTGGTCTCGGCCTACGAGCAGTTGCTGGCCGAGGGCTATGTCGAGAGCCGCCATGGCTCGGGTACCTTCATTTCGCAGGAGGTCGCGGGACTCGCGACGCGACGCCGCACAGCGCGAGCAATCAGGCGCACCGTGCCGATTCCGGCCAAGGCCTTCCCCGATTTCGAACGCTCGGCGATGCAGGGCGAGGCGCGGCCGTTCAACACCGGACGCACGCTGATCGATGCGCGCACCGCGGAGACGTGGCGCACCCTGACGCATCGCGCCGTGCGCCAGCTCGGGCCGTACGACCTCGGCTACGCCGATCCGGCGGGCCTCGTCGAACTGCGCGCCAACATATGCGACTACCTGCGGGCCGCCCGCGCGGTGCGGTGCGAGCCGGAGCAGATCGTCATCACCGCGGGCACTCAGCAGGCGGTCGACATCGCAATCCGCGTGCTGCTCTCGGCGGGCGACGAGGTCTGGGTCGAGGAGCCCGGCTATCCGCTGACTTACGCACAACTCATGCTCGCCAGGGTACGACCGCACGCGATTGCAGTGGACGAGCAGGGCCTTGTGGTCGATGCCGGTCGCCGCAAGGCGCCGCGGGCGCGCGCGGTTTTCGTGACCCCGTCGCACCAGTTTCCGAGCGGGGTTGCGATGTCGATGGCGCGCCGTCTCGAACTATTGGCATGGGCGCGTCAGAGCGGCGCGTTCATTGTCGAGGACGACTACACCAGCGAGTTCCGCTATTCGGGTCCGCCCCTCGCATCGCTGCAGGGCCTCGATGAGTCAGAGCAGGTGATCTATGTCGGCACCTTCAACAAGGCGCTGTTTCCGGGACTGCGCCT
Organism: Bradyrhizobium sp.; assembly: GCF_019244115.1. Lineage (GTDB taxonomy): Bacteria > Pseudomonadota > Alphaproteobacteria > Rhizobiales > Xanthobacteraceae > Bradyrhizobium. Next base: position 27,800 of record NZ_JAFATE010000722.1, read on the forward strand.
CGGCTACGCCGTGGTGCCGCGGGCCTTGCTGCAGGCCTTCGTTGGCGCACGCTATCTGATCGACCGCCAGCCCGCGACACTGCAGCAGGCCGTCGTTTCGCAGTTCATGCAGCAGGGCCATTTTGCCGCGCATATCCGCCGCATGCGCCAGCTTTACCGCGAGCAGCGCGATGCGCTGGCCGAGACGCTCGTCCGCCGCGGGGCGGGCAGCCTCGAGGTGGCGCTGCCCGACCAGGGCATGCATCTCGTCGCCTACCTGCGCGATGGAACATCCGACATCGAAATCGAGGCGGCGGCGCGTCGCGCTGGCATTGTCGTCCGGGCGATCAGTCGTTTCTACCGTTCGGCGCGCCCACGTCCAGGCCTGATGCTGGGCTTTTCCGGGTTTCCGCGGCAATTGATCGTGCCCGCCGCCGCACGGCTTGCGATGCTGGTCGCAAATCGCGATCGCAGGTAGAACGAACCGCGATCGCCTCGCACCTTTGCGGCGGACGGTTGTTGAGCTTAATCTGCGGGAAGCGGCCTCGCATTTCCGGATCATGTCAGGGGGACGTCATGGCACGTCACACCTTCTTCTGTGTCGACGCCCACACCTGCGGCAACCCGGTTCGCGTGGTCGCCGGCGGCGGTCCGCTCCTGCCGCATGTCGCGATGGCGGAGAAGCGTCAGATCTTCATGCGGGATTACGATTGGGTCCGGCAGGCCCTGATGTTCGAGCCGCGCGGACACGACATCATGTCAGGAGCAATCCTCTATCCATCATCGCGCGAGGACTGCGACATCGGAGTCCTGTTCATCGAGGTCAGCGGCTGCCTCCCAATGTGCGGCCACGGCACGATCGGAACGGTGACCGTGGCGCTCGAAGAGGGCTCGTCGTTCCGAGGCAGGAAGGACGACTGGCCATCGAAGCGCCGGCCGGCCGGGTCGCGATCGAGTATCAGAAAAACGGGCCGTATGTTGAAGAAGTCAGGCTATTCAATGTCGCGAGCTATTTGCATGCGCGCGACGTTACGCTCGATGTACCGGGGGTCGGCGCGCTCGTCGTCGATCTGGCCTATGGCGGCAACTACTACGTCATCGTCGAACCGCAGGCAAATTGGTCCGGTCTCGATGGCATGTCCGCTGATGAGATCAGGCGGCTCGGCCCGCTGGTGCGCGCGGCCGCTCAGCGGGCGTTGAAGCCCGTGCACCCCCTGGACGAGCGGATTGCCGGCGCGAGCCACGTGATGTGGTGCGACGAACCGAAATCGCCGGCAGCCGATGCCCGCAATGCCGTTTTCTATGGCGACAAGGCCATCGACCGCTCGCCATGCGGAACGGGCTCGTCCGCGCGCATGGCTCAACTGGTGACGCGCGGGCGTCTCAAGGTCGGGGACAGTTTTGTCCATGAGAGCATCATCGGCACGATGTTCAACTGCCGCGTCGAAGGCGAGGCAAGGGTCGGCGCGTATTCTGCAATCCTGCCGAGCGTGGCAGGATGGGCGCGCGTGATCGGCCACAACACGATTTTCGTGGACGACCGCGACCCGCTCGCGCACGGCTTTCAGTTGGGCTGAGGCCGCCTCATCGAGAACCCCGGCACGACATGCTCGATATTCACTGTGATCATGACTATTGATTTTGAAGGATAACGTCCCGTTGTCTATGCTTCCTCCAAGCAGCACGGCGCGCCGGGGCGTCAAAGGCAAAAGAGAAGCTTTCATGTCGATGATCTCGGCGCGCATCGAGCGTCTTCCGTTCGCCCCCTTCCACAAGCGGTTGCTGTTGATGGGCGGGCTCGGCTACACGTTCGACGCGATGGACGCCGCGGTGCTGGCTTTCATCTTCCCGGTGCTCCGCACCGCCTGGGGGCTTTCCAGCGTCCAGATCGGCCTGCTCGGCAGCAGCACCTATATCGGCTTCCTGTTCGGCGCCTTGCTGGCCGGAACGCTCGGCGACCTGATCGGCCGCCGCGCGGTTATGATGTGGGCCTTGGCGCTCTACAGCGCGGCCTCGCTGGTCAGCGCGGCCGTTGACACCTGGCCGTCTTTCTTCGCCGCGCGCATCGTCGCGGGCATGGGCACCGGTGCCGAAAGCGCGATCATTGCGCCATATCTTGCGGAATTCGTTGCCCGGCGTTTCCGGGGCAGTTTTACGGGCGCATTGGCGGGCTTCTTCTCTTTCGGCTTCGTGGCTGCGGCGCTGCTCGGCTATTTCATCGTTCCTGCGCAGGAGAATGGCTGGCGCATCGTGCTGGTGATCACCGCGCTGCCCGTGGTCATGCTGCTGTGGTGGCGCAGGGCGCTGCCCGAATCGCCACGTTGGCTGGAAAGTCGGGGGAGGACGAAGGAAGCTGAAGCCGTCCTGGAGAAGATCGAGGCCGTTTTCGCACGCGAGGGCTACGTGCTGCCGCAGCCGGTTGCCGAGGTGACCGCTCGGTCCGCCAAAGGCGGAACCCTGTTTGCGAATTTCGTGGCGCTGCTCGCCGGTCGGCAGGCGCGCATCACGATCATGACCTGGATCATGTGGCTGTCGATCACCTTCAGCTATTATTCGTTCTTTGTCTGGATTCCGGGACTCCTGGTCCAGAACGGAATGAGCATCACAAAAAGCTTCTCCTATTCCCTGGCGATCTATTGCGCGCAGGTGCCGGGCTATTTCAGCGCCGCCTGGTTCAACGAGCGCATCGGCCGCCAGGCCACCATCGCCTGCTACATGCTGTTCGGCGGCGCTGGCGCGCTCGGGCTTGCCTTCGCGCAGAGCGATCAGGAGATCATGCTTGCCGGCATTTGCCTGTCTTTTTTCATGAACGGCACCTACGCGGGCGTTTACGCCTATACGGCCGAGGTTTTCCCGACGGCGATCCGGACCACGGGCGCCGGGCTCGCCTCGGCGATCGGTCGCATCGGCGCGATCGTCTCGCCGATCCTGGTCGGCTATCTTTATCCGACTTTCGGCTTTGCCGGCGTGTTCGGCACGACGACCAGCGTGCTCTTGATCGGAGCCGTGGCCGTGGTGCTGATGGGTATACCGACGCGCGGACGCTCGCTGGAAGATATTGCGGCGAGCGAGACTGCATGACGCTGCCTCACACCGTTTTCTGACTTCTGCCTCGTCCTGACCGACGGAAACATCATGTCCAGCATACTGTTCAAGAACGCCGCTCTGCTCGATCCGCTCGAACCCGAACTGCGCGAGGGACATCACGTGCTGGTCGAGGACAACCTCATCAAGGAAGTCGCGGACCGGCCGTTGCAGGCGAGCGCTGATCGAACCATCGATCTGAAGGGCAGGACGCTGATGCCCGGCCTGATCGATCTCCACGTGCACGCCATCGCCGTGGAGCTCAATCTGGCGCAGCAGGTGCACATGCCGAACGTGCTGGTGACGCTGCGCTCGACGCTGCTGCTCCGCGGCATGTTGCGGCGGGGCTTTACGACGGTCCGCGATGCCGGCGGCGCCGGCCATGCCTTGAAGCAGGCGATCGACACTGGCCTAACCGATGGTCCGAGGCTGTTCGTATCCGGCCGGGCGCTCAGCCAGACCGGCGGCCACGGCGACATGCGCGCGCGCTCCGACTATCTGATCGATAACCCGCCTTGCGCCTGTTGCGTGCGCGTGGGTGCGCTGGCGCGCGTTGCCGATGGGGTCGATGGCGTGCGCAAGGCGGCGCGCGAGGAACTCTTGATGGGCGCCGATCAGATCAAGATCATGGCATCGGGCGGAGTGGCATCGCCGACCGATCCGGTGGGAGCGTGGGGCTATTCGGAGGATGAGATCCGCGCCATCGTCGAGGAGGCGCGGGCACGCCAGACCTATGTGCTCGCTCACGCCTATACCGCCGAAGCCATCAGCCGCGCAGTGCGTTGCGGCGTGCGCACCATCGAGCACGGCAATCTGGTCGATCTTCCGACCGCACGCCTGATGGCCGAAAGGGGCGTCTATGCGGTCCCGACGCTGGTCACCTATGAGGCCCTGGCCAGCGAGGGGGCCCAATATGGCTTGCCTGCCGAGAGCGTGGCCAAAATTGCCGACGTGCGCGATGCCGGCTTGCGCTCGCTGAAAATCTTTCAGCAGGCCGGCGTGAAGATGGGATTCGGAAGCGATCTGTTAGGTCCCTCGCAGCGGCTGCAGAGCGAGGAGTTCCGAATCCGCGCCAACATCCTGGGCGCCCGTGAGGTCATCGCCAGCGCGACCATGATCGGCGCCGAGGTGCTGGGCATGCAAGGCAGGCTCGGCCGGATCGTGCCCGGGGCCTGGGCGGATCTGCTCGTGGTCGAGGGCAACCCGCTCCGCGATATCTCGTGCTTGCTCGGCCAGGGCGAACATATTCCGCTGGTCATGAAGGCGGGCAGGATGCAGGTGGACAGGCTGAACCCCTAGCAGCCGGCAACGGGCGTCCAGCGGGAGGACAAGGACGGCCAGTCAGTTCGAGCGCTCACTCTCCCGGTGTTGCGATACCCGCTGCAGTTTCGCAGCGGATTAGAGCCTTTCCGTTCCAATTGAATCGGAACGGAGGCTCTAGATTCTTGTTTTGACGCGTTTTCTTCATGCGAACCGGTGCCCACTTCGCTCGAAAATGCTCCCGCTAATTGTTGGACCAGGTCACACCAGACAAATTACCAGCGTCCCTCGAATCCGAAGTTCGCCTGAGAAATGCGGAACGGGACGAACTTCGGGTTTCGGGACACTAGCGCTGATGGCCGAGGCCGATGCCGAGCGTCCCGGCCTTTTGCCTCAACGATCCTTCCGATCTCTTCATCAACTTCGCGAGCTTCGAAACCGGCGTCTTTGCCTTCGAATGCTGCTTGAGCAATTTGATGTCGGCTGCGGTGTATGGTTTGCGGGTCGGTCTCTTCTTTGTCGCTTTGGCCAATTTACTCTCCTCGAATTGGATGGCACGTCATATCATCTTTGGTCTTGTCAGCAAGCGGAACGATTTTCCGACCTTCTCGGTCAGGAGCCGGTCGGTCCTGATTTTCATGGCCATGGGCTACGATTTTCCCGCCACTGTTGAAAATTTCTCGGTGGTATCGCCTGTAAGGATCAAGGCGAGAGCTCTGACACGAGAGCAGATACGTCACACGCTCAGGACGCGACCTTCGTCGCAACCGGCGCCGCGCCCGACCAGGCGTGTGCGATGAGATCACGGATGGCGTTGCGTTCGAGGGGGCGCGGATTCCAGTAGGCATTGGTCACGGCAAGCTCGGCCGCCTTGTCGATACCGCTCTCGGGCATTCCGATATCGCGCAGCGCCAGCTTTGCATTGAGCCGGCGCGCGAGGTCGTAGAGTCCTTGCGCGGCATCACTGGCGCCAATCGCGCGGGCGATCCGCGCCACGGCCTCGGGCACGAGCGGCGCGTTATAGGCCACCGCATGGGGAAGGACGATGGTGTGCGTTTCGGCGTGGGGCAGGTCAAAGGTGCCGCCGAGCGTATGACAAAGCTTGTGATGCAGGGCCATCCCGACCGTGCCCAGGCAGACGCCACAGAGCCACGCGCCGTAGAGCGCCTGGCTGCGGGCTTCGCGATCGCCGGGCGTTGCTATGATGGAAGGCAACGCATCGGCCAGTGCGCGGATGCCTTCCTCGGCCATCAGCGAGATCACGGGATTGCGGTCGCGCGCATAGAGCGCTTCCACTGCGTGTGCGATCGCGTTGATGCCCGAGGTCGCGGCCAGGCTTGCGGGCAACGACAGGGTCAGGTCGACATCGTAGATCACGGTTTCGGGCAGGACGTCGTTGGTGCGAACGGTGGTCTTCAGGCCGTCCTTGGTCTCGCCGAGAATGGGTGTCATCTCGGAGCCGGCATAGGTGGTGGGAATGCAGAGCTGGTTGACGCCGGTGCGCAAGGCGAGGGCCTTGCCCAGTCCCGTGGTCGATCCACCGCCGAGCGAGACGACGCAGTCGGCATCCAGCTCCTTCATGGCGATGAGTGCCTGGTCGGTTATTTCAACCGGCGTATGCATCGTGGCGCCCGCAAAAATCCCGGTGAAAAGCGAGCCCAATGATGCGCCGAGCCTGCGACCCTCAGCTTCCTGCTGCGGTGTGGTCAGGACCAGCGAGCGCTTGCCGCCAAACCGCTTGATCTCGTCGGCCGCAGCGCCCAGCGTGCCGCTGCCGAAGATGACGCGGCAAGGCAGACTTTCGAAGGTGAACGAGCCGATCATGCGCTGGCCTCCAGAACCGGGAGACATCGTAGCGCGATCCGGGTCGATACAAAAGAGACAGTGCGCGCACCTGCTGATCCCTGATGCACCGGGATGACCGATGTCGCCCGATGTGAAGCTCCGGCACGAGCTGTGAGAACAGCCTTGCAGTGTGTTAGAACGGCACGTCTCTGAACTGATCGACTGGGATGTGAGTCTTTTGAGAACGAAGAGACAGGAACGGATGTGCGTGATCAACGTGGAGGGACTGAAAATTGAAACGGACTGACCGAGACGGACACATTTCCATCCGGCGCCTGTTCGACCTTGAAGTCCACCTGCTTTTCCGCAGTCGCATCCTCTACCGTCGCATACAATAAGGCGCTGCAAGTCGCTGCTCGCTTGCTTCTTGAATTCATGATGATCGTATTATCCAACCTGTATGAGGCACTTTGTCTTGCCTTTTCCCAAATGACCGATTTTTCGGCCTCTCTGCTCGCATTGTTTACTCTGGCCTCAACCGCGCTCGAATTCCTCGCGGCGTAGTCGACGAGCGCGTTGTTGCTGTCGCCGGAAACGATCTTGAGCACTGAATTGCGCGTATCCGGGCTATCGCACTCTGGTCCGGCCTGGCCACAACCAGTCAGCAGAAGCAGGGCAGGAAGACTCCACAAGGCCGTCCGTCGATCCGGAAAATACGTCGTCGCATGCTCACGATGATCTATCGGTGTGTTCGACATCGGCTTCCGTCACCGGAGCGGACTCCAAAATACTGAGAGGCTCCTTCAATCATGTTACGACAAGGTCGGCAGTTTTGGTGGGGTTCTTGCGCGCGGGACAAGCGAATTTGACACAGAAATGTTGCACGAGCCGTGCATCGTAACCAGAGCGACCTATCTTCAAAATGCTTCCACTATTCCCGCTCTCGGTCAAAACCCTCAACTTTTGCGGGCCGCAGCTCCGTCAGCAATCAAAAGGACCGACGCGTCGGACTTGGATAAGACAGCGTGCGCCACGCTGCCGAAGTCGAGCTTTTTGCCAGCGATGCGGTCGACGCCGAGCACCACGAGATCGGCTTTGCTCGAGCGGATTTCCTGCAGGATAGCCTGCTCCGGCGCGGTGTGGGCGCGGAGCACGGTCCTGACGTCGACATCGTACCGCGCCGCGGCTGCTGTCGTATCCTTGAGGATCGCTTCCTCTCTGCCGAGCGAAATGCTGGCGCTGCTTCGCCGCGAGCCCTTGTCCCGCGTGGTCGACACATAGACCACCCTCAGCGGGTCGGGGCTCAGATGGGCCAGAGCGATGGCGACTTCGGCGCCGCGTCGCGAGACGGCGCTGCCGGAGACCGGTACGAGGATTTTGAAACCCGGCGCCGCGGGTCGTTCGAGGTGAGGACCCCTCGCAACGACGATGGCCATCGGGCTCCGAAAGCCGGCGCCGATGTCTTCGATCCTGCGATTGAATCCGCCCTTGGCATCGAGGGTCTGGTCCATGCCCACGACGAGGAGATCGAAACCCTTCTTTGCCTCGTCCTCTATGGCTTGCCCTGGTGTTTCCTTGGGTACGCGCGTCGTGATCTCGATATTGCGAGGGCTGTCCTCGTCGGCTTCGGCGATCGATTTCGCCGCGTTCTCGACGACCATTTCGAGGCTGTCTGCGTCGCCGTGCTCGTCCCGGCCCTGCGCCTTCGGATCGACGTGCAGTACGGTGATCGGCAGTCCGCGCCAGCCGGCCAGCAGCCCGGCAATATGGGACGCGAATCTGGCGTTGAGGCTCTCGTCGGCCGCGAGCAGGAGCCGCTCCAGATTGGCGACAAAGCCGCTCTGTTCGAATTCCTCCCTTTCTAGCCTTTCCTTCTCGTCCTCGTCGAGCGGAAGCCGCGCCAGCGCGGCACGCAGCATCGGCGGCATCGCCATCGTCGTCAGGATCGCCATGGTGATGATCATCGAAAACAGGTTTTGGCTGAGCACGCCCATGGACAGGCCGATCGTGGCGACGATCACCTCGGTCGACCCCCGCGCATTCATGCCGCTGGCGAGCGCGTAGGACTCCCGTCGTGTCAGGCCGCCCATCGTGCCGCCGGCGAAGGCGCCGCCGAATTTGCCGATGCTGGCGATCAGCACCAGAACCGCCGTCAGCATCAGCAGCGTGGGATCCTTGAGCACCGTCAGATCGGCGCTGAGTCCGGCGAGGCCAAAGAATACCGGCATGAACAGGCTGCTGATCAGCCCGCGCAGCCGTTCGTCGATCTGCCGCGTCAGGATCGGCGACTGTCCAACCAGCACGCCGGCGACGAAAGCGCCGAGAACCGTGTGTACGCCGATCAGATGCGTGATCATGGCCATGACGCTCATCAGCAGCAGGATCACCGTAATGACGGCGGCCGAACTGACGAGGTGGTCGTTTGCCCAGCGGATCAGGCGAAAGACCAGCCGCTGGCCTATGGTAAAGCTGATGGCAAGGAAGGCAAAGGTCCCGAGCAGCGCCTGGCCGACGGCGTACATTTCCAGCGAGCCGTGCGCGGCGAGACTGAAGATCATGGCGATGATGATCCAGCCGATCGTGTCATCGATGATGGCGCTGGCGACGATGATCTGGCCGACATTGCGCCGCATGAAGTTCATCTCGCGCACGATGACGGCCACGATCTTCACCGAGGAGATCGACAGTGCCGTGCCGAGAAACAGCGATGCGACGAGGCGCGCTTCCGGATGCGGCAGCAGGGCTTGTGGCAGCAACTCGCCGAGCGCGAAACCGCAACCGAAGGGCACGACGATCCCCGCGACCGAGATCGCTATCGCTGCCTTGCCGACCTTGCGGACCAGTCGCAGATCGGTCTCCATGCCCGTCAGCAGCAACAGCAACAAAATGCCGAACTGGGCGATGCCGTCGAGCAGGGCCTTTTGCTCAGTTGACGGCGGGAAAATCGCGTGCTGCGCCGCGGGCCATACCCAGCCGAGCAGAGAAGGGCCGAGCAGCAGGCCGCAGAGGAGTTCGCCCATCACTGAGGGCTGGCCGATGCGTTGCATCACCTCGCCAAGCCCGCGGCCGACGGCAATCAGAAGGGCGATCTGGACCAGCAGCAGGAATTCGGACGGACGGTTGGCCTGCTCGCCCGCAGCGGCGTCCGCTACAATGGTCATCAATAGGAGTGCGATTCCTGCCCACAACAGCGACTGGAGGCGGCTCCATCGCATTCGCACGTCCCCTGTGAGAAGGAACAACGGCTGCTAGAGCAGAGGGTTCCGTGGTCACATCGAGGCCCGACGGCGGGGCGACCACGAGGGTCGCCCCTACACCCTCAATGTAGGCGCGACCCTTGTGGTCGCCCCAATGTCATCGACATCCGCTCGCGCAGCGCGGCTATTGCGCGCCGCTCAGACGGCCGCCGCGGGCAGCGGTGGCTTGCCGAGAATCATGTCGGAGGCCTTTTCCGCCACCATGATCGTCGGTGCGTTGGTGTTGCAGGAGGGAACGAACGGCATCACCGAGGCGTCGACGACACGCAGCCCCTCGATCCCGCGCAGTTTGAGATCGGGGGTGACGACGGCGTTCGGACCGGCGCCCATCGCGCAGGTGCCGACGGGATGGTGGTCGGTCTTGCACGAGCGGTACGCGTAGTCGATGAGCTCCTCGTCGGAATTCAGATGATCGCCGGGCAGCCGCTCGGCGAGCACAAAGGGTTTTAGCGCCCTCTGTCGCAAAATCTCGCGCGCCAGCCGCAGTCCCTTGATTGCGCAGGCGCGATCATACGGGTCGTCCCAGTAGTTCGGATCGATCAGCGGCGCGGCGACGGGATCGGCGCTGGCGAGGCGCACCGTTCCGCGCGAGCGCGGACGCAGGAAGGCGGAATTGAGCGTGACGCCCGGATTTTTCATCTGCGCGACGCCGGCCTCGATTCCCGAGCCGAGCCCGAGATGAAACTGGATGTCGGGCGAACGCGCCGCCTTGTCGGCGTACCAGAAGCCGCCGGTCTCGAACAGCGTCGACGTGACAGGGCCGGTATTGAACAGCAGATACTGCAACCCCGCCCAGGCCGTGCGATGCGGCTGCGCGACGCGGTCATAGGTGTGGTCGCCGGTGCATTCAGAGATCGCGTAGAGATCGAGATGGTCCTGAAAATTGCCGCCGACGCCGGCAAGGTCGTGCACGACGCCAACGCCTGCGCCTTTCAACGCGTCGGCCGGTCCGATGCCGGAGAGTTGCAGCAGGCGGGGCGAGCCGATGGCGCCGCTGCTCAAGATCACCTCGCGTTCGCAGCGGATCGTCTCGGTCGCGCTGCCGCTCGTAACGGTGACGCCGACCGCGCGGCCTTTTTCGATCTCGATCCTGAGCGTCTGCGTGTTCAGGCGGACGGTCAGATTCGCGCGACCGCGGACCGGTGCGAGAAAGGCGCGCGAGGCCGACGAGCGCCGCGCGTTGCGCGTCGAGAGCTGGTAATGGCCGATGCCATCCTGCACGGCGCCGTTGAAATCGAAGTTGAAAGGAATGCCGATCTCCTGCGCCGCGCGCAGAAAGGCGTGGCTGATCGGCGGCGGGTTGATTGGATAGGAAACACCAAGGGGTCCGCCATAGCCGTGATAGGCGTTGACCAGGCGCTGATTGTCCTCGCTGCGAATGAAGTAGGGCAGCACCTGGCGATAGCTCCAGCCGTCGCAACCGGCGTCTTCAGCCCACGAATCGTAGTCTTTGCGGTTGCCGCGGGTGTAGAGCTGGGCGTTGATCGAGGAGCCGCCGCCGATCACCTTGGCCTGGGTGTACCAGATCACGCGGCCCTTGAGATGACGCTGCGGAACGGTGCTCCAGCCCCAGCTCGCGACGCCCTTGGTCATCTTGGCAAAGCCGGCCGGCATCGCAAACAGCGGATTTTTGTCGCCGCCGCCGGCCTCCAGCAGCAGCACCCTGACGTGGAGATCGGCGCTCAGACGGTTGGCAAGGACGCAACCCGCGGAGCCGCCGCCGACGATGATGTAGTCGTAAGCCGCCATCTCACGCCTCGTGAGCGCGAAGATCGGTCTTCGCGACATGGTCGGCGACACGCAGCGCCTGCGCCGCGATCGTCAGCGACGGATTGACCGCGGCCGAGGTCGGCAGGAACGACGCATCGACGACGAACAGATTCTCGTGATCATGGGCGCGGCAGAACGGATCGAGCGGCGAGGTCGCGCCGTCGCGACCGATGCGCACGGTGCCGCATTGATGCGACGGCGTGCGGCGGTCGAACGCTCTTGCCAGCACGATCGGATAGCCCGCCGCGCGCAGCCGCTCCTTGAGCGCCGCGACCAGCGCCAGATGCGTCGCCCAGTTCGAGCGCTTCCAGTCGAGCCGGACTCTTGGCCCATCGACGGTCACCCGGCTGTCGGGGTTCGGCAGGTCCTCGCTCATGGCGTACCAGTCGACGGCATGGCGGCTCATGAAGCCGAGCGCCCATTCGGGTGCAAGCCGCATGCTGGATTTCAGGATCGGCGCGGTGACGCGGCCGAGCAGCTGGATGTTGCCGAGCGGCGGCCCGCCGCGGCCGTCGTCGAGATAGAAATCGTTGATGCCGATGGTCTTCTGATAGATCGAATCGTTCACCACGCGCGGATCGATCGCCAGCACCGCCGAGGCGTTGTGATTCATGAAATGCCGGCCGACCGCATCGGAGCGGTTGGCGAGCCCGCGTTCTGACGAGCGCAGCAGCAGGGCGGCCGAGTTGACCGCGCCCGCCGCGAGCACGACGATCTTTGCGCCGATCACGCTGGGCTCGCCGCCATGCACGACCTCGACGCCGGCAATGCGCTTGCCGTCCGATCCGGTGATCAGCCGCTCGACCTGCGTGCCCGTGCGCAGCTCGACATTGTCATAAGCGAGCGCGCAGGCAATCCCGCAGGACTCCGCATCCATCTTGCCGTGGCCGATGTCCGGAAAAGCATCCCATGGCGTCTTGGCGCGCTTGAGCCAGGTGTCGATGTCGATCCCGAGCGGCAGTGAAAACGGGTTGAGGCCGACCTTTGTAAGGCGCTGCCGGACCGCTGCGATCGCCGGCTCGTCCGGAACCGGCGGAAAAGGATAGGGCGCCGAATGGTGCGGCTCGGTGCGGTCGGCGCCCAGCGCGCCGCGCACCTTGTAGAGCTGTTCGGCGCGGGTGTACCACGGCTCCAGTTCGTCGTAGGCGAACGGCCAGCCCGGCGTCGTGCCGCCCCGATGGGCAACGGGCGCAAAATCCTCGGCGCGATAACGGATCAGCACCGCGCCATAGAGTTTTGTGTTGCCACCGACATAATAGTAGTTGCCGGGATTGAACGCCTGTCCGGCACCGTCGATCCAGGATTCCTGTGGCCGGAACACGCCGCGCTGGAAAATCGCGCGCGCATCGCGGGCCGCATCGCTGTCTGTGAGGCGCTCGCCACGTTCCAGGATCAGGATTTTTGCGCCCGCGGGCGCGAGCCCCGCCGCAAAGGTCGCGCCGCCCATGCCCGATCCGATGACGAGGACGTCGACTGTCTCCTGTTGTGACAAACGCATCTCCTCAGGCCGATCGGTCAGATGCGCGCGGTCGTCTGCGGGTCGAACAGCACCGCCTTGTCGAGGTTGAAGGCGAAGGTGTGGTTCTGTCCGCGCCGGAGATCGGCGTCGGCGCGCATCCGCGCGGTCAGCTCCTTGCCGGCGGCGTGGATGACGACAAAGGTGTCCGAGCCGGCGGGCTCGACGATCTCGACGGTCGCATCGAACTTGACCACCGACCTTGCATTGCGGTCGATGCTCTCGCTGTCGTTCACGGCCTCGGGGCGAATGCCGAAAATCACCCTGGCGCCGTCCTGCAGCTTGCCCGCATCGGCGCTGGCGGGGATCGGCAGCACGATGGGCTCGCCCTCCTTGCGTGCGATCACGACTCGCGGCGCGCCGTTGGCAGCCGTGACCGTGCCTTCGAGCAGGTTCATCGCCGGTGAGCCCATGAAATCCGCGACGAACGTGTTGGCCGGCCGATCATAGATCTCGCTGGGGCTGCCGACCTGCTGCAACTCGCCGTTCTTGAGCACCGCGATCTTGGTCGCGAGCGTCATCGCCTCGATCTGGTCGTGGGTGACATAGACGATCGTCGACCCGGTGGTCTGGTGCAGGCGCTTGATCTCGATCCGCATGTCGACGCGCAGTTTGGCATCGAGGTTCGACAGCGGCTCGTCGAACAGGAAAATGCTGGGCCGCCGCACCAGCGCGCGTCCCATTGCGACGCGCTGCCGCTGCCCGCCGGAGAGCTGGCTCGGCCGCCGCGACAGCAGGTGTTCGATCTGCAGGGTTTTTGCCACCGCCGCGACCGCCTTGTCGCGCTCGGCCCTCGGCACGCCGCGCATCTCCATGCCAAAGCCGATGTTTTCGGCGACCGACATGTTCGGATACAGCGCGTAGGACTGGAACACCATGGCGATGTCGCGCTTGGACGGATGCAGATGGCTCACGTCATTGCCTGCGATGCGGATCTCGCCGGAGGAGATCTGCTCGAGACCGGCGATGGTGTTCAAGAGGGTCGACTTGCCACAGCCGGACGGACCGACAAGCACGAGAAAGCCGCCTTTCTCCAGCGTGATGTCGATCCCCTTCAGGACCTCGATGGTCCCAAAACGCTTGCGGAGCGCGGCAATTTCCAGCGTGGCCATGTCCTCATCCCTTGACGGCGCCGGCCATCAGGCCGCGCACGAAATAGCGCCCGGCAACGACGTAGACCAGCAATGTCGGTGCGGCAGCGATGATCGCGGCCGCCATGTTGACGTTGTATTCGACGACGCCGGTCGAGGTGTTGACGAGGTTGTTGAGCGCGACCGTCATCGGAGCGGAATCGCCGGCCGCGAAGGTCGAGCCGAACAGAAAGTCGTTCCAGATGTTGGTGAACTGGTAGATCACGGTGACGATGAAGATCGGCGTCGAGTTCGGCAACAGGACGCGGCGGAAGATCTGGAAAAAGCTCGCGCCGTCGATCATCGCCGCCTTGACCAGCTCGTTCGGAAAGTTCTCGTAGTAATTGCGGAAGAACAAGGTGGTGAAGCCGAGGCCGTAGATCACGTGGACGATCACCAGGTTGACCGTCGCATTGCCGAGGCCGAACGACCAGCCGGTGAGGTCGTAGAGGTCGACGCCGATCCGGCCGAGCGCGCCGAGAATCACGGCCATCGGGATGATGACCGACTGGAACGGGATGAAACAGGCGAACAGCATCATGCCGAACACGAGCTTGTGGCCGGGAAAGCGCCACTTGGTCAGCACATAGCCGTTCAGCGCGCCGAGCAGGGTCGAGATCAAGACGGCGGGGATGACCATCTTCACCGAGTTGAGGAAGTAGCCATGGATGCCGCGGGTCTCGGACACGCCGATGCGCGCTTCGCCCCAGGCGTCGACCCAGGGCCTGAGCGTCAGATGTTCCGGAACCGCGAACATGTTGCCGCCGGTGACCTCGCCGAGCGGTTTCAGCGAGGTCATCACCATGACCAGGAGCGGCACGAGATAGACGAGCGCGAACAGGGTGAGCAGGCCATAAATGACGATGCGGGTCGTCAGCGAGTGGCCGTTATGACGTCGCGGCGACGCTGAGGTGACGAGATCGGCTGATGTCACCGGCTCTTCTCCCGGGTCTCGGAGTAGATGTAAGGCACCATGATCGCTGCGATGGTCATCAGCATGATCACGGCGCTGGTCGATCCCACCGCCATCTGGTTGCGCGTGAACGTGTAGGAATACATGAAGGTCGAGGGCAGCTCGGCGGCTCCGCCGGGATTCTTGCCGGTGACCGAGAGCACGAGGTCGTAGGACTTGATCGCCATGTGGGCGAGCACGATCACGGCGGAGAGGAAGATCGGCCGCAGCAGCGGAATAACGATGCGCCGGTAGGTGGCGAAGGTGCTGGCGCCGTCGATCTGC
>NZ_JAFATE010000776.1 GCF_019244115.1 Bradyrhizobium sp.
GGCCTCGAATGCGTGGTCTATATGGGCGCGGTGGACGTCGCCCGTCAGGCACCCAACGTGTTTCGCATGGAGATGCTCGGCGCCAAGGTCGTCCCGGTGCAGTCGGGCACGCGCACGCTGAAGGATGCGATGAACGAGGCGCTGCGCGACTGGGTCACCAACGTGCACAACACCTTCTATTGCATCGGCACCGTGGCCGGCCCGCATCCCTATCCGATGATGGTGCGCGACTTCCAGTCGGTGATCGGCACCGAGACGCGGGCGCAGATGCAAGAGGCCGAAGGCCGCCTACCGGACACGCTCGTCGCCTGCATCGGCGGCGGGTCCAACGCCATGGGCCTCTTCCATCCGTTCCTCGATGATCCCAGCGTGGAGATTTTTGGAGTCGAGGCTGCAGGGCATGGACTGACGCAGCTGCATGCGGCATCGATCGCGGGCGGCCGCCCTGGCGTGCTGCACGGCAATCGCACCTATCTCTTGATGAATGACGACGGCCAGATCCAGGACGCGCATTCGATCTCGGCCGGACTCGATTATCCCGGCATAGGGCCGGAGCATTCCTGGCTGCATGAGATGGGCCGCGTGAAATATCTGTCGGCGACGGATGATGAAGCGCTCGCGGCCTTCATGCTGCTGTCGCGCCTGGAGGGCATTCCCCCGGCGCTCGAGTCCGCGCACGCGATTGCCAAGGTCACCGAGCTCGCGCCAAAGCGGTCGAGGGATCATCTGATGGTCCTCAATCTGTCGGGCCGCGGCGACAAGGATATTCCGCAGATCACGGAGATCCTGAAAGGCAGGCAGCAGTGACGCGCATCGACGCCCGCTTCGCCCAGCTTCGGCGAGAGAACCGCTCCGCCTTCGTCAGCTTCGTGATGGCCGGCGATCCCGATCCAAAAACCTCGCTTCAGATCATCAAGGCGCTGCCGAAGGCTGGCGCCGACCTCATCGAGATCGGCATGCCCTTCACCGATCCGATGGCCGACGGTCCCTCGATCCAGGCCGCCGGTCTGCGCGCGCTCAAGGCGGGCATGACGCTCAAGAAGACGCTGGCGCTGGTCGGCGAGTTTCGCAAGGACGATGATGCGACGCCGCTGGTGCTGATGGGCTACTACAATCCGATCTACATCTACGGCGTCGAGAAGTTTTTGAGCGACGCGAAGACCGCCGGGGTCGACGGGCTGATCATCGTCGACCTGCCGGCCGAGGAGGACGAAGAATTGTGTCTGCCGGCGCTGAAAGCCGGCCTGAACTTCATTCGCCTGGCCACGCCGACCACGGACGACAAGCGCCTGCCCGCGGTGCTCGCCAATACCTCGGGCTTCGTCTACTACGTCTCGATCACCGGCATCACGGGGGCCGCCGCCGCCGATTCCAAAATTGTCGCCGAGGCCGTCGCCCGCATCAAGCGGCACACCGACCTGCCGGTCTGCGTCGGTTTTGGCATCAAGACGCCGGAAGCGGCGCAGGCGATTGCGGAACGCGCCAACGGCGCCGTGGTCGGCACCGCGCTGGTCGATGCGTTGCGCGCCAGTCTTGATGTCGACGGCCAAGCCACAGCGGGAACCGTTAACGCCGTCGCCGAACTTGCCGCGTCGCTCGCGCAAGGCGTGCGGGGTGCTCGCCAGGCCGCCGAGTAGGTTCGTAATGCCGGACCGGCTGCTTGCCGGTCCGTCCTCAAGCGGCCATATATCCAGTCGACTAACGCTGGTCATTCGGAGCGAAACATGAACTGGCTTACCAACGTGGTCCGGCCAAAGATCCGCAACATTCTCCGCCGCGAGACACCGGAGAATCTGTGGATCAAATGCCCCGATTCCGGACAGCTCGTGTTCTACAAGGACGTCGAAGCCAACCAGTTCGTGATCCCCGGCTCGAACTACCACATGCGCATGGGCGCGGTGGCGCGGCTGAAATCGATCTTCGACAACGAGACCTGGTTCGATGTGGCGCTGCCCGAGGTGACAGCCGACCCGCTGAAATTCCGCGACGAGAAGCGTTATGTCGATCGGGTCAAGGATGCGCGCGCCCGCACCGGGCTGAACGACGCAGTCAAGGTGGGCTATGGCAAGCTCGAAGGCGCTGCCGTTGTCATCGCGGTGCAGGATTTCGACTTCATGGGCGGCTCGCTCGGCATGGCCGCGGGCGAAGCGATCGTGCGCGGGCTCGAGCTTGCGGTCGAGAAACGGTCGCCCTTCATCGTGTTCGCGGCTTCCGGCGGCGCGCGCATGCAGGAAGGCATCTTGTCGCTGATGCAGATGCCGCGCACCACGGTCGCCGTGCAGATGCTGCGTGAGGCGCGCCAGCCCTATATTGTCGTGCTCACCAATCCGACCACGGGCGGCGTCACCGCCTCCTATGCGATGCTCGGCGACGTTCAGATCGCCGAGCCCGGCGCCCTGATCGGCTTTGCCGGCGCGCGCGTCATCGAGCAGACCATCCGCGAAAAACTGCCCGACGGCTTTCAGCGGGCCGAATATCTGCGCGACCACGGCATGGTCGACATGGTGGTGCATCGTCACGATCTGCGCCCGACACTGGCGCGGCTCTGTCGCCTGTTGACGAAATCGCCGGCGCTCGCGACTGCGCCCAAGCCGGCGCCGCAGGTTTCCGTCGAACCTGAGGTCGTCGTCCCCGCGGCCGAGCCGTCGCCCGCCGTGCCGCACGCGTGAACGCCCCCGCCGCCCACCCGCAGCCCTCGATCGACGATCTGATCGCGCGGTTGTCGACCCTGCATTCGACCCGCATCGATCTCAGCCTCGATCGGATGCATCGGCTGCTGCAACAGCTCGATCATCCGGAACGGAAGCTTGCGCCCGTCATCCACGTCGCCGGCACCAACGGCAAGGGATCGACGGTCGCTTATCTGCGCGCGATTCTCGAAGCCGCGGGCCTGCGCGTCCATGTCTTCACCTCGCCCTGGCTGGTCCGCATCAACGAGAGCTTTCGGATCGGCCGCAAGGGCGGCGGCGTGCTGGTCGGCGACGACGAGTTGCGCGAGGTGCTCGAATATTGCGAGCGCGTCAATGCGGGCGCGCCGCTGACGTTTTTCGAGGTCAAGACCGCCGCCGCATTCTGCCTGTTTGCGCAGAACCCTGCCGACGTCGTGCTGCTGGAGGTCGGGCTCGGCGGGCGCTTCGACTCCACCAACGTCATCGAGCAGCCCTTGGCGAGCGTGCTGACCCCGGTCAGCATGGACCATATGGAATTCCTCGGCGACACCGTCGCGGCAATTGCCGGCGAGAAGGCCGCGATCATCAAGCGTGGCGTGCCGGCGATCTCTGCCGAGCAGACGGCCGAGGCGATGGCGGTAATCGAGGCGCAGGCGAAGCGCATGCATGCGCCGCTGTTTGCCGCCGGCGAGGGCTGGCACGTCAATGTCGAGCGCGGCCGGCTGGTCTATCAGGATGAGCGCGGCTTGATGGACCTTGCGGCGCCAAAATTGTTCGGGCGGCACCAGTTCGACAATGCCGGCCTCGCAATCGCGGCCTTGCGGACTGTCGACAGCCTGAAGATCGGAGCCGCGGCATTCGAGGCGGGAATCGTCAATGCCGAGTGGCCGGCGCGGATGCAGCGGCTGGCCTGCGGCGCGCTCGCCGATCTCGGACCACCGGGCTGCGAGATCTGGCTCGATGGCGGGCATAATGCGGAGGGAGGGCGTGTGGTCGCCGCCGCGCTCGGCGACCTCGAAGAGCGCGTATCGCGGCCGCTGGTCATCATTGCCGGCATGATGGGCAACAAGGATGCCGCCGCTTTCCTCGCCAATTTCGCCGGGCTCACACGCCATATCATCGCCGTCCCGATCCCCGGCGCCGACAATGCGATGCCGCCGGACCGCCTCGCGGCCGCCGCGCGCGGTCTCGGTATGCGGGTCGAGATTGCGGATGGCGTCGAACCGGCGCTGCAGGCGCTCGCCAAACTCGCCTATGAGGTCCCGCCGCGCATCCTGATCACCGGCTCGCTCTATCTGGCCGGGCCGGTGCTCGCGCTGAACGGCACGCCGCCGCGATAGGTTCCGATGCGTTTCGCCGCGATCGCCGACGTCCACGGAAATTATCTCGCGCTCGAGGCCGTCGTCGCCGATATCCGGCAAAATGGCATCCGAGACATCGTCAATCTTGGTGACATGGCGAGCGGCGCGCTCGATCCACGGCGCACCATGGATGCGCTGATGGGGCTGGATGCCGTGCACGTGCTCGGGAACCATGACCGATATCTGATCGATCGGTCGCCAGAGCAGATGGGATCGTGGGACCGGCCAGCGCATGCGCAGCTCGATACGCACCATCTCGATTGGCTGCGCACGATCCCGGCCTCGCGCATATTCAAGGATCGCGTCTATCTCTGTCACGCGACGCCCGCGAGCGACGAAATGTACTGGCTGGAAACCGTCATGGCTGACGGCACCGTGCGGATGGCGCCGTTGCTGCAGATCGAGGAGATAGCGCGTGGCGTCGAGCAGGAACTCATCCTGTGCGGCCACAGCCATCTGGCGCGGGCGGTGCGGCTCTCTGACGGCCGGCTGATCGTCAATCCCGGCAACGTCGGCTGCCCCGGGTACCGCGACACTCACCCTTATCCACATTTGATCGAGACGGGTACGCCGGAGGCGCGCTACGCCATCCTGGAAGATGCGAAAGACGGCTGGCAGGTCACTTTTCGCCATGTGCCTTATGACCACGCTGCGATGGCGGAGCTGGCGCACCGCAACGGTCAGCCGGAGCTCGCCGCCGCACTGGCTACCGGCTGGATCGGATAGCGACGCGATCATCACACCAGCAGCTTCATCGGATCGGCTGCCTTCTGCTCGAGCTGGTCGAAGCTGCATTGCCGCGGCGCCTTGTCGGGCCGCCAGCGCAGGATCGAGGTGCCGTGGCGAAAGCGGTCGCCGGAGAAGTGGTCGTAGCAGACCTCCACCACGAGCTTCGGTTTCAGCGGGCTCCATTGCGCCGAACGCTCGGTCGACCAGCGGCTCGGCCCGCCCGGCGCGTTGCCGGTGAAGCCCGGCAGCGCGATCAGCGGTTCGAGCTTGTCGGTGAGAGCCGGCTTTTCGTCCTGCTTGATGGCGGAGGAGAAGCCGACATGGTGCAACAGCCCGGCCTTGTCATAAAGCCCGAGCAGCAGCGAGCCGACCACCTTCCGCCCGCCGATCCGGTTGCTCGCATAGCGGAAGCCGCCGACCACGCAATCGGCGCTGCGGAATTTTTTGATCTTCTGCATGCCGTCGCGATTGCCGGCCTGATAGGGCAGGTCGCGGCGCTTGGCGATGACGCCGTCGCAGCCGCCGCCGGACCGGGCCAGCCATTTTTGCGCTGTGGCGTAGCGCGTCGTCGCCGGCGAGAGATGGAAGGTCGGGTTGCCCTTGAGCGTGCCTGTGGCGAATGCCTCCAGCGCCGGCCGGCGCTCGCCCAAAGGCGCCGCGGCGAGATCTTTCTGGTCTGCCGCCAGC
>NZ_JAFATE010000805.1 GCF_019244115.1 Bradyrhizobium sp.
AAATGCAGAAGCCGATGACATAGATCTGCGGCACGCTGATGGGGCCGAAATCGAGCGGGACGGTGGCATAGCCGCGCTCGATCGCGCGGGTGTCCGCGCTGAATAACAGCACGAACACGTTCTGAAGAATGATCGAGAGGCCGAACATCGTCATCATCGACGCTTCGGGGCCCTTGCCAGCCAGCGGTGCTAGCAGGAAGCGATAAATGGGATAGCCGATCAGCGCCAAAGCGATGCCGATAAGACCAAGGCCGAGGAGCGGATCGATTCCGGTCCATTGCAGGAGAAACAGCCCGGCATAGGCGCCTGCCACCAGGAACTCGCCATGCGCGAGATTCACGAGCCGCATCACACCGAGGATGATGGAGAGGCCAAGCGCCGTGAGCGCCAGCATCCCGCCGAGCAGCACGCCGGAGATCAGGGCGTTGAGAATGACGTCGAGCCCAACCATCGCATCCGGTCCTGACAGGAGGAGAGGGTGCCGATCCCTATCGGCACCCAGCGCGTGCGCGAGATCAAGGCAGCGGGAACAGCACCTTGCCGTTGGCGCGCTCCTGAGGCCAGACGATCGGCGTCTTGCCGGCCTGCCATTGCAGCATCACCAGCGGCAACTTCGCCGTATGGTTTTCATCGAACTTGATCGGGCCGACCACATAATTCTTGTCGGTCCGCGCGATCGCCGCATTGATCGTGTCCGGGCCGAGCGAGCCGGCGGATGCGATCGCGTCGAGCAGGATCTGGGCCGCGGCGTAGCTATCCGCGATGTGCTGACTGGAGGTCAGCTTGGTCTCGCCCTCGAAGGCCGCCGCAAGATCCTTTGCGCCGGGATAGGGAAAGCTCGGATCCCAGTAGCCGCCGACCACGACGCCGTCGGCGAGCTTGCCAAGCGCCTCGGCAAACTGCACCGGCTCCGCGCCTTTCTCGATCACGAGCAGCTTGGGCGCGTAGCCGGCCGAGGCGATCTGCTTGCGGAGCGAGACCGCCTGGGGCGTGATCGCGTCGACCAGCACGATGTCGGCGCCCTTCGCCTTCGCCTCGGCGACGATGGACGTGAACTGGGTGTTGTCCACCGGGAAGGATGTGTTTTCCACCACCTCGTACCCGGCATCCCTCGCCATGTTGGGCCACAGTGCTCCCCCGACCACCTGGCCGTCGGGCCCGTTGTCGTGGAAGATTGCCACTTTCTTGTTGGTTTCGAGCTTGAGGTCGCGCAGCGCCTTGAAGGGGATCGCTGCCAGCTCAGGCTCATCAAAGAACAGGTCCCAGACATAGGTCCATTTGCGAACGGATTTGAACGCCTCGAGAGGATTGCAAGCCGTAACAAGCGGGACTTTCTTCCGCTCCGCGACGAGCGCGCCGGCGTTCACCAGTGCAGGCGTGCATGAGCCGAGCAGGGCCACGGCCTTGTCGCGCGACAGCAGGGTCTCGGTATTGGCCGCGGTGGCGTTGGGGTCGGTCTTGTCGTCGCGCAACACCAGGCGGACCAGCAGCTTCTTGCCATCGATGGCGATGCCGCCGGACTTGTTGACCTCGTCCACAGCGCGGCTGTAGCCCCATTTCTGGAAGCTGCCGAACCCGGCCAGCGGCCCGCTCAACGGGATCGACGCACCGATGACGATCTCGTCGGCAGCAGCGGCCGGCTTAGTTGCGGCCAAAACCGCGACAGAGCACAACGCGACCGCGCGCAGGTGCCTGGACAGACGATGTCCTGCGCTCAGCAACTCATGCGACTTTCGACTCCTCATGCTCTCCTCCATGCTGATCTGATGGTTCTGTGGTCTTGTTGTTCTTGGCCGCTTCGCGCAGATCCGCGGCGATCAGAAGGCGTTGTCGCCCGTGTAGCGGCGATAGAGCACCGGCAGGACCTCCGTGAGATAACCCATCTCCTCGGTGGCGTGCTGGTGCAGGCGACGCGTGAAATCGTCGTTGAGCTGGCGCTTGCGGCCTTCGACGGCGATGTGCTCGGGAACCTGCTGACGGGTTTTCTTGTCAGTGAGGATCCCCAGCCAGAAGCGCGAGCGCATTTCGCAGCCGTAATCGGTATCCCGTACAAAATGACACATACGTCCGACGTGAACGGGGGCGTCCTGGTCGCCGATCCGCGCGCAGATGGCAACGGAGCCCGAGCTGTCGTAGCGTTGAGCGTCGAAGATCTCGTGCGGATGATGGAAGTCAGTGGTGAGGTTGTAGAGCGGCCCGCACGGGCCGGCGAGATATTCGCTCACCACATGGGAGGCGCCGATATAATTGTCGTCAATGCGATTGACCCAGCTGCTGGCAACATGGTCGCGCGGGTGCCAGAGCTTGTATTGCTCGATGCCATCCAACCAGCCGAACCACCAATGCACCATCTTGGCGCGGCAGCCGGGCATGCGGGTCAAGGCGGCGACAAGCTTCTTGCCGCCGGCGAGATCCTTGTAGCCAGACTCGAAGGGCTGATAGCCCGGCTCCAGCAGCAGGTTGCAGTCCTCGAACTCCATACGCGCCTCCCGATATGGCTTTTAACTATGGCCGAAGGCCGGTATCCACGCCGCTGCGGTGCTGCGTTGTTTGTCGTCTAGGCGGCCAGGGCCTTGGGCGTCGGAAGATTGAGGATGTGCCGGGCACTGGCCGGCGTCGCGACGCTGCCATTGGCCTCGCGAGCAAGACGTGCGGCGCGGGCGACGAATTCGGCATTGTTCTTGGCAAGACGGCCCTTCGCGTAGAACACGTTGTCTTCCATGCCGACCCGCACATGGCCGCCCAGCGCGAGCGTGGCGAACAGGATCGGCAGATGAGCGGCGCCGATGCCGAACGCCGACCAGATGGCATCCGGCGGCAGCAGGCTCTTGAGGAAGACAAGATTCTCGACCGTCGCGCCGATCCCGCCGGGAGCGCCCAGCACGAACTGGAAATAGCCCGGGCCACGCAGGATGCCTTTGTGGATATAGTGGGTGGCGGTGTAAAACATGCCGGAATCGAAGACCTCGATCTCGGGCCTGACGCCGTTCTCGTTCATCACAGCGGCGAGCTTTTCGAGAAAATCCGGGCGATTGATGAATAGGGTCGAATGCATCCAGTTCATCGAGCCCGCGTCAAACGAGGCAAGCTCCGGCTTCAGTTCGATCAGATGCGCCATGCGGGTCTCATCCGTCGCGTTCAAATCGCCCGACGTTGTGAGGTTGAGCACGATGTCGCAGCGTTCGCGGATGCGGCCGACGGTCTCGACGAAGCGGCCCTTGTCCATGGTGCCCTTGCCCGCATCGTCGCGCATGTGCAGATGGGCGATCGCCGCGCCGGCCTGCCAGCACTCATAGACGTCTTCGGCGATTTCCCGCGGTGTGAGCGGGATTGCCGGGTTGTGTTCCTTGGTTGGAAAAGCGCCAGTCGGGGCGACGGTGACGATGGTATCGGCCATGATCCTGTTCCTCCGCATTGGGCGACAGCGGCATCAGGACCGCTGTCGCCGACTTGATCCTTACGAATACGCGTTTGACGTCTTGAGCTGTTTGACCAGCCGCCCGAGAAAGGCGCGGCGGATGGCCGGGACTGTCGCCTGGTCGTAGCTGTAGAAGCCCGCGCCGGTTTTGACGCCGAGCTTGCCTTCGTCGACCTTCCGCCGCAGTAACGGGCTCGCCTCGCGTGAGGCGCTCATTACCGCGAGCAGATTGTCGCCAACTGTGAGCCAGATATCGAGGCCGCCAAAGTCCGCCACCTCGAGCTGGCCGGTGGTGGCGTAGCGGAAGGCGGGGCCGAATTTGAGCGCAGTATCGACGTCGGCTGCATCAGCCACTCCCTGCTCGATTAGCGAGAATACCTCGCGGGCAACGGCCTGCTGGATGCGGTTGGCAACCAGGCCCGGCACGTCCTTCAATACCTTGGCGACCCGTTTGCCGATCGACCGATGCAGCGACGCGACCTCGTCATAGATATCATCCGGCATGTTGCCGAAAGCGGAAATCTCCACCAGCGGCATCACCAGAGGAGGATTGTACCAATGCGTCACCAGTGTGCGGCTGCGGCGCGCTTCGGGCAGGGCGGCGATCATCGGCTCCAGCGGCAGGCTGGAGGTGTTGGTGGCGAGGATGGTGGTGGACGGGCAGAGACGGTCGAGCTCGGCGAACAGCGCCTGCTTCAACTCCATCCGCTCGGGAATCGCTTCGACGATGAAGTCGCGATCGGCAACGGCGGGCGCGAGCTCGTCAAAGATGCTGATCTGGTGCAGCGCGGCGGCAATCGCGGCCTCGGTAACGAACTCTTCCTCCACCAACAAGCCATAGGCCGCCTCGATCGATGGCAAGATCTCGTCGCGCTGCCTTGCCGAGGGCTCATAGAGATGCACGGAAAGGCCATGCAGGGCGAAGGCCGCGGCGATGCCGTGGCCCATGGTGCCGCCGCCGATAACCCCGATTCGTTGCAACATGCTGGCCTCCATGGAGTCGCAAGCAACGGCAGATGTCAGCCCGCCGTGTAGCCGCCGTCGGCATCAAGGATGTGCCCGGTGTAGAAATCCGATGCCCTCGAGACGAGGAACAGCAGGGGGCCTGCGAGATCCTGCGGCTCGCCAAGCCGGCCTTTCGGTACGCGCGCGAGAAAGCCCTTACGCACCTCCTGCGCACGCTCGGTGTCCTCGAACATCCAGGCGGTCAGCGGGGAGCGGAAGACCGTCGGCGCGATCGCATTGACGGTGATCCCGGTGTTGCCCCATTCGCAGCCGAGCGCCCGGGTGATGCCGTCGATCGCCGATTTCGAGGCACAATAGGCCGAGTAGCCGGCTGGATGGCCGAGCTTGCCGCGCGCCGAGGACATCAGCACGATCTTGCCGCCGCGGCCCTGAGCCAGCATTTGCTTGCCGGCGGCCCGCGCCATCAGCCAGGACTGGGTGACATTGGCATCCATCACATCGAGAAATCGTCTGGGTGCCATGTCGACGATCTTGGCGACATCGTTCTTGCCCGAGGCAACCACGAGAATGTCGAGACCACCAAAAGCCTTGACCGTCTCGGCGACGATGTCCTCGCAGGCACCCTCGTCGGTCGGACGCGCCTTGATGGTCAGAACCTCGGCGCAGAGTGCGCGCGCCGTCGATGCGGTTTCGGCCAGCGCCTCGGCGTTACCGGCGACGGCGGCGACCTTCGCGCCGGCACCGGCCAGCACCTGCACAGCCAGCGCGCCGAAGGCACCCGACGCGCCGGTCACGACGGCCACCTTGCCGCGGATATCGAACAGCGACAGCGGATCCTTGAGGAAGTCGGCGGAGGCGGTCATGGCTTCGCTCCCGGCGGATAGG
>NZ_JAFATE010000820.1 GCF_019244115.1 Bradyrhizobium sp.
GATCAGCGCACCCGAGATCTCCTGGGTGGAGGCCCAGGTGCCCAATCCGCCGGCGAGCAGCGCGACCACCGACAGGCCGACCACCAGATGCAGCCGGATCGAGCGCCGCACGCCCCGCTGTTTCACCTCGCTCATGATTTCGCCCCGCCTGCTTCGGAGACGATCTTGATCGGTGTCGGCGGCACCACGCGCGGCTGCAGCACCTGCGCCAGCACCGTCTCCTTCGGGCCAAAAGCCTGCATGCGGCCGTCGCGCAGCACGAGGATCTGGTCGACGCCCTCGATGCCGATCGGCCGGTGCGCGACCACGACCACGATCGCGCCGCGCTCGCGTGTCGCCCGCACTGCGCGGGTCAACGCCTCGTCGCCCTCGGTGTCGAGATTGGAATTCGGCTCGTCCAGCACGACCAGGAACGGGTTGCGGTACAGCGCGCGCGCCAGCGCCACCCGCTGCGCCTGCCCGGCCGAGAGCGCCGCGCCCTGCTCGCCGACCTCCGTGTCATAGCCGTCGCGCATCTTGATGATCATGTCGTGCACGCCGGCTTCCTTGGCGGCGGCGATGATATTGTCGGCGTTCGCGTCCGGATCGAACCGACAGATGTTCTGGGCGACCGTGCCGGTAAAAAGTTCGACGTCCTGCGGCAGATAGCCGACATGGCGGCCGAGCACGTCGGACGACCATTGATCGAGCGCGGCGCCATCGAGCCGTACTTTTCCGCGGAGCGGCTGCCAGACCCCGACCAGCGCCCGGACCAGCGACGACTTGCCCGAGCCGCTTGGACCGATGATGCCGAGCCCGTTGCCGGCGCTGAGCGCAAAATTGACGTCCTGCACGATCGGCTTCTGGTCGCCCGGCGCCACGATGCTGACGCCCTCGACCGACAGCCGGCTCGACGGGCTCTGCAGCAGGGTCTGCGCGGCCTGCACCGGCAGTTTCTCGAACAGGCGGTTGAGACGCTGCCAGCTGGTCCGCGCCGCGACAAAACTCTTCCAATGCGCGATCGCCAGGTCCACCGGCGCCAGCGCCCGCGCGCTCAGGATCGAGCCGGCGATGATAATGCCGGCGGTCGCCTCCTGATAGATCACGAGATAGGCGCCGACCGCGAGCACCGCCGACTGCAGCATCATGCGCATCACCTTGGCGATGGCGCCGAGCCCGCCGGCAACATCGCTGGCGCGCTGGTTGCCGAGCAGGTATTTTTCGTTGGCCTCGCTCCAGCGCTGCGTCAGTCGCCCGGCCATGCCCATTGCGACCAGCACCTCGGCATTGCGCCGGCTGGACAGAGCGAGGTCGTTGCGGCGCGCGGCAAGGCCCATGGCCTCGCGGGCGGGCTCGCGCGACATGAACTCGGTCACCAGGGTCAAGGTCACCAGCATGATCGCTCCGACCAGCGCGGTGATGCCGATCAAAACATGGAAGGCGAAGCAGATCGCCAGATAGAGCGGCAGCCATGGCAGATCGAAGAACGCGCTCGGCCCCATACTGCCGAGAAACGAGCGGACGTTGTCGAGGTCGCGCAGCGGTTGCAGACCCTCGTTGCGGCCGCCGACCAGCAGCGGCAGCCGCACGACGGCGTTGAAAACCCTGGCGTTGAGCGCCTCGTCCAGCGCGGTGCCGATCCGGCCCAGGATGCGGCCGCGGATCAGGTCCAAAATGCCCTGGCAGATGTAGAGTCCGCCGGCCAGGACGACGAGGCCGACCAGGGTCGGGATACTGCGGCTGGGCAGCACCCGGTCGTACACCTCCAGCATGAAGATCGAGCCAGTCAGATAGAGCAGGTTGATCACGCAGCTCATGATCGCGACGCCGATCAGTGCCCCGCGGCAGGCGCGCAGGGCGTCACCGAGTTCGGAACGCCGGATACCGGAAAGGGCCGTCATCGATGCCAATCTCTGTTCACGTCCATGGCCGCCGATCCAGCGTGGAATTTGCGGAAAATCGATGAAGTATATCACAGCCCGCCGGCCATGCCCTGATCCGGCGTCCCATTAACCTAAAGGAAGCGGCATGACCACAGGAGAGCAACCATCGGCCGCCCCTAGATCGTCGTAGCAGGGCCCGTTCCGGGACTAGGGAAACAGTGGAACGCCGGCTGGATCTCAGGCGCGCGGGCGCTCGCGCGTCACAGCCGCCCGCCGGTCCGGACCAGGCGCACCACCAGCAGCAGGATGACCGCGCCGATCGCCGAATAGACGATCTCGGACACAATGCCGGTTCCGAGATGAATGCCGAGCTTGGGAAACAGCAGGCTCGAGATCAGTGCGCCGGCGATGCCGACCAGGATATCGCCGATGATGCCGAAGCCGGTGCCGCGCACGATCTTGCCGGCAAGCCAGCCCGCGACCAGGCCGACGAACAGGATGATTAAAATGCCTTCGTTGGACAGCTGCATGAATCTCCCCCTCGCGCGAGGCTTTCTCCTGCGCGTCGTGACTGTAGCCATGCGCCCGCGATGTGACGACCCCAAATCATGGCAATGCTCAGCCCGACATCCCGGCCACCGGGGCTTTCCTGGCAACCGTTACGTCGCGGCCACACCAAAGCGATCCCTCCGCACTGGGCGGTTTACCTCTCCCCGCTTGCGGGGAGAGGGGGCGCACCTCCGATGCGGGAACGAACGAAGCTCAACTCATTAAGCTTTGGTCATCAGAGCTGCGGCACCCGCTCGTGAAAATCGGTCGCGCGCTGGAATGCCGCGCCGATCCGAAGCACCATCGCCTCGTCGAAGGAGCGGCCGATCAGCTGCAGGCCGACCGGCAGGCCGCCTGCAGTAAACCCGCAGGGAATCGCGAGCGACGGCAGGCCGAGATAGTTGAACGGGCGGGTGAAGCGCGTGATGCGCTGGATCACGGCTTCGGCGCCATCGCCGCCGCCGACATCGCTCTCGGCGATGGTCGGCGCCGGCATGGGCGCCACGGGGGCAATCAGCGCATCCACGCCAGCGGTCGCCGTATTGTGCGCTGCGAGCGCCGGGCCGCGCCAGCGCAGCGCCTCGAGATAGGCGATGGCCGGGATCGCAAGCCCGTTGTGGAGCCGCTTCAGGACCTGCGGGCCGTAATCCTGGGGCCGCTCGATCAGCCAGCGCTTGTGGAAGGCGGCTGCCTCGGCGGCGAGCACGATCTGGCAGGCCCCCTGCAGCTGGCGCTGGTCCGGCAACTGGACCTGGACGATGTCAGCGCCTTCCTGCCTCAGGACCGCTAGCGTGGCATCGAGGACCCGCGCAACCTCCCCATCGAGATCGTCGACATAGAACGCGCTGGGCACGCCGATGCGCAGGCCTTTGATCGGCGCGCGCGTCGCCGCCATGTAGTCGTCAACCGGCGCCGCGCTGGCGGTTAAATCCTCGGGATCGGGACCCGCCATCAACGCCAGCAGCAGCGCGCAATCCTCGGCCGTGCGGGCGAGCGGCCCGACCGTGTCGAGCGACTGCGACAGCGGCATCGCGCCGGCTCGGCTGATGCGGCCATAACTGGTCTTCAGCCCGCTGACGCCGCAGAAATGCGCGGGCATCCGGATCGAGCCGCCGGTATCGGAGCCAAGCGCCGCAAAGGTCAGCCGGGCCGCGACCGCCGAGCCCGAGCCGGAAGACGAGCCGCCGGTGATGTGCTCGCGCGCAAAGGGATTGCGCACCGGCCCGTAATGGCGGTTATGGCCGGTCGGCCCGTAGGCGAACTCCGCCATCTGCAGCGAACCGAGCCGGACCTGCCCGGCATCCTTCAGGCGCTGCAACGCGGTCGACGTTGTCGCGGCCACGAAATCGCGCCGGATCAGTGAGCCGCAGGTCACGATCTTGCCAGCGTCGTAATACATGTCCTTGTGTGCCAGCGGCACGCCGTGCAGCGCACCCCGGCTCCGGCCTCTTGCCAGTTCGGCGTCGGCCTCGTCGGCGGCTTGCAGCGCGGCGTCGGACTCGATCGCCATGAAGGCATTGAGATGCGGCTGCCACTCAAGGATGCGATGCAGGCAGGACTGTGTCACCTCGCGCGACGACATGCGCTTGTCGGCGATCGCCTTCGCGACCGCGGTGAGCGACATCAGGGCAGGTTCGATACTCATCGCGCGGCTTTCTCGGCCTGCACGAGCGCAAATGTCGCGGGCTCCAGATCAAACGGCAGCGTGCCCGCCACAGCCGCGAATCCGTCGAAGGCCGGCCCGATCGAAGTCGCGATGCGCTCGGCGATGTCATTCGCGACGGGGACGCCCGCCGTCTCCGCCATCGCCTTGACGTGTTTGGCAGTCGGTCTTGTCATTAGGTGTGGCTCCCAGCTGGTACGGCGGACATTTGCTACAATATCGCGGCGCGATCTCAAAGGCGTAAGTGATTCCGTCGTTGCGAGCGAAGCGAAGCAATCCAGAATCTTGCCGCGGATACAGTCTGGATTGCTTCGGCGCAAACGCGCCTCGCAATGACGTGGAGAGAGTCATCGCGCTGGTTCAGAGACCGTAGCCGCTCTCAATGATTGCCACGAAATCCGCAGCCCCCTACTTCGTCAGCAGCGCGTAGGCGCCGTCCCAATCCTCGGGCGGCGGATTCTTGCGAAATTCTGCGATGCGCTTTTCGTAGAGATTGAACAACAGCTCCAGCGTACGCGCATCGTCGGTGCGGCGGCCGCGCTCGATCGCCGCCAGCGCGCCATCCCAGTCGCGGCTGCGGTAGCAGGCCAGCATCTCGATGGTCAGATTGCGCAGCCGCTGAAAACGTTCCGACAGCGCGACGTCCTCGCGGCCGGCGATGGCGTAGACGACCTCCGGTTCCTTCTTGCCTTTCACCATCACGAAATCGATTTCGAGGATGGCGAATTTTTCGCGCGCCGCCAGCGCGGTCCTGGAGCCGACGATGATCGGAAAGCCGTATTCCTTGGACTGACCCTCCAGGCGCGAGGCCAGATTGACGCTGTCGCCGAACACGGAATAGTTGAATTTCAGGTCCGATCCCATGTTGCCGACGACGCAAGGGCCCGTGTTGAGGCCGACACCGACATTGAGCGGAACATAGACGCGGCCGTCCTCCTGCGCCTCCGCCTCGCGCGCTTTGTTGAGTTCCGCGACGCGGTCCAGCATGTCGACCGCCGCCTCGCAGGCATTGAGCTGATGCTCCCTGTCGTCGAGCGGCGCGTTCCAGAACGCCATGATGGCGTCGCCCATGTACTTGTCGATATAGCCCTTGCGTTCGAGAATCACGTTGGTGAGCGGCGTCAGAAAGCGGTTCATCAGCGCCGTCAATCCCTGTGGGTCGTTCTTGTAGGTCTCCGAAATCGAGGTGAAGCCACGCATGTCGGAGAACATGATCGTCATCTCGCGCTCCTCGCCGCCGAGCACGAGCCGTTCCGGCGATTGCGCGAGCTGTTCGACCAGAACCGGCGACATGTATTGCGCGAACTGTCCGCGGACCTGCTTGCGCTGCTGCTGCTCGCGCACGAAGCTCGCGAAAATCAGCGTCAGATAGATCGCCGAGGTCGACATCAACGGATAGGTGAAGTCGACCAGCAGTTTCTGCTCCTTGTAGAAGTACCAGGACGTTCCGATCAGCACGGAGGCGAACAGCGCGCCGACCACGACCAGCGTGACGGGGCCCAGTCTCGGCGCGAAGGCGATCACCAGCAGGCCGATGATGACAGCCGCGAAGAACTCGAAGGCAAAGCCATAGTTCGGCTGTGACAGCACCGCCCCCATCAGCGCAGCCTCCAGCACCTGGGCATGGACTTCGACGCCGGGCATGGCGGGATCGACCGGCGTGGTCTTGATATCGTTCAGTCCGAGCGCCGGCGTCCCCACCAGTACGAACTTGCCCGCGATCCGGTCGGGAGCAACGCTGCCTTCGAGCACATCCACCGCAGGCACATAAAGCGACGGATCCTGGCGCGCGAAATGCACCCAGAGCTGGCCGTGGCTGTCGGTCGGAATCTGGAATCTGCCGACTCTGACGCCGACGATGCCGTCCTCGTTGGTCTTGACCAGGATGGTGTCGCTT
>NZ_JAFATE010000856.1 GCF_019244115.1 Bradyrhizobium sp.
ATCGCGCTCGACCCCGCAAACCTGCCGCGCATCGCCACGGTCGACGAGCGGTTCCAGTCCTACAATATTGAAATGGTCGAGGTGACCGGCGGGCCGTTCTGGAGACCGTACGGGCGACCGGAATCGGCCGGCGCCGCGCAACGGTTGCCGGACGCATATGCCACGTATCGGGCGATCGAGCTCAAAAATCCCCGGCTGCGGCGGTTGGCGGCGGCGTTGTCGCCCGCCTATCTGCGCGTCAGCGGCACCTGGGCGAACGCGACCTATTTCGCCGACCAGGACACCGCACCGTCCAAACCGCCGGCCGGGTTCAATGGCGTGCTGACCCGTCCGCAATGGCGCGGCGTGGTCGACTTCGCAGGCGCCGTCGGCGCTGCCATCGTGACGTCGTTTGCAGCGAGCCCGGGGACGCGAGATGTCCGGGGACAGTGGACGCCGGAGCAGGCGCGCAGCCTGGTGTCCTTCACGCAGTCCATCGGAGGCGAGATCGCGGCCGCCGAATTTCTCAACGAGCCTGATCTGAAGTCCGGTGCCGGCATCGAGGCCGATGCCGCCGCGTTTCGTCGGGATTTTTCCACCTTCCACACCTTCATGCGGAAGATGTCCCCGCGCACGGTTCTGCTGGGGCCGGGCACGATCGGAACGGATGCGACGGCGGCCGACATGTTCACTGCCGTGGCGGATGGCATCGACGCGGTGTCCTATCATCATTATGGCGCCGTCTCGGAGCGCTGTGGCGGCCGCCGGACGCCGGAATTGGCATTGTCGGAAGAGTGGCTCGGGCAGACTGATGAAGCCTTCGCCTTCTACCTGCGCTTGCGCGACCAGCTTGCGCCGGGCCGGGCGATCTGGCTGACCGAAACCGCTGAAGCCGCCTGCGGCGGTAACCGATGGGCCGCGACCTTTCTCGACACGTTCCGCTATCTCGACCAGCTCGGGCGGCTCGCGAAAGCGGGTGTCGCCGTCGTGATGCACAATACGCTTGCCGCGAGCGATTACGGCCTGTTGGACTGGCGAACATTTTTGCCGCGGCCGAGCTATTTTGGCGCGCTGCTGTGGCGGCGGCTGATGGGGGCGACCGTGCTCGAGTCCGGTGTGCCGATCCGGAACGGGCTCCACGTCTATGCTCATTGCGGACGCGGGTTAGCGGGCGCGGTAACGCTGCTGGTGATCAACAACGACCGCACCGCCTCGCGCGAACTGATCCTGCCGAGCCCGTCGGAGCGCTACACACTGGCGGCCGCCAAGACCACCGACCAGACCACAGCCACGACTGCCGCCAATCTGGCGAGCGCCACCACGTCATTGAACGGCCGCGTGCTCGCGACCGGCGATGAGCACGAGCTGCCGCCCCTCCAAGGAACCCTGATGGCCGCCGGCACCATCGCTTTCGCGCCGGCGACCATCACATTCCTGTCGATTGCCGGCGCCGGCAACCGCAACTGCAGCTAGCAGGCGCGGCCCGGCCGCGACGTCGCGTCAGTGCCTGACCATCGTTCTCGACGACTGGGAAACGTCGAACAATTCGATCGCCGCCAGCAGCGCGACCAGGGCTCCGATCACGACGGTGACGTACATCGCGGTCGTCCCCGCGAAATGCAGAATCCAGGGCGAAACGATCAGCCACAGGCCGACCACGAGGTTGATCCACTCTTCCCATACCGTGAAGGCCGCGAGGGCTGCAATCGACAGCACCACGATGATGATTCCGGCGATCATCGCGTTGGTCGATTCATGCCCTGCGGGATACGTGAAGATCCACGGGCTTGCGAACAGGATGATGCCGAGAATGAGATTGCCGACGTCACACAGCTTGGTATTGCTCCATTGGTCCATGATGTCCTCCGTTGAACGGGGCGCCGGCGCCCAAACTCGCCGAAATCCGCGCCATCGGCGCGAGCTGTTTCGCGGACTTCGGAAGGGCAGGGCACTGGCAAACCCGGTGATTCCGAGTGCGCCTTCGATCTGAACTCCCTCAAAGAGATGTTGCCGCGAGCGGGCAGGGACTTCGGATCGGCTGCACTCACCGCGGCTCCGCCGCCAGCTCGTGCCACAACTACACCTAGAACGCCTGCTCGCCTCGGCGGGTTCCTGATACGTTCGGCCTAGACAGGCTTGGCTATGGAGAAAATTTCAGATCTTCCGGACCCCACTCAGTGAAGCGGTCCTGCAGATCCTTCTGCCATTGGGGACAGCGGCCTTTGGCGATGAAGCGTCCCCCATTGTCTGGCATATCGCCGCCCATCTTATTCGCTGGCAGCCAATCGTGAGCCGCGTTGCGCACGATGAGTTGCGTATGATCGCGGTTCCCTGTGGACGACTCGCCGCCGCGCTCATGATCCAGGCGCAGATCGAAGGCTGTTCGCGCACAATGCGGAGACATTGGTTCGAGAGCCTGGAACCGAATCGGGCCGGGTGTTGTGGAACCCGGCAATCAACAGGGTGTTATCGAACGAAGGTTCCAGGAACGGGGGTCGTTGATGGTGCTGCGAGTTCTGGGTGTTCTGGCGCTGATCCTCCTGCAGAGCGCAGCTGTGCGCGCGGAGGAGCGGGGCGGACTGTTGCATCGGGTCTCATGCTCGGTGGTTCGGTACTATGTCGCCAAATACACCGCACCTGCCGCCGAAGCCTGGGCGCGCAGCAAGGGCGCGAGCGACGCGGAGATCGAAGCAGCGCGGCGCTGTCTGGGTGGACCCGGTCAGGCGGTGCAGGCGGCGAATCTAAGCACCCGCTGACGCACGCTACGCGACATCGATAGGACGCGCCGCGGATTCGGCGCGCGTCGTCATGTGCGGGCGATCAGGATGCGGCCGGCGGGTCGCTCAATTCGGCTTGACCCCAACCGCGCTTTCGAAGGCTCGGCACCATAGGACAATTGCGCGCTGCGCTGGCCAGGTGTTGGATCACCGGCATGCGGCTCCGTCGCTGGTCGATAAGGAGAGCGAGCGCGGCCTCGGCACCTGGTCCCTCCAGCTGAGGCCGTATCGTTGCCTGCTCGGAATTTTGGGGATCAGCATGACGGACCATGGCCGCTATCCGGCGCAGTGCAGAGTTTTCCCAGCCGGAATTTCTCGCATGCGGATGACCGCGGCGATCGCGCTGCTTTTCCTGCTGTCGAGCCCCGGCCAGGTGGCCTCGCTGCCGCTCACGATCTTTCGCTACCAGGATCAGGCGCAGCGGCACTGTCCGTCCGATACCGTCGTGTGGCTCGATTTCGCCAAGCGAACCTACTATTCCCGGGCCCACAGGAAGTACGGGCAAGGTTTCAAGGGTAGCTATATGTGCAGGAACGAGGCGCGCAGCGGCGGCTATCGACGATCTCTGATCGGGCTTCGCTGATCAAGATCGGTTGAGTCGGAGCGTCGCGGACCACGGCAGTCCGATCAGGCAAGCTGCAGAACGAGATGTCTTGTCTGAGGATCGGACGCTGCGCGTGCAGAAAAGCCCAGACGATCGAACACCGCGAGCATTGCCCCATTCTCCGGCAGAACTTCGGCCACGAGCTCTCGCAGGCCGGCCTCTCGGGCGAGGGTGATGAGATGACGCAGCAGCGCCGTGCCGATCCCGTGTCCCTGATAGGCGTCTACCACGACGAAGGCCAGTTCGGCCCGGCCCGGCTCGGTCATGACATAGCGGCCGCCGCCCGCGATCACGGGCCGCCCGTCCTCGTCGATTTGCGCGACGAGCGCCACGTGCCTGTCGAAATCGATCTTCGTGAAGAATGAGATCTCTGTCTCCGAGAAGCCGCGTTTCGGAACGAAGAAGCGACGCCGCAGCGATTCGGCACTCGTCCGGCCGATCGCCGCGAGCATCTCCTCGCGGTCGTCCACGCGGAGCGCGCGTATCGCGATGCTGCGGCCGTCGCGCAGGCGCTCGGTGACCGAATAGTCGGCGGGTTTCAGCATCGATCCGCGTTCCCAGCGAGGTTTGATCAGGGTTTTAGCTCCGGACACACGGGGAGCGAGGACGCCTTGATTTGAATCAAGACCATTTTGGAAGCGCCTCTAGTCTGCGCAGACAGTTGTCTTTCGATCTCGGAACGACGATCCGCGAAGTATAAGGACTTGTCGCGCCGATCGCGCCAGCGGGTGTGCGAACATGGCAGTCCGGGTCTTTCGGCAAAGCCGATCGGGCGAGGAGGTGATCCAACTCACCATCCGTCTCGGTTTGCTGGCCGCTCTGATCTACTGGTGCTTCGTCATCGTCAGCCCCTTCATTCCGATTCTGGCATGGGCTGTGGTGCTGGCGGTGGCGTTATACCCGCTCTACGCCCGGCTGGCCGACCATCTGGGGCATCGGCCAAAACTCGCGGCGGCTCTTATTACTGTGATCGCGGTCGCGATCGTGATCGGACCCGCAGCCTGGCTTGCGGTGGGCCTGGTCGATGGCTTGCGAACGATTGCCGACCGGATTGCATCTGAAACATTGACTGTACCTTCGCCGCCTGAGGCGATCAGGGATTGGGCGCTGATCGGAGAGCCGCTCTACAATATCTGGAGCCAAGCCTCCACCAATCTCGAAGCGGTTTTCACGCAATTTGCGCCCTCTCTGAAGCCGGTGATCGGGCCCGCACTGGCGATGGCAACCGGCGCCGGCCTGGACGCGCTCATGTTCCTGGCGGCCGTGATTCTTACCGGCTTCTTGTTTCCGTCCGGACCGAAACTGGTGGCAGCCAGCAGGAACATCATGGCGCGATTGATTCCGCAGCAAAGCGAAGATTTTGTCGCGCTTGCCGGGGCAACCATACGCACGATCTCGCAGGGCGTGATCGGAATTGCCCTCGTTCAGTCGTTCCTCATTGGAATTGCGCTGAAATTCGCCGGCATTTCGAGCGCCGGCTTGTTGGCGTTCGTCGTCCTGATCCTCGGCATCATGCAACTCGGGGCAGCGCTCGTCCTCATTCCCTGCGTGATCTGGATTTGGGCGACGAAGTCGATCGCAATCGCCGTGCTTCTGACTGTGTACCTGGTGGTGGTTGGCCTCGCGGACAACGTTCTCAAGCCGCTCCTGATGGGACGCGGTTTGACGACGCCCATGCCGGTCATCTTCATCGGGCTGCTTGGCGGAACCCTTGCCCATGGAATCGTCGGTCTGTTTGTCGGCCCGATCGTCCTGGCCGTCGGCTGGGACTTGATAATGGCGTGGATCCGCGATGAAAGGGCGCGCGAGCGACCGAGTGCTGCACAGCCCGAGCGCATCATAGCCGAGATCTGAAAGTTCCCGACGGCAGGCGAATTCTGCCCGCCCTGAGCCTTGACCTATGTCAAGGGTGTCCGCTGACGAGGCGCAATCCTTTCAACCTCACGAACAACGAGAGATTTCAGCATGTCGACCGACAAGCCCGCGATCTCGAACAATGCCATGCCCGGCCTTTTTGGATCCGCGCTCGAATATCTGATCGACGCCGGACAGCGAAGCGTGCTCTTTCTCGACGTCATGCGTCAGCGCGGGATTCAATACCGCGAGCATATGGCGGAAACGGCGCCGCATGTCCTCAACTTCGAGGCCGAACTGCTGATCGATGGCCGCACGCTGCCGCGACCGGTCAACTATGCGCTCGTCCGTATCAAGCCGCCCGATGGCGTCGAGATCAACCAGAAGCGACGTCCATTCGTGGTCGTCGATCCCAGAGCCGGTCATGGTCCCGGGATCGGCGGGTTCAAGGCGGACAGCGAGATCGGCGTGGCGCTCAAGGCTGGCCATCCCTGTTACTTCATCGGTTTTCTGCCCGATCCGATGCCGGGGCAGACGATGGGCGACATCGCGCGGGCCGAGGCTGCCTTCCTCGAGAAGGTGATCGCACTCCATCCGGAGGCGGAGGGAAGACCCTGCGTGATCGGCAACTGCCAGGCCGGTTGGGCCGTGATGATCCTGGCTTCGCTGCGGCCGGACCTGTTCGGCCCGATCATCGTTGCCGGATCGCCGCTGTCGTACTGGGCCGGCGTGCGCGGCAAGAATCCGATGCGATATTCGGGCGGCCTGTTGGGCGGGAGCTGGCTGACCGCGCTGACCAGCGATCTCGGCGCCGGCAAGTTCGATGGCGCCTGGCTGGTGCAGAATTTCGAGAACATGAATCCCTCGAACACGCTCTGGACCAAGCAGTACAACGTGTATTCGAACATCGATACCGAAGCGCCGCGCTACCTCGAATTCGAAAAATGGTGGGGCGGCCACGTCAACCTCAATGCCGAAGAGATCCAGTTCATCGTCGATGAACTTTTCGTGGGCAACAATCTCGCCGCCGGCCGTATCAAGACCTCCGAGGGACCCGTTGATCTCCGCAGCATCCGCTCTCCGATCGTCGTGTTCTGTTCCAAGGGCGACAACATCACGCCTCCGCAACAGGCGCTCGGCTGGATTCTCGATTTATACAAGGATGTCGACGAGATCCGGCTGTTCGGACAGACCATCGTCTACACCGTTCACGAGAGCGCGGGGCACCTTGGGATTTTCGTTTCGGGCGGTATTGCCCGGAAGGAATACACGGAGTTCTCGAGCAACATCGACCTGATCGACGTGCTGCCGCCGGGCCTCTACGAGGCGACTTTCGAGGCGAAATCCGAAGACAGCGCCAGTGGAGAGCTGGTTTCCGGACGATGGATCATGCGCTGCGAACAGCGCACGCTCGACGACATCAGGGCACTCGGTGGAAACAACGCCGACGACGAGCGGCGCTTTGCCGCGGCCGCGCGGGTCTCGAAAATCAACCTCGCCGCCTATCGCAATTTCGTCCAGCCCTGGATCAAGGCGTTTGTCACGCCGCAGGCGGCGGAGATGATGCACAGGCTGCACCCGCTGCGGGTGCAATACGAGGCGCTCGCCGGCGACAATCCGGTGACCAAGACGATCGCTGAAGCGGCCGATAACGCCCGCGAGCACCGCAAGCCGGCCGCCGCAGACAATCCGTTTCTCGCCATTCAGGAAACGATGTCGAAAACCATCGTCGGCGCCCTCGACCACTGGCGGGACGCGCAGGAAGCGCTCAGCGAAGCGCTGTTTCTCGCGGTCTATGGCTCGCCGGCGCTCCAGACCGCGGTCGGGATAGACCCGCAGTCCGATCCGTCACCGAAGCCCGAGATGTCGGCTGACTATCGTAAGCGCCTCGATGCCCGGATCGCGGAACTGAAGTCCCGCATCGGCAGCGGCGGCCTCAGGGAGTGCCTCGTCCGCAGCCTTCTTTATGTCGGCATGGCGCGCGGCATGGTCGACGAACGCGGGGCGGAGGCGCTGCGCCGCGTGCGCGGAACCGACAGCACCGCGCGGCTCTCGCCCGCGGAGTTCAAGGCCATGGTGCGCGAGCAGTTCTTCATGCTGCTGCTCGACCAGGAGGCGAGTCTCGCGGCCATTCCAAAACTGCTGCCGCAGAACATCGAGGCGCGACGCAAGGGCCTCGAGGCGGTCCGGGACGTGCTGTCGGCGAGCGCCGAGGTGTCCGGGGAAGCCGCGATGCGCCTGCGCCGCATTACCGAACTGTTTGGGCTGGCCGAGGAGGGCAGGTCGGATGCGATCGCTGCCCCTTTCGATTCGCAAGCAAAGGCCTCGTAGTCCGGGAATTGGAGGCAGACATGGCAGTACAAGCCGCCGACACCGGCGAAACACGCACTTACGCAAAATACGACCGTCTCATCGCTGCGGCAAAAAAGATCCCGCCCGTCAGCACGATCGTGGTGCATCCGTGCGACGAAACGTCTCTGCGTGGTACCGCCGATGCCGCCGAAGCCGGCATCATCAGGCCGGTGCTCGTCGGGCCCGCGGCGAAGATTGCGGGCGCCGCGTCCAAGCACGGCATCAACATCTCGGGTTTCGAGATCGTCGACGCGCCGCATAGCGAGGCTGCGGCTGCGAAAGCGGTCGAACTCGTGCATGCCGCGAAGGGCGAGATGCTGATGAAGGGAAGCCTGCATACCGACGAGTTGATGCGAAGCGTGACGGCCAAGGCAGGCGGACTTCGCACCGACCGGCGCATCAGCCACGTCTTCGTGATGGATGTGCCGACCTATGCCGACACCGTGTTCATTACCGATGCGGCGATCAATATCTTCCCGGACCTCGATGCCAAGCGGGACATCGTGCAGAACGCGATCGATCTGTTCACCCAGGCCGGGTTCGGCACCCTTCCAAGGGTTGCGGTCCTGTCCGCCGTCGAGACGGTCACATCCGCAATTCCCTCCACGATCGAGGCGGCGGCGCTGTGCAAAATGGCCGAGCGCGGCCAGATCACCGGCGCCCTGCTCGACGGCCCGCTCGCCTTCGACAATGCGGTCGATCGGGAAGCCGCCAGGATCAAGGGGATCAAATCCGAGGTCGCGGGACGCGCCCAGATTCTGGTCGTGCCGGATCTCGAGTCCGGCAACATGCTGGCGAAAAATCTGGCCTATTTCGCCAAGGCCGACGGCGCGGGGGTCGTGCTCGGTGCCCGTGTGCCGATCGTGCTGACCTCGCGCGCGGATTCGCCGAGGGCGCGCATGGCCTCCTGTGCGGTGGCGAGCCTCTACGCCGATGCGCGCCGCCGGCGCGCAGTCAACGCAGCCGCGTGATCGCCATGGATACGATCCTTGTCGTCAATGCGGGATCCTCGAGCGTCAAGTTCCAGGTGTTCGCCGTCGATGGCGAGGGCCGGCTGCACCGCCAGCTGAAAGGACAAATGGACGGTATAGGCAGCCGACCGCGGCTGCGCGCCTCCGGAATCAATGGCGACGCGGTCGCGGAGCGTGCCTATCCGATCGAAGCCGTTCCGGACGTTCCGGCTGCGATGGCGGTGGCGGGTGCGTGGCTCCGCGACGAGGTTCGCATGACACCGATGGCGGTCGGCCATCGCGTGGTCCATGGCGGGCCGGATTATGATGCGCCGGTGCTGGTCGATCATGCCGTGGTCGCGCGTCTCGAGCGCTACGCGGCCCTGGCGCCGCTGCACCAGCCGCACAACCTCGCACCGATCAAATCCATTCTGGCGAACTTTCCGGCGCTGCCGCAGGTCGCCTGCTTCGATACGGCGTTCCACCGCGATCATCCCGACGTCGCGGACGTCTACGCGATACCGTACCGGCTTCACGAAGAGGGGGTCCGGCGCTACGGCTTCCACGGCCTCTCCTACGAGTACATTGCCAAGACGCTGCCCGAATGCGCGCCGGAGATCGCCAGCCGCCGGGTCATCGTGGCGCATCTGGGAAGCGGGGCATCGATGTGCGCCCTGAGTGGCGGCCGCAGCATCGAAAATACGCTGGGCTTCACTGCGCTCGACGGCCTGCCGATGGGAACGCGGCCCGGACAGCTCGATCCCGGGGTCGTGCTGTATCTGATGTCCGCCAAGGGCATGACCGCTACTGAGCTGCAGAACTTTCTCTACAAGGAGTGCGGCCTGAAGGGATTGTCCGGCATCAGCAACGACATGCGCGAGCTGCAATCGAGTCAGGACCCTCGCGCGGCCTTCGCCGTCGAGTATTTCGTCTATCGGGTCGGGCTGCAAGCAGGAATGCTGGCGGCAGCGCTGCAAGGGATCGATGCCTTCGTCTTCACTGCCGGCATTGGCGAAAATTCCGCGCCAATTCGCGCACGTGTCGCCGAGAAGCTCGCGTGGCTGGGCGTATCCATCGATGCCGGCGCGAATGCCGCGCACGCGCTGAAGATATCGGGACCCGCGAGTTCTGTTCCGATCTACGTCGTTCCGACCGACGAAGAGCGAATGATCGCCGAACATAC
>NZ_JAFATE010000883.1 GCF_019244115.1 Bradyrhizobium sp.
GTTGTGTGCGCAGCATGAACGCAGGCGATTCGCTGACCGCTTTGACAGGCCCGACGCGCTGCATCGCCTGCGCGCGGCCGAGGTAGTCGTGGTAGGCTTTCAACTCCGGAAGATCGGCAGAGTTGACCACGTGCGATTGTTTCGGGAATCCCGGCTCGGCCGGCTTGTGGAGCGCCGCACGGTGTTTCGCCAGCGCCAGGAAAGCCTCGAAGCGAACGCCGCTAGTCCTTGATCAAGCGAACCCACCGCGCTTCAGTGAGGAAGGAATTTGAAAAAACTCGAAATCCTTTGACTTTCTGCGGCGTCTGATGAGGTAGCGACACCATCATCCACACCATCAGAAAGGGATTTCGAGTGAACGCCAAGATACACCAGCAACTGGTCCATCGCAAGCGCCGAATCGAACGCCGACTCGACAAGAAGCGGCTCGGCACCCTGGACCAGCCGATGTTCACCGCCACCAACATCCATTACGAGATCGCCGACCGCACACGCGGTCTGGCGCACGGCGGCATCGGGGCCATGCATCTGCTGGCGCGACGTGTCGGGCTCATCGACGCCATCAACGAAAGGCTGCACCTGCTCAAGATTCATCTGCCCTACCATGAATCCGATCACGTGCTCAACCTCGCCTACAACGCGCTGTGCGACGGCACTTGTCTGCAAGACCTCGAACTGCGGCGTCAGGACGAAGTCTACCTCGATGCGCTCGGCGCTCAGCGCATTCCCGATCCGACCACCGCCGGCGATTTCTGCCGCCGCTTCCGTGCCGCGGACGTGCACACGTTGATCGACACCATCAACAGCGTTCGCCCGCGCGTCTGGGCGCGCCAGCCGGCGGCGTTCTTCGACCTGGCACGCATTGACATGGACGGCACGCTGGTTCCCACCGACGCCGAATGCAAACACGGCATCGACATCGCCTACAACGGTGTCTGGGGTTATCACCCGCTCGTCGTCTCGCTGGCCAACACCGGCGAGGTCTTGAGCGTGCTCAATCGTCCCGGCAATCGGCCTTCGCACGAAGGCGCGGCGGCGGAAGTCGATCGCGCGATGAAGGTTTGTCTGGAAGGCGGTTTCCGCAAGGTGCTGTTGCGTGGCGATACCGACTTCAGTCAAACGAAGCAGCTGGATCGCTGGAGTGCGGACCCACGCGTGCGGTTCATCTTCGGCCTGGATCAGACGGCGGCGCGGCACATTTTGGCGGATGATTTGCAGGCCACCGCCTGGCGCGAGCTCAAGCGGCCGCCGCGTTATGAAGTGAAGACGCAGCCGCGCCAAAAGCCGACGCGTGTCAAGGAAGCGATCGTGCGGCAGCGTGAATTCGAGAACAAGCGGTTGGTCAGCGAGCAGGTCGCGGAAATGCCGTACCGACCCGTCGCGTGCAAGAATCCCTATCGTCTGATCGTGGTGCGCAAGAATCTGAGCATCGAGAAGGGTGAGGTGCGGCTCTTTGACGACTACATCTACTTCTTCTATCTGACCAACGATTGGACGAGCACGCCGGCGGAAATCGTGTTCGAGGCGAACCAACGTTGCAACCAGGAGAACCTGCACGCCCAGCTCAAAGGCGGCGTGGGCGCGCTCACCGCGCCGGTGGACAACCTGGAAAGCAACGGGGCGTACATGGTGATGACGGCGTTGGCGTGGAACCTGAAGGCCTGGTTCGCGCTGTGGCCGACCGCAGGGCCGGGCCGGCACATCGAGCGTCATCAAAAAGAAAAGCAGACGATCCTGGGCATGGAGTTCAAGACCTTCCGCAACGCGTTTCTGCGTCTGCCGTGCCAGGTGGTAAGCGGCGGCCGACGCTTGGTCTACCGGGTTCTGAGTTGGAATCCCTGGCAACGGACCTTCTTCCGCACGATCGCACAGTTGCGTTGCTGAGCGAAGAAACTTGAAGCCGGAGTCTGGATGCTCCGGTCCATCGCGGCATCGAGCGGCCAGCGGGTCAGAGAGTGAGGTGAGCATGGCGAATGTGAATCTGAAATCGCCATCCCGCAAGGGACCAGAGATCCTACCTACCGAGCCAATCGCTGTTGGGAACTGGAACCTTCGCTTATTTGAGGACTAGGTGAAGGCAACCCGCCTCTTGCAGACTGCGAAAAACGTTCCAAGTGAGCGCGTCCTCCGAACGCTCGTTTCCCATTCTCCAGGACTCGAATTTAAAGGGATGGCGAATGATCCTCTGTGCGAACAAGTCCGGGGAGGCGATGATGTTCCTCGCGGGATTCGAGTAAATGTACGTCAC
>NZ_JAFATE010000906.1 GCF_019244115.1 Bradyrhizobium sp.
AGAATTGGCCGGCCGGCCGGGTTGGCGAGGCTCCTGCGATGGGTCTTTCGAAGTCCTTTGAGCGCGCCGGATTTGTCCTCGGACGGCTCAAGACCGGCACGCCGCCACGCCTGGACGGCACGACGATCGACTGGGCCAGCGTCGAGATGCAGCCCGGGGATGATCCGCCCGAACCCTTCTCCGTCCTGACTGAGCGCATCACGACGCCCCAGATTCAGTGCGGCATCACCCGGACCACGGCCGCCACGCACGATCTGATCCGGGCCAATGTCCATCGCTCGCCGATATATTCCGGGCAGATCAAGAGCACCGGCCCGCGCTACTGTCCCTCGGTCGAGGACAAGATCATCCGCTTCGGCGATCGCGACGGTCACCAGATTTTTCTGGAGCCGGAGGGACTGGAGGACAGCACGGTCTATCCGAACGGGATCTCGACCTCGTTGCCGGAGGAGGTCCAGCTCGGCATCGTCGCGACCATTCCCGGCCTCGAAAAGGCGCGGATGATCCGGCCCGGCTACGCCATCGAATACGACCACGTCGATCCGCGCGAGCTCGATCCGACCCTGCAGACCAAGCGGCTGCCGCGGCTCTTCCTGGCCGGACAGATCAATGGCACGACCGGATATGAAGAGGCCGCGGCGCAGG
Source organism: Bradyrhizobium sp. (assembly GCF_019244115.1). GTDB lineage: Bacteria > Pseudomonadota > Alphaproteobacteria > Rhizobiales > Xanthobacteraceae > Bradyrhizobium. Next base: position 646 of record NZ_JAFATE010000906.1, read on the forward strand.
GCATCGTGGCCGGGATCAATGCGGCACTCGTCGCTGGCGGCACGGTTCCAATCGTGTTCGACCGGGCCGATGGCTATCTCGGTGTCATGATCGATGATCTTGTCACGCGCGGGATCACCGAACCCTATCGGATGTTCACCTCGCGCGCCGAGTATCGGCTCACGCTGCGGGCCGACAATGCCGACCAGCGCCTGACTGACAAGGGCATCGCACTCGGCTGCGTCGGCGCCGCTCGGAACGAGAGGCACCGGGCCAAGATGGCTGCGCTGGATGCCGCAAAGGTGCTGGCAAAGTCGTTGAACCTCACACCCACCGAAGCTGCGCGGTACGGCCTGTCCCTGAACAAGGATGGTCAGCGTCGCTCGGCCTTTGAGCTCCTCGCCTATCCCGAGATCGGCTGGGCCCAGGTGCGTTCGATCTGGCCGGAGCTATCGGCCATCGAACCAGGCATCGCCGGCCATCTCGAGATCGAGGCCAAATACGACGTCTATGCCCGGCGGCAGGCGACTGATGTCGAGGCTTTCCGCCGGGATGAAGGGCTGGTTCTCAGTGATGTGGACTATGGCCTGGTGCCGGGTCTGTCGAACGAAGTCCGGGCCAAGCTGACAGCGGCGCGGCCATGGACCGTGGGGCAGGCGAGCCGAATTGACGGAATGACACCGGCGGCGCTTGGGATTCTCGCAGCGTATTTGCGGCGGGAAGCGCGACGCAAGTCATCGGTGGCGGGTAAAGGGCGTTTCACGTGAAACAAGCCAGACTTCGCTCCGGCTCTCTGGGACCCTTCAGGCGTCCGGAGGTCGAACTCCGGCTTGATCGCTGGAGCGTGCGGTGAGTGCTACTAAAACGCCCTCCCGCTCGGCGCCGCGAATCGAAAAAGCCGATACCGGTCAGAATGGGAGACTCACCTCTGGGGCTGGAGAGGCGTCTCTAGAGACCGCAGCCGACAAATCCGCCGCACTCGCGCTGACGCCCGTTTCACATGAAACAGAGCAGCGCCTCGACCGGTTCATTGACCTGCTCGGCCAGTGGCAGAGCAAGACCAATCTTGTCGCGCCATCGACGCTCCCTCATCTCTGGACCCGACACGTCTCTGACTCGCTGCAGCTGCTCGAGCTGCAGCCGGCCGCGCGACGCTGGATGGACCTCGGCAGCGGCGGGGGTTTTCCCGGTGTGGTGCTGGCTTGCGCCCTGGCCGAACGACGCGGCGCAGTGGTCCATCTGGTCGAGCGCAATGTCAAGAAGGCCGCTTTTCTGCGCGAAGCGATTCGCGTGACATCATCGCCAGGCGTCGTGCATTTGTCGGAGATCGGGAATATTGTGGATACGATCGAAGACCGAATCGATTGCGTGACCGCTCGGGCGCTCGCTCCGTTAAACTTGTTGCTCGGCTTTGCGGAGCCGCTTGTCAGAAAGGGCGCAAAAGCGCTGTTTCTGAAGGGCCAAGATGTTGACGCAGAGTTGACCGAAGCCACTAAGTATTGGACTATTCGAACGCTTCTCCATTCCAGCCGCACCGGCGGAGGAGGCTGGATCGTCGAGGTAGACCGGATCGAACGGCGATCTTAAATCCAGGACAAACCATTGGCGACCTGTCATGACTGTAATTGATCAGCTTTATCAAGGAGGTAGCGTGTCGCCGCCGGATGGTCGTCCGCGCATCCTGGCGCTTGCAAACCAGAAGGGCGGCGTTGGCAAGACCACGACCGCGATCAATCTCGGGACGGCACTGGCCGCGATCGGCGAGCGCGTGCTGATCGTCGATCTCGATCCCCAGGGCAACGCCTCGACCGGGCTCGGTATCGACCGGCGCAATCGCAACTGCTCGACCTATGACGTGCTGATCGGCGAGGCGAATTTGCGCGAGGCGGTGGTCGCAACCGCCGTACCGCGTCTGCACATCGCCTCCTCGACCATGGATCTTTCCGGTCTCGAACTTGAGCTTGGCGCGACGGCGGGACGCGCATTCCGTCTGCGCGATGCAATCGCGGGCGTGAACGAGAAGGTCGAGCCAGGCAACGACTATACTTATGTGCTCGTCGACTGTCCGCCGTCGCTGAACCTGCTCACCGTCAATGCGATGGCTGCGTCCGATGCGATCCTGGTGCCGCTGCAGTGCGAGTTCTTCGCGCTCGAAGGTCTGTCGCAACTTTTGCAGACCGTGGAGCAGGTGCGCTCCACGCTCAATCCGAATCTGTCGATCCACGGCATCGTGCTGACCATGTTCGACTCGCGCAACAACCTGTCGAACCAGGTCGTCGCCGACGTGCGCCAGTTCATGGGCAGCAAGGTCTACAACACCATGATCCCGCGCAATGTGCGCATTTCGGAAGCGCCATCCTACGGCAAGCCGGTGCTGGTCTATGATCTTCGCTGCGTCGGCAGCGAAGCCTATCTGAAGCTCGCCACCGAGGTGATCCAGCGCGAGCGCGAACTGCGCACACATTAATCGCCGCCACGTCGTTCCGGACCGCACAGCAAATCGATCCGGATTCCTCAACCATGATACACCTGTCGCACCAGCTATCCCGGATCATCAGCTCCCGCATGAAACTGGAATCAGTTTTGCTGCGGCGCAGGCGGTGCACGGGAAATGCGACAGAAGCAAGTACAGGAGCGCGTCACTTTGAGTCCAAAGGAGTCGGCGATGGCTGACGAAGCGCGTTCGCGTCTGGGCAGGGGGCTTGCGAGCCTGATCGGCGATGTCGGCCGTGAGGCCCAGCATGTCGAGCGGCCGCGCAATCAGCGCAAGGTGCCGATCGAATTCTTGAAGCCCAATCCGCGCAATCCGCGGCGCACCTTTTCCGATGCCGAGCTCGGCGAACTCACCGCGTCGATCAAGCAGCACGGTGTGATTCAACCGATCGTAGTGCGGCCGGTGAAGGGCGCGCAGGATCGTTTCGAGATCATCGCGGGCGAGCGGCGCTGGCGCGCCTCGCAGGCCGCCGGTCTGCACGAGGTGCCGATCGTGCCGGTCGACGTCTCCGACAGTGACGCACTGGAGATCGCGATCGTCGAGAACGTGCAGCGCGAAGATCTCAACCCGCTGGAAGAGGCGCAGGGCTATCACGCGCTCGCGAACGAGTTCAACCGCAGCCAGGAAGACATCGCAAAGATCGTCGGCAAGAGCCGCAGCCACATCGCCAACACGATGCGGCTGACGAAACTGCCGGCCGAGGTGCAAGCCCTGATCGCGTCAGGCCAGTTGTCGGCCGGACACGCGCGCGCACTGATCGGCGTGCCGGATCCGCTCGCCGCCGCCAAGAAGATCGTGGAGGAGGGGCTCAACGTTCGTCAGGCCGAGCAGCTCGCGCATGTCGAGGGCGTACCGGAACGCAAGCCGCAGAAGCCACGCGGCGCCGCCACCAAGACGAAGGACGCCGACACGGCCGCGCTGGAGAAACGGGTGAGCGATGCGCTCGGGCTTGCCGTGGCCATCA
>NZ_JAFATE010000006.1 GCF_019244115.1 Bradyrhizobium sp.
ATTCCATCCGCGGCTTTTCCATCAGCAGCACCGGGTGATGACTGAGATCGCCGAGATAGGCAAAAGATTTGCCTTCCGATGAGATCATGAAGATGTGGTGACCCACGGTGTGGCCCGGTGCGGCCAGCGCCTGGATGCCCGGCAAAAATTCCTGGCCGTCCTTGTAGAAGACGAGGCGGTCGCGGACCGGCATCAGGTTCTTGCGGGCGTGCACCACAAAATCCTTCCATTGGCCGCCCATCTTGCCCTCGTCGGTCCAGTAATCGAAATCGCTCTGGGCGATATAGAACTGGGCGTTCGGAAACAGCACCTTGTCATGCTCGTCGACCACGCCGCCGATGTGATCGATATGGGCATGCGAGAACACCACCGCGTCGATGTCCTCCGGCTTGATGCCGGCTTCGGCCATGCTCTTCTGCTGCCGCCCGGTGGTTGGTCCAAATCCTTTCGCCGTCCCGAGGCCGGTGTCGAACAGCACGAGCTTGTCGCCCGTGTTCACGATCGGCGAGTTCTGCTCGAGCACGACGTTGTCGGGGGCGAGGAAATTGTCCGACAGCATCTTGCGCAATTCGTCATCCGGCACCCCGGTGAAGGTGCCCTTGGGGTCGCCGAGCGCCAATGGTCCGTCGGAAACCGCCGTTACCTCGGCGCTGCCGAGGTTGAACCGATAGAAATAGGACGGCTCGGTGCCGAGCTTGGGAGCACGGGCGAGCGCACTGCTGCCGAACATGGTCGACGCGCCGAGACCGGCGCTGAGGGCAAGCAGGGATCGTCGCGAGACGGGATAGGTCATGCGTTTTCTCCACTATGAAAGGCCTGCTTCACCGCCTCCGGCGGATCGAAGCGCTGGATTGAGCGGACAACGTGACGTTGCACCAGCTTTCGGACCTTTGGAAGACGCGCGCGTCCCTTAGTTCTGGCGCTCGTATCACTTTGCGGGGAGCTCGCTTTCGAACGTCGGACACGCCACACCAGGTGCGCAGCAGAGATGTGTCGGCTGTATGACAACAGACAAAGAACTATTTGGCGCCCCGCTGCGCCTCGATCACGTCCCAGATTCTTGCGGCGATGTCCGGCCCGCCGAGCCGGGCGACGGCGCGAATTCCGGTCGGCGAGGTCACGTTGATCTCGGTGAGAAAGCCGTCGATCACGTCGATGCCGACGAACAGCAGGCCCGCGGCCCGCAGGGCGGGACCGAGCGTCTTGCAGATCTCCTGCTCACGCGGCGACAGCTCGGTCGCCTGCGCGGCGCCGCCGCGCACCATGTTGGAGCGCAAATCGTCGGGTGCCGGGACGCGGTTGACCGCGCCGGCAAATTCGCCGTCGACCAGGATGATGCGCTTGTCGCCATGCTTCACCTCGGGGAGGAAGCGCTGGATCACCCAGGGCTCCTTGAAGGTCACGGAAAACATGTCGAACAGCGAGCCGAAATTCATGTCCTGCGGCATGACGCGGAACACCGCGGCGCCGCCATGGCCGTGCAGCGGCTTCATGACCACCGCGCCATGCTCATCGCGAAAGGCGTTGATCTCGTCGAGGTCGCGCGAGATCAGGGTCGGCGGCATCAGTTTCGGGAAATTCATCACGAACAGCTTTTCCGGAGCGTTGCGGACCGCAGCCGGACTGTTGACGACGAGAGTTTTGGGGTGGATCCGCTCCAAAAAATGGGTCGAGGTGATGTAGGCGAGGTCGAACGGCGGGTCCTGGCGCAGCAGCACCACGTCGAAGGAAGAGAGGTCGGTGCGCTTCGGCTCGCCGAGCGTAAAATGGTCGCCAGCCTCGTCGCGCACGGCGAGCGACTGCAGCGGAGCCACCAGCTCCTCGCCGCGCAATGAAAGCTTGTCGGGCGTGTAATAGGACAGGCCGTGGCCGCGCTTCTGCGCCTCCAAGAGCAGCGCAAAGGTCGAATCGCCGCGGATGTTGATGCGCGCGATGGGATCCATCTGGACGGCGACGTTCAATGACATGGGAAGATCCGACTTGCTGGAGGGAACGGCTTTCAGGAACTGGCGTCGAAGGCCGCCATCAGATGGCGTGGCAGGGACCGCGGCGCAATCAGGATGGCGTCAAACCTGAGTTCGAATTCCGCATGTTCGGGATGGGCGGCGAGCCAGGCCTGGGCGGCATTGATGATGCGCAGCTGCTGGCGCGGCGTCACCGCAAAGGCGGCCTCGTCGAGCGTGGCGCGGGCCTTGACCTCGACAAAGGCGAGCAGGCCTCGGCGTCGCGCGACCAGGTCGATCTCGCCATGCGGCGTGCGAAAGCGCCGGGCGAGGATGCGGTAGCCCTTGGCCATCAGATACGCCGCGGCCCGGCTTTCGGCGGAAAGGCCGGTCCGGAACGCCGCAATCCGCTCGGGGGCGGCCTGCTTGTCCGGCGACGAGGCGCCCTCATCCTTTGCCATCGTCGCTTTCCGCAGACGTCAGCGCCGATCTGTCCCTGGCCAGCTCAAGCGCCCGCGCATAGACCTCGCGGCGTGGCCGGCCCGACAGTTCGACGGCGTGCGCGACCGCGTCCTTGACGCTGGAGCGCGTGAGCTGGTCGCGGAGCAGCGCATCCAGGGCATCCCCGGTCATCGCACCGGCATTCGCCGCCGGCGGCCCGATCACCACCACGAACTCGCCGCGCGTTTCGAGCTGACCGGCGTTCTCCGCCAGCTCGACTAGCGGGCCGCGCAAAATCTCCTCGTGGAGCTTGGTGAGCTCGCGGCAGATCGCCGCACCCCTGCCCCCCATGATGTCAGCGAGATCGGCCAAGCTCTGGCCGACCCGGTTGCCCGATTCGAACAGTACGAGGGTCGCGTCGATGGCAGCGAGTTCCTTCAGGCGCACCCGGCGCGCGGCTCGCTTCGGCGGCAAAAAGCCCTCGAAGAAGAAACGGTCCGTGGGAAGTGCTGCCACCGACAGCGCCGTCAGCACCGAGGATGGCCCCGGCAGCGCGGAAACGGAAAAGCTTGCCGCGCAGGCCTCGCGCACCAGCTTGAAGCCGGGATCGGAAATCAGCGGAGTTCCCGCGTCCGATACCAGCGCGACGGAACCGCCCTCGCCCAGAATTTTCAGGATTCGCGGCCGCGCGGTCTCGGCATTGTGCTCGTGGTAAGCCGTCAATAGTGTCGAAATCTGATAACGCTCGGTCAGCCGGCGGGTGATGCGGGTGTCCTCACAGGCGATGAGATCGACGGCTGCGAGCGTCTGCAGCGCGCGCAGCGTGACGTCGCCGAGATGCCCGATCGGGGTCGCGACCAGGAACAACCCGCCCGGTGCCTTCGGTGCGGCAAGGATGCAACCATCGACTGAAAAGCTGCGCAGAGCGCCAGTCGAGAGCTGAGTCGTATTTATCGGGGCAGGTTTTGCGCGCATAATGATATCTTAGGGGCTAGAGAGCTCGGGCGCCACAAGCAGCGCCATCCGTGGGGCAGCCGTTCATGCGGCGTACAACGGAGACGGGCCAGGATAGAACATGACCGGGGCGGTCAGGTGAAACTGCGGTCGGCGATGCCATGACCCTTTTGATTTAGTTTGAGTCATCGCCAATACACCAACCGTCCCGAAGCTGGGGGCTCACGAGTTCCGGCCGATTCCGGCCGGTCGAAGTGAAGAGATGCAATGCCGGGTGCGCGCAATCCGAACTCACCATTGTCGGGCCAACAACCTGCCGTGACCCGGCGAGCGGCGCTCGGACTTGCACTCGGCGCGCCGCTGCTGTCGGCCTGTTCGAGCGTCCAGCAGACGTTCAGCCAGCTGCCCAATCCCTTCAGCTCGCAGGCCCAGGCGCCGGCCGGCCCGCAGGAACAGCCGGCGGTCGCCGGCACCGGTCAGGTCAAGGTCGGGCTGATCCTGCCATTGTCGGCCGCGGGCAATGCCGGCGTCGCCGCGCAGTCGATGAAAAACGCCGCGGAGATGGCGCTGGCCGAGTTCCAGAACCCGAACATCCAGCTCCTGATCAAGGATGATGCTGGAAATCCCCCGGGCGCCCAGCAGGGTGCGCAGCAGGCGCTCGACGAGGGCGCCGAGATCATCTTAGGTCCGCTTTTCGCCGCCGCGGTGCCGGCCACCGCCCAGGTGGCGCGGACCCGCAGCGTGTCGGTGATCGCCTTCTCCACCGATTCCAGCGTCGCCGGCCGCGGCGTCTATCTGCTGAGCTTTCTGCCGGAGTCCGACGTCAACCGGATCGTCGAGTATTCGGCGAGCATCGGCAAAAAATCGTTCGCCGCGCTGCTGCCGGATAATGCCTATGGCAATGTTGTGGAAGCCGCCTTCAAGCCGGCCGTGGCCCGGCGCGGGGGGCGTATCGTGGCATTCGAAAAATACGGCGCCGATCGCGCGACGCCGGCGCGAACGGTCGCCCAGTCGCTTGGCCAGGCGGATGCGCTTCTGATCGCCGATGACGGCGATTCAGTCGTAGCGACCGCCGACGCACTGACCGCGGCCGGCGCCAACCTGCGCAACATCCAGCTGCTTGGAACCGGGCTCTGGGACAATCCCAGGGTGGCCGCGAGCCCTGTGCTGCAGGGCGGTCTCTACGCAGCGCCGGACCCCGCCGGCTTCCGGGGGTTCTCTGCCCGCTATCGCACCAAATTTGGCGGCGAGCCGGTGCGTACGGCAACGCTCGCCTATGACGCGGTCGCCCTGGTCGCGGCGCTGGCAAGGAACCCCGGCCAGAAATTCTCGCAGGACGTGCTGGCCAGCGCCTCCGGCTTTGCTGGCATCGACGGCCTGTTCCGTTTCCGCCCGGACGGCACCAACGAGCGCGGGCTCGCCGTGATGCGCGTCGCCTCAGGCGGCAGCCAGGCCGTGGCGGGTTCGCCCAAGAATTTTGGTGCGACGTGAGAAGGGTTACGCCGCCAGATCAGCAACGACGGCATCCAGCACCGGAAACCCGGACTGCGTGACCCGGAGCCGGCCGTCAGCTTCGACCGCGATCGCGCCTTCGTCGCGCAACAGCTCGATCCGGCGGGGGTCGAGCCCGCGACCGGCGAGCGCGGCATAGCTGGCGGGATCGATCCCCTCGGCCAGCCGCAGCCCCATCAACAAAAACTCGTCGGCGCGCTCTTCACTGCTCAAAACATCGTCGGTGATCAGGCCGTGGCCTGATGCCTCGACCCGCATCAGCCAGCTTTCGGGGCGCCGTTCTGTCGCGGTGGCGTGTCTGATGCCACCGAGGTCGAGGCGGCCATGCGCACCCGGCCCGATGCCGGCATATTGCTCGCCGCGCCAATAGACGAGATTGTGCCGGCACTCGGCACCCGGTCGGGCGTGGTTGGAAATCTCATAGGCCGGCAGGCCGTGGCGGCCGCAGACCTCCTGGGTGACGTCATAGAGCGTGCGCGCCGTCGCCTCGTCCGGTGTCGGCAATTTGCCGGCGGCGTGGAGGCTGAAGAACGGCGTCTCCTCCTCGATCGTCAGCTGGTACAGCGACAGATGCTCGGCCGCTTCGGTGATCGCGAGCTGCAATTCAGCGGCCCAGCTCGCAGGCGTCTGGCCGGGCCGCGCATAGATTAAATCGAAGGAATAGCGGTCGAAGACGCGGCGCGCGATCGCCACAGCATCGAGCGCTTCCCTGGCGCTGTGCAGCCGCCCCAGCATTTTCAGCGCGGCATCGTCGAGCGCCTGCACCCCGAGCGAGACCCGGTTCACGCCGGCGGCGCGATAGCCGGCAAACCGTGTCGCCTCGACGCTGGTCGGGTTGGCTTCGAGCGTGACCTCGACGTCGCCAGAACAGCGCCAGTGCGCGCCGATCGCGTCCAGGATCGCACCGACGGTTTCCGGGTGCATCAGCGACGGCGTGCCGCCCCCGAGAAAGATCGATGTGACGTCGCGTGGCCCGGTGCGTGCGGCAGTGACCTCGATCTCCCGGGCGAAAGCGCGGGCGAACCGCTTCTCGTCGACCGCGGCGTGGCGGACATGGCTGTTGAAGTCGCAATAGGGACATTTCGACAAGCAGAACGGCCAATGCACATAAACGCCGAATGCACTCGGCGATGTCGGCGTCGGACCACTAGTCAAGGCAGATCTCCGCGAGCTTGATGAAGGCGCGGGCGCGGTGCGAGAGGCCGAGACCAAGCGGCGGCAGGCCATGCTTCTCGATGCTGGTCATCTCGCCAAAGGTGCGGTCAAAGCCGTCCGGCAGGAACATCGGGTCGTAGCCGAAACCATTACTGCCCCGTGGCGGCCAGACCAGCGTTCCGTCGGTTCGGGCTTCGACCTCCTCGACGTGCCCGTCGGGCCAGGCGACGCAGAGCGCGGACACGAAATGCGCCTTGCGCTGCTCGGGCGTGGTCGCCCCACGCTCCTGAAGCAGCCGCTCGATCCGCGCCATGGCGACCGAAAAATCCTTGGTCGGTCCGGCCCATCGCGCCGAAAAAATACCCGGCGCGCCGCCAAGCGCGTCGACCACGATACCGGAATCATCTGCGAAGGACGGCAGCCGTGCCGCGTTCGCCGCCGCGACCGCCTTGAGGCGGGCATTGGCATGAAAGGTCTCGCCGGTCTCCTCGGGCTCCGGCAGGCCAAGCTCGCCAGCCGAGACCGCTTCTATGCCATGTGGAGCTAGGAGTTCGCGCATCTCGGCGAGCTTGCCGCCATTGTGGGTCGCGATCACGAGCCGGCCCGCGATTCGCCGATGCTGGCTGCTGCCGTTACTGGATGCCTCGTCGCTCACGCCACCGCCATCTTCTGCAAGTCGACCAGCCGCGCCACGCCCTTGCGCGCGAGCGCCATCAGCGCCAAAAACTCGGCCTCCGTGAACGGCGTCTTCTCCGCCGTGCCCTGGACCTCGACGATACGGCCGTCGCCGGTCATGACGAAATTGGCGTCGGTCTCGGCTTCCGAATCCTCGGCATAGTCGAGATCGAGCACCGGCGTTCCGTTATAGATGCCGCAGGAGACCGCTGCGACATTGCTCCGAAGCACCTCCGCTTTGACCATCTTGCGCGCCTTCATCCAGCCGATGCAATCGGCCAGCGCCACCCATGCGCCGGTGATCGAGGCGGTTCGGGTCCCGCCGTCGGCCTGCAGCACGTCGCAGTCGACCGTGATCTGGCGCTCGCCGAGCGCTTCCAGGTTGATGATCGCCCGGAGCGAGCGGCCGATCAGGCGCTGGATTTCCACGGTTCGGCCGCCCTGCTTGCCGGCAGAGGCTTCGCGGCGGGTGCGCTCCAGGGTGGCTCGCGGCAGCATGCCGTATTCGGCCGTGATCCAGCCCCGGCCCTGCCCCTTCAGCCAGGGCGGCAGGCGATCTTCGAGCGTCGCCGTCACCAGCACATGGGTGTCGCCGAATTTCACCAGGCAGGATCCTTCGGCATATTTGACCACGCCGCGTTCCAGCGACACGGCGCGCAGTTCATCCGGTGCCCGGCGGCTCGGCCGCATGAAAATCCCTCCAGGATAAGGCAACAATTCTCGCTCGCGCCGCTTTTATGGGCGGGAGCCTGGGGCGGCAAGGGCTTTCGGGGCCCGCTAGCCGCTTGCCACGGGCCAAGCCGATGGACAAATTATGGGCAGTTGGAGGAGTAATCTGTGGCCCAGCACGAACCGATCGGACTGATCGCGCCCAGCGCCGGCCTCGCCCAGCTGAGCGAGCGTTCGCGCGAGATTTTTCGTCAAATCGTGGAGAGCTACCTGGCGACCGGCGAACCGGTCGGCTCGCGCAACATCTCGCGCCTGATCGCGGTGCCGCTCTCGCCGGCCTCGGTGCGCAACGTGATGGCCGACCTCGAACAGCTCGGCCTGATCTATGCGCCGCACACCTCGGCCGGGCGGCTGCCGACCGAGCTCGGCTTGCGCTTTTTCGTCGATGCGCTGATGCAGATGGGCGACCTCACCGAGGCCGAGCGGCAGTCGATCCAGACCCAGCTTGCCGCCGTCGGGCGGGCCCAGTCGGTCGAGGCCGCGCTTGGCGAAGCGCTGACCCGCCTCTCCGGCCTGACGCGCGCGGCTGCTGTGGTGCTGACGCCGAAGCACAACGCCCGTCTCAAGCATATCGAGTTCGTTCGCCTCGAGCCGGAAAAGGCGCTGGTCGTGATGGTCGGCGAGGATGGCCAGGTCGAAAACCGCGTCCTGACGCTGCCGCTGGGCGTGCCATCGTCGGTCCTGACCGAGGCCGGCAATTTTCTCAATGCACGGATCCGGGGACGGACGCTCGCGGAGGCGCGGCTCGAGCTCGAAACCGCGCTCGCACAGGCGCGCGCCGAGCTCGACCAGCTGACCCAGAAGGTGATCGCGGCGGGCATTGCCAGCTGGTCGGGCGGCGAAAACGGCGACCGCCAGCTGATCGTGCGCGGCCACGCCAACCTGCTCGAGGATCTGCACGCGCTGGAAGACCTGGAGCGCATCCGCCTCTTGTTCGAGGATCTCGAGACCAAACGCGGCGTCGTCGACCTGCTCGGTCGCGCCGAACAGGCCGACGGCGTGCGGATCTTCATCGGCTCCGAAAACAAGCTGTTCTCGCTCTCGGGCTCCTCCACCATTGTCGCGCCCTATCGCGATGGCGCAGGACACATCGTCGGCGTCCTCGGCGTGATCGGCCCGACCCGCCTCAATTATGCCAGGGTGATCCCGACGGTGGATTATGCCGCGCGGATCGTCAGCCGGATGCTGGGCGGCTGAGGGGGCGGGAACTCAGGCTTGATTTTCACGGGCCAAGGCACGATATCCGGGCGCAACATCCAGCTATTCCAGCCGATTTTGTCAAAGAAGGACGTCCATGACCGATTCCGACCGGCCCACCAACGATCCGGCGAACCCGGCCCAGGCCAGCGAACCCGTGGTCTCCAAGCCCTACATCATGCCCGATGACCCCGAGGTGGGGTCCGTGGAAGCGCTGGCCAAGGAAGCCGCGGAATCGCGCGACAAGATGCTGCGGACGCTCGCCGAGATGGAGAACCTGCGCGCGCGCACCAAGCGCGAGGTCGCCGACGCGCGGACCTATGGCATCACCGGCTTTGCCCGCGACATTCTCGATATCGCAGACAATCTGCAGCGCGCGCTCGACGCCGTGCCGGCCGAATTGCGCGACACCGCCGATCCCGGCCTGAAATCCCTGATCGACGGCGTCGAGCTCACCGAACGCTCGCTGCTCAACACGCTGGAAAAGAACGGCGTCAGGAAATTCGATCCGACCGGCGAAAAATTCGATCCGAATTTCCAGCAGGCGATGTACGAGGTCCCCGATCCCAGCGTGCCCTCGGGCACCGTGGTTCAGGTCGTGCAGGCCGGCTTCATGATCGGCGAGCGCGTGCTGCGGCCCGCACTTGTCGGCGTCTCCAAGGGCGGTTTGAAAGCGGCGCCGGTCGCTGCCAACGGCAACGAGCCGAACGACGCCGCCTGACGGCGCCTCTCCGTTCCGATCCGAACATCGGAGCGGAGATCCTGCCTCTGTCTCTGAATTTGATCCACCGGAATCAGCCGCGCGGCTGGATTCCGTCCCGCACGGCGCGGAACCTTGGGAACGCACTCGACCATTGGGTGCGTGGGGCGCTTCCAATGACGCGCAATGTGTTCGGCCCACCGAAGCGCAGCCACTGCACCAAGGTGACGGGGGTATTATCCTTGCCGCTGGTCGCGTCGATACGCGTTTCATAGGCCGGCTGTCCGTCGATGCGGATCGGTTCGGACATCGTGATGTGCGCCTCGCGCATTCCCGGTATCGTCGTGGCCGCCTGCTGGGCGAAGCGACCGCGATCGTCGGGTTCCTGCGGGGTTGCCGCGATCATTCCGATCAGCATGAACGGCGCCGGTTCGATCCCGCTGGCCTCATCGCCGTCGGCGAGCAGCAGCGCGCTGCCGGGCGCAAGCGTCCGGACGTTTTTGAAGTCGCTGAGCTCTGTCAGCTTGAACGGCATCAATGCCAGCTGCTCCTCGACCGGTACCTGCTTGCGGATCGCGGCCGTTGCGAACATCTGTCGCACGGCTTCATCGTTGTAAATCTTGGTTGCAGTCTCGGGAACCTGGACGGCGACATAGCCGGCAAAGGCGCCGCCCGAGAGGATCATCGAGTAGCGGCGCACGGTGGCCGCCCCATCCTTGGCTGTTTCGGTGGTGTAGTAGGCGGGCCCTGCCGCGGTCTCGATCGCTTCCGGCTTGGTCCCGTTCGGCGTTGTCGTCGCCGGATTTGCCTTGATGGCGTTCACGACTTCCGCATAGGCCTGCACCGGGAGTTCGGTCAGCAGGACCTTGACGCTGCGGTCCATGGTCTCGAAGCCGGGGAAGGTCTTGGCCAGCGCGAGCCCGGCCGGCGGGGTCAGCCCGACCCGCAGCCCCGGCGGGAAGATCGC
>NZ_JAFATE010000016.1 GCF_019244115.1 Bradyrhizobium sp.
CAATGCCGTCGGTGTTTCCGACATAGAAGGTGTTTTCCACCAGCGCCATGCCGAACGGCTGGTTCAGTCCTTCCATGAAGGTCTTTTGCGTTTCGGCAATCCCGTCGCCATCCGTATCGCGGAGCAGCGTGATGCGGTTCGCGCTGACGCCGAGAGCGGCGGCGCGCCGCATCGTCGCCTGCATCGCATAGTGAAAAACCGACCTGGCGGGTCCTGCGACTTGCGTCGCTTCGGCAACGAGAACGTCACCGCTCGGCAGCACATAGATCCAGCGCGGATGCTCCAGGCCGGTCGCGAACGCGTTGACCTTGAGCCCGGGCGCCGCCAACGGCTTCTCGCCGTCCTTCCAGCCCCTCGCCGTCGGCATTTTGAGCGTCGGCAGCGCGCCTTGCGGTTTCGCCGCCGGAATCGCCGGCGCGTGGCCCCAGGCCGGCGCGGGCTGCGCGCCCTGCCGATGACGCCACTGCAGCGCGGCGCCGCCGATCACCGCGACGATCTTGGCAAAAACGCCGGACAAATCCATGAAAATCCCTGTTGATTGACCCTTGCCCCGGTTGATCCCGGGCTTTCCCCGATGAGCTCGCGCCGTGAACACCGGCGAGATCCCTGACGGTAGTTATACTATCTTAGTGACCAGAGCCGAATCGCGGAGATTGCATTGGCGCTCCACGTCAGAGCGCTTCCTCCCCGAAATCTGGGCCCGCCTGACGGCGGGCTTCTTTTTCAAGACACATTGATTTTTGAGGACACATTGAATCGAATGTGAGGTTTGCGCTCGCCACACGAGCTCCTTGCCGGTTACGATCCGCGATTGCCACCGCGATCAAGGGGCGCGACCAACGCCATGGAGAGACCACGCCACCGCCCCGTAGCCAGAATGGCGTTTGCGCTCGGACTGCTGCTTGCGCTGCCGGGTCCCGGCCTGATCTCCGCTACCCTGGCGCAGTCACTCACCGAACAGCAATCGGATGCGCAAAAGGCCTATGACGACGCCTTGAACCGGTTCAAACAGGTTTTGGCCGAGCGGCGCAACCAGATCAATTCGAAACAGCCGCTTCCGAACCTGCCGGGACAAGCGCTCTATCTCGCGCGTGTCGACATGATCAGCACCTACAAGGATCTCACCGACGCGCTTCCATCGAAAATCGGACGGCCCAACAAGTTCGGCCTTCCCCCGGCCTATTTCGACGCTGACGCCGAGCCGCTGGTCGACGAGTACAGCAAGCTGTTCGGCATCATGGAAGCACCGCCCGCTGGCGCGCAGGACTCGGCGACCCCCTTCAAGGATGTGGTCGAACTCGCCGTTGCGATCGCGCGGGCCAAGGGGCTTGATGCCGCGGACGCCGAGGCCGCCGGACGGATCAGCCTCGGACTGTTCTTTGCCGAGACCAACGGCAAGCAGAATGTCGGCAACGCCCGCTCGAACACCTACAAGGGCAGCCTGCAGACGGGACCGTCGGAAGATCGAATCGGCCGCAAGAAGTGGGCTGCAATCAAGCCGGCGATCGGCCGCTTTGATCCCCAGTTGATCGCGCGCGACGACAAGGAAGAGGCGCGGGCCGGCGATCTCGATCATCGCTTCAATCACTGGACCGCGGTGCGCGACGGGCTGATGAACGCTCACGCAGAGCTCTTTCCGCAAATCCCGTCGATCGTGAGAACGCTCAAAAATCCGATCGATCAGATGAAGTTTTTCGAGCTGATCCAGATCGTTCCGACACCGACCCGATCGGCGCTCAACTCAGGCAACCTGCTCGCCTACCGGATCTCCGACCCGCGGATCATGCGATATCTGCGCAACAACAGTATTTTTGCTTTCGGCAAAGCCGACCGCGCCAGAACATCGGCAACTTTCCGCGACATCATGGATGCGATGTGGCTGTTCAACAAGAAATTCGAACGGGCGCTGGCGGAATACGAGGCGCTGAAGGCGAAGAAGTCATGAGCCTCCGATCATTGCGGCACCGGAGGTGAGCCCCGGGGGCTCGCGGCGGAGATCACCACGCCGTGACGGTCGATCACCGCGACGCACGGCACCTCATGGATTGAGCGTCATTGCGAGAGGGGCGACCACAAGGGTCGCCCCTACGGGATCCACATTGCGGGGCGACCCTCGTGGTCGCCCCTATCCTGGTCGGCCCCTTCTCGTGCAAGCGGAGAGAGGTGAACAGTGTGCCTCGAGATACCATTCGACCAAGCTTTGTCGTCGGCTCACATTCTGGCAGTCGCTCACACCGGCAGTTCCTGGCCAGCCTGCTCGCGGACGATGTACTCGGCGTACCAGTCCGGCCAATTCACATCGTGTTGGCCGCCGTTCCGCTTCTCATGCTCGCCATGCGCCTCCGCGGCGCGCCGGAGCGCGGCGGCAAGATCAGTCGACGAGGCGAATGTCGTTTCGCTGTCCACGCGACCGGGCAGTCGCGCGGTGATCTCCTGGAACAGCCAGCCATTGCCGTCCGGATCCTTGAACGAGGCGAACGAGCGATAGCTGCCACGCGCGGGATCCAGGCCGCTGGCCCGCGCCCGGCCGAACAGATACGGCTCGTCCGGGCCGAGATATCTGTCGCCCTCGCCATGGAACGGTTCGCTGACAGCGACGCCGCGCGCGATCAGATCTTTTCGCGCGGCCTCGATGTCGGAGACGATCAGGTACAGGCCCTGGGCGGAGCCGGGCGCGGCCGCGGTGACGTTTTTGCCGAAGATCACAGAGGCCGGTGATCCCGGCGGCGTGAACTGGATGACGCGAAAGTCGCCACTGGGAGCGGCGAAGTCGGCGTCCAACCGCCAGCCCATATCACCATAAAAGCGCTTAGCACGGTCGACGTCGGACACGGGAATGACGATGACCTCGAGTTTCATGTCGACGGTTTTTGGCTTCGCCGTTTCGGTTGCAGTCTTGCTGCGTTCATCAGTGGTGCTCATGTCGACCTCCGGGGCTTTGCGGCTTTATCCGATTGCGCCGCGCTCACAATGCCACTTTTGTCCCGGAATGACCCGCTAGGAATTGTTAGACCTCGTTAGCAGCCGCGCCCTCGGATCATGGCTTTGCGGTCGCAATTTTTCAATTGATTCATTCACTTGGCGCGGCGATAGAACCGGTGAAGGCTATCCGAGCCGGACCAGCCGCCCGTTACAAATAGCCGCGGCCGGCCTCGGCGGCAAAGCGGTTCGGCGGCCCCTCCCAGACGATGCGCGCATGCTCCAGCACATAGACGCGGTCGGCATGCGGCAGCGCAAAGGTGACGTTCTGCTCGCCCAGCAGCATGCTGATCGAGGTGGTCCGGCGCAGCGTCTCGATGATGTGCGAGATCTGCTCGAGGATGATCGGGGCGAGGCCCAGCGTCGGCTCGTCCAGGATGAGCAGTTTTGGCTTCATCATCAGCGCGCGGGCGATGGTCAGCATCTGCTGCTCGCCGCCGGACAGCGTCCCCGCGGCCTGGCCCTGCCGCTCTCGCAGGATCGGAAACAGCTCGAACAGCCATTCGATCTGGGTCGCGCTCTCGTCCGGCGCCAGGTGGTGGGCACCGAGATCGAGATTTTCGCGCACGGTCATGTCGACGAACAGCTCGCGGCCCTCCGGCGCCTGCACGATGCCGTTGCGCGCAACGCGCGCGGCCGACAGGCCGCGCAGGGCGTGGCCCTGCTGGCGGATCTCGCCGACATAAGGGAGCAGCCCCGAGATCGCGTTGAAGAGCGTCGTCTTGCCCGCGCCATTGAGGCCGACGACCGAGACGAACTCGCCGGCATGCACGTGGATCGAGACGTCCTCCAGCGCCTGCGCCTTGCCATAATGCACGCTGAGCTTTTCGACTTCGAGGAACGGGGTCGCGGCATCGCTGAACGCGGATTCCGGCCGCGCCGCGGTCTCGATGCTGCCGCCGAGATAGACGCGGCGCACCGTCTCGTCGCCCATCACCTGCTCGGCCGATCCTTCCGCGATCTGTTCGCCGACATACATCGCGAGCACGCGGTCGACCAGCCGCGCCACGCTCTTGACGTTGTGATCGACCAGAAGGATGGCCCGTCCGTCATCGCGCAGCTCGGCGATCAGCTGCGAGAAGGCGGCCGTCTCCTGCTGGGTCAGCCCGGCGAAGGGTTCGTCGATCAGCAGGACCTTCGGATCCCTGGCGATCGCCTTGGCGATCTCGATCTTGCGCAGGTCCGCGAAGGGCAGCGTCGATGGCAGCCGGTCGAGCACGGCGGAGAGGCCGACCCGCTCGGCAATCGCGCGCACGCGCGCCTCGATGCCGGGATCGGCGAACAGCCGCGTCAGCTTGTCGGGCAGCAGCGCGAGCTTGATGTTTTCCAGCACGGTCTGCCGGTGCAGCGGGCGCGAATGCTGGAATACGATGCCGACCCCCATGCGCGCGATCTTGTAGGACGGCAGCCCCGCCACCTCCTGGCCGGAAATGCGCACCGAGCCCGCATCCGGCCGCACGATGCCCATGATCAGCTTCATCACCGTCGACTTGCCCGATCCGTTCGGGCCGATCAGGCCAAGAATCTCGCCGGCCTTGACGTTCAGCGAGATGTCCTTGACAGCGACCAGGCCGCCGAAGCGCTTGGTCACATGGCCGACGTCGAGAGAGGCGCAGTCGTTCATGCTCTAGACACTCTCTTTGTGGCGCGTCAGCAGGCCAAAAAATCCGTTGGGGAACACCAGCACGACGACCAGCGCGAGCGCGAACACGGTGAAATTCGAAAGGTCGCCCAGCGGCCGGAGCACCTCGCTCATCGCGATCAGAAACACCGCACCAAGGACGGCGCCAAGGATCGTCCGCCGGCCGCCGAGCACGGCCGCGATGATGATCTGGACGCCGACCGTGACGTCGATCAGCGTTCCGATCGAGGCCGAGCCGAAATAGAACACCAGGAGTGCGCCGGCGAGGCCCGAGAAGAACGCGCTGATGATGAAGGCGAACAGCTTGTGCTTGGTGACGTTGAAGCCGAGCGCGCCGGCCTGCACGTCATCCTGCCCGCTGGCCTGCAGGATCAGTCCGACCGGCGATCGGGAGAGCGCAAACAGGATGGCGCCGCTCACCGCCATGAACCAGAGCGCGATCTGGTAGTTGACGACCTCGCTGATGGTCAGGACGTCGGGAACGGTCAGGCCGATCTCGCCGCCGGTCAGACCGGCGTCGACAACGATGAAGTTTTGCAGCATCAGCACCGCGACCAGCGTGGTCAGCCCGAAATACGGCCCGCGCACCCGGAGCGCCGGCAGCGCCAGGATCAGCCCGCCCACGACCGCGGCGAGCGTGCCGGCAAGCACGCAGACCCAGATCGGCAGGCCGTAGAGATTGTCCAAAATGCCGGCGGTGTAGGCGCCGGTGCCGATCAGAAAGGTCGGTCCGAAATTGACTTCGCCGGCGAAGCCGAACAAGAGGTCCCAGGCCATCGAGAACACGCCGAAATAATAGGCGACCGTGAGCAGGCCGAGGACATAGCCGGAGACGCCGAGCGGCAGGAACGAGGCCGCCACGACCACGGCAAGTCCGATCAGCAGAATACGGAGGGTCTGTGATTTCAGCATCTATCGACGTCCCAGCAGGCCGCGCGGCCGGACATACATCACCACGACCAGCAACAGCAGCGCGGGGATGGTGCGATAGGCCGGCGAGATCAGGTAGGCAGTCATGGTCTCGAGGTAGCCGACCACATAGGCGGCGATCAGCGCGCCGGAGACGCTGCCCAGTCCGCCGAGCACCACGATAGAAAACGCGCTCGCCGTCAGCGGCCCGACGCTGTAGGAGGAGACGCCCAAAAACATGCCGAGCAGCACGCCGGCCACTCCGATCAGCACGCCATAGATCGCCCACACCGCGATGTAGATCTGCGGCAGCTCGATGCCGAGCAATGTCACGCCGCGGGGATTCATCGAGGCCGCCAGCACCGCCTTGCCGGCGCGCGTGCGGTTGACGAGCAGCCAGAGGACGCCGATCACGATCCAGCACACGATAGCCGTGAACAGCTCGTTCGCAGGCGTCCGCACGCCCGCGATGTTGATGACGCCGCCGACGATCGGCGACACCGTCTTGGCGTTGTTGGTGTAGAAATAGGCGATCAGCTCCTGGATCATGATGCCCCACAGCAGCGTTGCCGTGAGGATGAAGATCTCCTTCTCGTCCTCGCGGATCTTTTGCGAGTTTTGCAGCGGCCGGACCACCGCAAAATAGGTCACGAGCGAGGCCACGAGGCCGACCAGGACGCCGATCGCAGCTCCCGCATAGGGGCCGACATGCAGGTCGTTGCCCGCGGCCCAGGCCGCCACGACGGCGGCGACCATCAGCGCGCCATGCGACAGATTGAGGACACCGGAGACGCCGAAGATCAGCGCAAAGCCCATCGCACCAAGCGCGTAGAGCGAACCGACAGCAAAGCCGTCGATCAGAATTTGCCAGAACAGCATCGCCTCGTTCCGCTGTGCAGATGATCGTCCGTCAAGCGCAAACCTTTCCCGTTCCTTGCAAGCTCGTCCCTCTCAAGCATGCTCCCCGCCGGCGGACGCTGGCGGGGAGCATTTTTAGCTTCTCGACCGGCATTCGCTACTGCGCCGATCCGACCTTGATGAAGCTCGGAAACTTCATCTTGCCGTTGGCGAGCTTCTCCGGCCACAGGTTGACCTGCTTGCCGTTCTGCCATTGCAGCATCAGCCCGGTGATGGTGTCGGGCCCAACCTTCAAGGCATGCGGATTTCCCGTGTCCTTGCCCTTGAACTGGATACGGCCAATGGTGCCGATCCAATCGGTTTGCTCCATGGCGGTGACGAGCTTGTCCGGATCGGTCGAGCCGGCGCGCTTGATCGCGTCCGCGATGTAGTAGACCTCGTCATACGCGGTGTAGCCGGCATAGGACGGGAAGTTGCCGAACTTGGTCTTGAACGCATTCACGAAGGGCAGCGTTTTGGGTGTCACCGCGACGTCGGGCCCGGAAACGGCCTGGTAGAGCACGCCCTCGACCGCGCCATTGGTGTCGTTCCAGAAGCTCGAATTGGTGGCCTGCGAGGAAATCCCGAACATCGGGATCGGCACTTCCTGCTGCTTCCATTGCACGGTCGGCTGCACGCCGACGTGTGAAATACCGGTGAGGATCACGTCGGGCTTCTGGCCCTCGATCTTGTTGAAGATCGGTGTGAAGTCGGTGGTGTCGGGCGACAGGCGGATGTGGTCGAGCACCTTCAGCCCCGCCTCCGGCAGGCATTTGAGGTATTCGGCATCGAGCGGCGTCGTCCACGCCGCGTCCTCACTCATCACGACGGTCGACTTCAAATGAAGCTGCGTCGCCAAGAGGTCCTTGGCCGCGGCACAGACCAGATCGGCGATGCTGGTCGAGGTCAGATAGCCATGGAAAGTGTATTTGAGGTGATCATAATCCTTGGCGATGTTCTGGGTGATGACGTCGGACGCCGCTCCCGGCGTCACCATCACCGTCTTCAGCCGCCCGGTCCACGGTTCGAGCGCGAGCACGACCTCGCTGATGTAGCTCGCGATGACAGCGTTGACGTGATCCTCGTTCGCGGCGCGCTGGAAGGCGCGCACCGATTCAGCGGCGGAGGAATGGTTGTCGTAGGAGACGATCTCGATCTTCTGGCCGTTGACGCCACCGGACGCGTTGATCTCGTCGGCCGCGAGCTGCGCGGCCTGCGGAATCGACGATCCGGCAACCGCCTGCGCTTCGGCGATGACACCGATCTTGATCGGCCCGGACTGGGCGTGACCGGGCGAAGCCATGGCAAGCGCGAAAATGGCTGCCGCCGCATATGTGGCGAATTTTGGCGCGACGCGCCAAAGCTGTGTTTTCATCGAGCGTCCTCCCTGAAGCTTGGTCCTCGGAAATCTTAAAGGTTCCAATTTCGGAACGATCATGCTCGAACAACGAGCGGTAACGCAATGGCGGATTTTGATCGGGACCGTTGCGCTTTCGGCTAGTATCCCGGCATCAAACGCATGGTTGGAAGCGGAGGTTCCTGTCGAAATGGACCGCGATCATGGTCTGTTCGTCGGGGGCAACGCCCGCGTACGCGACGGCGTCAACGAAAAGCGGTCGTTTGCCTCGGCCTTCGCGTCAGACCCGAACGCCCGCCACATGTTCGCGAAAGCTGGCCTCGAGCTCGGCCCGCGCAATGCCTCGCACGATGAACACGATCCGCGACCGATGGTCGGAATCCGGCCAGGCCTCGAGCAGCACCGGCGGATGAAAAATATGGTGCACGCCATGGATCGCCACCGGCGCGCTCTCGCCGGCCAGGTTCACGATGCCTTTGACGCGCAACAGATCGTTGCCCGCCCCCTGCCGCAGCCGGCCAAGCCATCCCGAGAGCGCCTGCCATGAGAGCGGCTCCTCGCTCGCGAGGCAGAATGCGTTGACGTCGTGACCGTGATCGTGGTGACCGTGATCGTGGCGACCATGATCGGCGCGGCCGTGACTCGCGTAGGCGTCCTCGTTGATCCAGCGCCGGACATCGACCGTTTTGCTTTGCGGATCGAACAAGGCCGCGCCAAACAACACGTCCGGCGCGATCTCGCCGTTGGTCACGACGTGCCGCGCTGCAGCGGGATTGAGCGACACAAGCCGCTGTTCCAGTTCCGTAATCGTGCCCGGCGACGCCAGGTCCGTCTTGGTCAGCAGCAGGCGATCGGCCAGCGCGGCCTGCTTGACCGCTTCGGTGTGCTCGCCGATCTGCCGCAAGCCATTCACCGCATCCACCGTGGTGACGATGGTGTCGAGGCGCACGAAGTGGCTGACCAGCGGATTGTTCAGCATGAGCTGGACGATCGGCGCGGGATCGGCAAGCCCGGTCGTTTCCACCAGAAGCCGCGAGAAAGCCGGCACCTCGGCGCGGTCGCGCCGCGCCAAAAGGCCGCGCAACGTCTGCTCCAGGTCGCTGCGCAAGCTGCAGCAGACGCAGCCGCTCGAAAGCACCGCGACTTCGCCCTCGATCGCCTCGACCAGGAGATGATCGAGCGGAACCTCGCCAAACTCGTTGATGATCACGGCACTGTCGCCCATGCCAGGATGGTGCAACAGCTTGTTCAGCAAGGTCGTTTTGCCGCTGCCGAGAAAACCGGTGATCACCGAGACGGGCAATCGCTGCGCCGATTTGTCAGCATCGAACAATGCCATGCTCGGTTCTCCCGCACTGCAATGGAGGTGCCCGCTCGCCCGCAATCAGAAACGCTTCTCGTCTTGTTCCCGTCTCAGTGAAACAATAACATCGTTCGCGTCAACGTTGTCGCCCGTCAGTCAAGCAAAGCAAACTCTGGGGAGGAACACATGACGAACAATCATCAGAATGACCCCGTGGATGAAACATCGGCATCAACCGACCGCCGCGGATTCCTGAAGGCCGCTGGCGTCGCCGGCGCCAGCGCGGTGGCGGTGGCCGGCGCCGCACACGGCAAGTTCGGCCTCGCGCCGATCACGCCAGCGCAGGCCGATACGATGTCGCCGCCGAAACTCAGCGCCGAGAAATGGTGGCCGTCGAAGTGGGGTGCGGAGGACGAGGCAGGCGCCTCGAACCACATCACGCCGGCAAAAGTGCTCGACACCGTCAAATGGATCAAGGACGGCAAGATCTACAAGCTCGGCCATAACTACGAGTCCACGATGCCGCTGTTCGGCAAGCGGGTCTTCACGCTGCGCATTCCCGGCAGCCCGACTGGCGGCCCGTTCGGCGACAATCGCCTCGTCTATCACGACGAGTTCGTGACCACCGAGATCGGCCAGGTGGGCACGCAATTCGACTTCCTCGGCCACATCGGCATTCAACTCGGCGCGGACGGCGACAAGCGGGAGATGAGATTCTACAACGGTCACTCGGCCGCGGAATTCAGCGACCCCTACGGCCTCAAGAAGCTGGGAGTCGAGAACTGCAAGCCGCTGTTCACCCGGGGTCATCTGGTCGACATGGTCGCCGTGAAAGGGCGCATGATGGAGGCCGGCGAGGAGATCAGTGTCGCCGACATGCGCGCCGCGTTCCAGAAGCAGAATATCTCGGAGGCCGACATCAAGCCGGGCGACGGCATCTTCTTCCATACCGGCTGGAGTTCGCTCTGGGGCAAGAACAACGACAAGTTCAACAGCGGCGAGCCCGGCATCGGTCTCGAGGTCGCCAACTGGGTGATCGAAAAGGATCTCTGCCTGACCGGCGCCGACACCTGGGCGGTGGAGGTCGTGCCCAATCCCGACAAGACCCTGGCGTTTGCGGTCCACATGACGCTGCAGACCAAGCACGGCATCCTCAATCACGAGAACCTGGTGTTCGACGACCTGATCGCCGACAAGAAGTATCAGTTCGTCTACAGCTTCACGCCGGTCCCGATTACCGGCGGGACGGGGTCGCCGGGCGTGCCCATCGGGATTACCTGAAGAACACGATAGCGGCGGGATCATGCAAACCCCGCCGCTAACTTTCCGTGGTCCGGGGACGCGTCAACCCGGGAGCTCGTTCCGCTCGCACGAACGAGGCATTTGCAGGAGCCTTCGAAGCATGGCGGCATCGTTCAGGATGGCGCGCATCTCCGCTTTGTCGAGCCAGGCCGTGGCATCGTCAAGGGTGCTGCACTCCTCGATCTTGGCGCGTGCAACGGCGAGAGCAACGTCGATCTGTCCCGGCTTGACGCGCCTCGCAGGCAGCGAGGTCAGGTGATAACGGAGCAATTCGTTGTTTTGCTGCAATTGCCAGAGTGCACTACCGCTTTCAATTCGGGGCGCGGCGGCAAGCTGGCTGGCGCGGCGGACGACGGGCGGAGGGCATTTGTCCTCGGCAGTCGCGAACAACGCTGCCGCTTTCATCCGCCTCGAAGTCAACAGGCCGATCGGGAGGGCAAGCACCAGACCCGTCACGACCGGCGACATCCAGAGCAGCAGTGGAACCGAGACCGCGTAGGCGCTGAGACCCATGACGAGCCCGAACAGGGTGGGCGCAGCAAATTTGCGATACATCTCGCGCCGGGTCACCTCGCCATCGCCTCGCCGCTGCACCTGCCATCCGGCATCGCGGCCAAACAGAATTTCCGCCACGGCACTGGACTGAAAAATCATCATGGATGGAGCCATCAAGGCCGCCAGCACGGTCTCCACAAAAATGCCGGCAAGAACGCGAGCGCTTCCGGCAAATGCAGCGCGCTCCTTGCGCCGGCCGATCACCACCAGATAGGCCAGCAGCTTCGGGACGATCAGAAGCCCCATCGTGGCCGCAAACACCCAGGCTGCCAGCACGGGATCCTGCGCCGGCCAGGTCGGAAACAGGGCAAATCCCTTCGGAAAATATTCGGGCCGAACGAAGTAGGCCTGCAGTGAAATCAACAATCCAAGAACGAGAAAGATCAGCCATAGCGGCGCGGTCAGGTAAGATCCGATGCCCGTCATCAGATGCAGACGTGAAACCCAGCGCAAACCGCGTGCAGGCAACACCGCGAGATGCTGGAGATTGCCTTGGCACCATCGCCGATCTCTGGCCGCGAAATCCAGCATGGACGGCGGCCCCTCTTCAAAACTGCCGCCGAGCGTCGGCGCCATGTAGATCGCCCACCCCGCGCGCCGCATCAAGGCGGCTTCCACGAAATCGTGGCTCAGGATGTGTCCGCCGAAGGGCTTGCGTCCGCGGAGCTCAGGCAGACCGGCTTCCTGCGCGAAGGCTTTGACGCGAATGATGGCGTTATGGCCCCAGTAGTTGCTTTCCGGACCATGCCACCATGCGTTCCCGGCAGCGATCAGCGGACCGTAGACCCGGCCGGCGAATTGTTGCAACCGACCAAAAAGGCTGCGCGCGTTGACGATGATCGGCTGCGTCTGAATCAGGGCGGCGTCAGGATGTTTTTCCATCGCATGGACCAGCCGAACGATGGTGTCGCCGGCCATCAGGCTGTCTGCGTCGAGAACGATCATGGTGTCGTAGGCCGCACCGAAACGGCGCACCCATTCGGCGATGTTTCCGGATTTCCTGGCCGTGTTGTCCGACCGATGTCGATAATACAGCCGTTCTGCGCCGCAGGCGCGACGGAGCGCAAGGAACGTCAGCTCCTCCTCGATCCAGATGTCCGGGTCGGTGGTGTCGCTCAGCAGGAACCAATCGAAGCGTGCGTCATGGCCGATCTCGGCAACCTGTTCGACCATCGCGCGCAGCCGCGCCATCACATGATGCGGATCTTCATTGTAGGTCGGCAGCAGCATCGCCGTGCGAGAGGCGATATCGGGCAGCGGCCCCTCGCTGTGGATCGGCAGTCCGGGCTGGCGCCCGGCCAACAGAACGCAAAAGCCGGCGATGGCGGGCAGGAATGAAAACGCGATCCAGGCGAGCAGCACGAGGAAAAAGACAAGCAGCAAGCCCTCGAGCACGGTTATGCCACCGACCTTCAGCACGTCGTACATCTCGTAACCGCCAGCGACGGTCAGCAGCGCCGTGCCGGCAAAGACGAATAGCCGGCGAATCTGCACCGCGGTCTCGATCCGTCCACCCGCACGTTTCGCACCTGTGACCTGATCGAACCGGGATGGCACCATGGTGAGCGGAGCTTCGGGCGGCAGAAATCCGCCGCCCGCCACATCGCCGGCCGGAGCGAGCGAAGGTGACGCCGTCACGCTGTCCATCGATAGATCCACACCTCGGAGAGCGGCGTGTCGTTCTGGACCAGAACAGCCCGTAGCTCGACTGACGTCTGGCCTTTCACCGAGAACTGGAAGCTGAGCCGCCATCCGCCGGTCTCGGGGTTCGGCTGGGTCACGAGATTGACGACCTCGGATTTTTCGGCAGTCACCTGCCCCGTGATGCTGTTGGGATCGAGGCCCTTGAGCTTGTCGCCGCTGAGTTCGAGCACGACCAGCTTCCTGTCATCCCCGCGGCTGCCGATTCCGGTTCGCGTGAACCTTGCGAGCGCGCCAGTCTTCTGCGCATCCCCTCCCCAGTGGAGGCGGTAGGTAAAGTTGTGCTCGCTCTTGGCCGCGATCGGCTGCTTGGGTCGCCAGAACGTGGCGATGTTGTCGTGGATTTCCTCCTTGGTCGGGATCTCGAACAGAACGACCGAGCCCTCGCCCCAATCGCCGATCGGCTCGACCCATAGGCTGGGGCGATGCTCGAACCGCGATTCGAGATCCCAGTAGGCCGAGAAGGCTTTCTCCCGCTGCATCAGTCCGAACCCGCGCGGATTGAGATCGGCGAAGGTCGAGACTTGCAGGTCATGCGGATTGCTGAGGGGACGCCAGAGCTGCTCGCCCTTGCCGTTGTAGATGGCAAGACCATCCGAATCGTGTACGGCCGGCCGGAAGTCGTCGAAATCCTTGCGGTCGTTCGGCCCGAAGAAGAACATGCTGGTCATCGGGGCAAGACCGCCATGATCCAGGTCCACTCTCGGATAGAGCGATGTCTCGACATCGAACACGGTGGTCTCGCCCGGCCTGATCGTGAAACGGTAGCTTGCGGCCGCGCTCTTGCTGTCCAGCAGCGCATGAATGACGAGCGAGGTGGCGTTCGGCGCCGGCTTCTCGAGCCAAAAAGCCTTGAACAGTGGAAACTCCTCGCCCTTGGTCTCGCCAGTGTCGATCGAAAGGCCGCGAGCGGACAAGCCGTAGGTTTCGCCCTTGGCGACCGCGCGAAAATAACTCGCCCCCAGGAAGACGCAGACCTCGTCGTAATAGTCGGGCTTGTTGATCGGCGCATGAATGCGGAAGCCGGCAAAGCCGAGATCCAGTTCGGGCCACTGACCGATATCCTTACCGAATGAGAAGTCGTCGCGACGATACCTGATGGCGGCGGCACGTCCGTTCGTCACCTCGTAGAGGTCGACCCGGCTCTTGTAAAAAAATCCCCGGTGAAAGAACTGGGCCTCGAAGGGCAGCTTTTCACTGCGCCACAGCGCGTGTTCGGGCAGGAAGCGGATCGATCGGTACTGGTCGTAATTGAGATCCTTCAGCGCATCGGGCAGCTTCTCGTCCGGCGGCTCGAACGGTTTGCTCGCCAGGCTGCGGGCGAGATCGCGCACATAGGAGGGAGCAAACTGCACAGCCGGCGCAGCGGATTCGTTAGCCGCCACACGCGGCAGGATAGCGGCCGTCGAGACGGCCACCGAAGCGCGAAGAATTTGCCGACGATTCAAGGATTCACTCTTTCGGTCAAAACCGAAAGGCAACGGTTTGGGTTTGAAGGAGTTCCTTGGGTGAGGAAATACGCCGGCCAACCGGGAGCCGCCGCGAAGAGGGCGACCACGAGGGTCGCCCCTAGGGTTTTCGCCTTGTAAGGGGCACCCTCGTGGCGCGCCCCGTTTTGCAATGATGTCACGCAGCTGCGGTCTCGAAGCGGCGCTCGATGTGAAATGATTTTGCGGTGACCAGCCATTGCCCGCCGACCAGGTGGAACGAGAGATAGTCGACATAGAGGATCGTATCGATCCGAACCCTCACCTTCACCAGCGCCTGTGATGGCGACGCGAAATCGACCAGCAGGATCTCCTGCTGGCGTGGCGCCCCCTTTGATTTGGGCGAGGCCCTCGCGGCGAGCAAGTCGCGATAGTCGCCGGCGGGAAGGACGCGCAGGCCCTCATCCCGCAAACCGTGCAGTTGCGCCGTCGGCGCGAACACGCGATCGAATTTGCCGACGTCGGAATCAAACATCATCTCGAAATAGCGCTCGACGGCCGTGAGCAGCGCCTGGTGCGTTGCGATGTCGGTCATTCCCTGGTTTCCGATGCTGGTTGACTGGGGCTCCACCCTCGCATCAAACCGCGCGGCATGTCCTTGCGAACTGTGCTATCTAGGAGGCGCCAGACGCAACAAATCACCCTCTTCTAACCCCAGAACGCGGCGAACATGCCAAAACATCCCCTCGACGCCATCGATCGGCGGATCATCAGCGAGTTGCAGGCCGACGCGCGGCTCAGCAATGTCGAGCTTGCCGACCGGGTCGGCCTGTCGGCCTCCCCATGCCTTCGTCGCGTCAAGCGCCTGGAGCGCGAGGGCGTCATCGAGGGCTACCGCGCAGTGCTCAAACGGGACCGCGTCGGACTCGGCTTTTCGGTGTTCCTTGCCGTCAAGATCGATGGTCATGCCAATGAGCGTGCCGTGACGTTCGAGGATGCGGTCTGCGCGATGCCCGAGGTGCTCGCCTGTCACCTCGTATCCGGCGAGGCGGACTATCTGCTCGAGGTCGTGGTCGCCGATCTCGCGCATTACCAGGAGTTTCTCGTCGGGCGGCTCCTCAACCTGCCGATCGTGCGCGAGGTCAGGAGCAACATCGCGATCCAGACCCGCAAGGCGGGAGCGCCACTGCCGCTGGATGTCTTGGAGCAGCTGCCATAACTTTCATTGCAACCGACGCCTCGTTGGTATCTCAGGCGCAGAGTGATGACCATATTCTCCGTCCACCACGCGACAACCTATCGCTACAAGCGGCCGGTCAAGCCCGGACAGCATCAGCTGCTGTTCCGGCCGCGCGACAGTTTCGACCAGCGCCTGCTGGACTGCCGGCTCACCATCGAGCCAGAACCGGTAGCCATCAGGTGGATCCACGACGTGTTCGGCAACTGCGTCACGCTGGTCGATTTCGCAGCCTCGACCACGGTGCTGACTTTCGATACCTCGATCCGTCTTGAGCACACGCCGGAAAAGTCGCCCGACTTCCTGATCGAGGATTATGCGCGGTCCCACCCGTTCGCGTACCATCCGGAGGAACAGCCGGATCTCCTGCCCTATATGCGCCGGCATCACGGCGACGACCACGCCATCGACGAGTGGCTGGCACGCTTTGTCACGATCGGCGCGAGCCAGCCGACCGGACGACTGCTGATGACGCTGAACGAAGCCATCGCCGAAGGTTTTTCGTACCAGCGCCGCACTGCGCGCGGCACGCAGACACCGGCCGAAACGCTGGCGTTGCAGCAGGGAACGTGCCGGGATTTTGCGCTGCTGATGATAGAGGCGGCACGCTCCCTCGGCTTTGCCGCACGCTTCATCACGGGCTATGTGTATGTGCCCGCGCGCGACGGACCGGTCCGGCTTGGCGGAGGCTCGACACATGCCTGGTGCCAGATCTACGTGCCCGGCTCGGGCTGGGTCGAATTCGATCCGACCAACGGCATCGTCGGCAACCGCGATCTGATCCGGGTCGGCGTGGCGCGAACGCCGCAGCAGGCAATCCCGATCTCCGGCACCTATTGGGGCGATGCCGACGACGAGCTCGGCCTGGAGGTGTCGGTCCACGTCAATACGGAAGCGTGAACGCAACCCGCCGGCCGAGACGCGTCACATGCCCTGCATATATCGTATCGGGTTTTCCGGGTCGCTTGCGAAAATCCGCCCCGTCTCCGCAACAAGCGAGGACACGCCGGCGGCATTCAAATCATCGAACCGCTCGAAGCTGAAATTGTTGCGGCCAACTCTCTTTTCACCCAGCCTGCCAGCGTAGGTCGGTACGATCGGCGCATCCGCCCTTGTGACGGCGACGTACACGCTGATGTAGTTTTTCTGCAGAGCAACCCCGATGACCGGCCATTCAACCGTCTCGCCTGACCTGGTCGCATAATGAAGCTTTCCATAGCCAATCATCTTCATGCGCATGCCGGCTTCGCCGGCAGGCGTGCCCTTATGGAAATAGCGCTTGAGGTTCGGGGCCGCCTTTCGGATCAGCTCGTGCATCCGGACCAGATCGGATTTTCGCGCCGGATCGAAGCCGAGATAGTTTTCCAGGCTGTCTGCCTTTACTTGAAACATCGAATACTCAATGGTCCGACAGGTGTAGCCTCGGTGTCAGCTGGGCTACTTCAGCGGCTCCAGCACCGAGACGTAGTTCGCGACCGCGGCGCCACCCATGTTGAAGATGCCGCCGAGTTTTGCGTCTCTGAGCTGCATGCCCTCGGGCGCCTGGCCTACGAGCTGCATAGCGGTCATCACATGCATGGACACGCCGGTGGCGCCGATCGGATGACCCTTCGACTTCAATCCGCCTGATGGATTGACCGGCAGCTTGCCGTCCTTCTGGGTCCAGCCTTCCAGGATAGCGCGTGCGCCCTGCCCCCGCGGCGTCAGACCCATCGCCTCATATTCGATCAGTTCGGCAACGGTGAAGCAGTCGTGCGTCTCGACGAAGGACAAGTCGGAGAGCTGCACGCCGGCCTTCGCCAGCGCGCGCTGCCAGGCCACCGTGCAGCCCTCGAATTGCAAAATGTCGCGCTTGCTCATCGGCAGAAAATCCTGCGCGTGGGCGGTGGCGCGGAACGCGATGGACTTGTTCATCGCCTTCGCGGTCTCGGCATCGGCGAGCACCAGCGCGGCGGCGCCGTCGGACACCAGCGAGCAGTCGGTCCGCTTCAGTGGCCCCGCCACATATGGATTTTTCTCGCTTTCCGAACGGCAGAAGTCGTAG
>NZ_JAFATE010000147.1 GCF_019244115.1 Bradyrhizobium sp.
ACCACCAGGATCACCTCAAGGTCACCCCGCTGCGCAAGGCGGTGTCGTAGCGCGAGCTCAGGCTTGTAGGGTGGGCAAAGCGCAGCGTGCCCACCACGCGCCGGAAAAACTGTCGATGAGATGGTGGGCACGGCGCGCAAGAGGCGCGCCTTTGCCCACCCTACCAGATTTTTACCGCTTTCCCCCGCTTCGCGGGGCGGTCTTGCGCGCGGGCCTTTTTGCACGCGCCGCGGCCAGCTTCGGCTTCTCTTGCGGCCGCAGCAGCACATGCGGGTGAAAGGCATGATGCGGAATCAGCGCACCCCAGATCGGGTCCTTGCGATAGCTGTCGTCGAGCGCCGCGTTCAGCACCTCCTGCGCGGCATCATAGAGGCCTGACTTGCGCAGCACGGCCATTGTCGCGCCGGCCAGGAGCTGGGCGTCGTCACCTTGCCCGACGATGCCCTGCCCCGCCGCGATGGCTTCGGCGATCGCCTGCGCAATCTCTTCGTCGTGGTCGTCCCAGGTCTCGATGTCCTGAATGGAACGACCCTGGAGCGCTTTCAGCTTGCTGGTCGCGATGATCTGTCCGACCCGCCGCGCCGCAGCGGCCGCATCCGACAGTGTCATCTGTGTCTTGACCGCAACCGGGTTGCCCGATTCGGTCGGCACCAGTCCATCCAGCCCGACATGGGTCGTATCGCCAGTGACCGCGGCAGCAACGTCCTCGATCCCTTTCACATAGGCGTCGCGGCGGACCGGGCTCAGGCCCTGCAACGACTCGATCGCGCCGATCGCAAGATGCAGGCGAAGCAGATCGATCGGATGGTCGTCCATGGTGTTGTCGGGCCGCTTCTGCGCGTCGGTCGACAGCAAGGGTCGTCCGGGATGCGACCGTCGCTGCAGGTGGGCGCGAAACGCCGCCAGGAAAGCGCCCAGATTGATCGGGAACAGCGGCCCCATGTTCAGGATGCCGTAGACGTCGGCAATCGCTTCGTCCATCCAGTACGACCACAGCAGTGCGTTCAGCGCCGCCGTAGCGAGCGGCTTGCGCGGCGAAAAATGCGGCGCGAGCGCGTTGCGCACGGTCACGACGAGTTCGGCCAGCAGCCCTTCGTCAGCGTGCACGACGTCGTGGCCGCAAACTTCATGGCTCAACGCGGCCCACATGATTGGGTGATCACGATAAGTCGCGGGCAGGCTGACCACACCGATCGGCGTGCCGAACCGCTTCAACATCTCGTCCGACTCGACGGTGTAGGGCCCCTGCAGCGAACCGGAGAGAAACACGGCGAGCGGCGGCGTATTGGTCACCAGTTTGATGCCGGCAGCCGCCCGCTTGTCGCTGTCGAGAAAAGACCGGTAGAGATTCGAGACGATCGCCAGGAAGCGCCTCAGCTGCGCGCTGGTATCGACCCTGCTGACCCCGGGTCCATGCTGGTAGACCGCGCCATAGAGCATCTCCAGGGCCGTCTGCATGTATTCGGCGGGCTGCTCGCCGCTCTTCACCTGATGCTGCAACTTGCTCATCTCCGACGGCAGTGCGGCATCCAGCGGCTGATGAAAATTCTGGCGATAGATCAGCGGCAGAAGCGGCGCGCCCTTCGTAGTCGCAGCGCGCACATTGTTCACCGTCTTCAGTGGCGGATGAACACCATCGACGACGCCGGTGAGATCGACCGCAAAAAACTTCTGGTAAAGTCCGACAAATGACTGCAGATCGACCAGCATGACGCTCACCCCCGTGGCGAAGCCCCGCCCTTTTGCGCCGCAAAATGAACATGCTTAACGTGCGTGAAAGCCGTGGCGCCGCGTCGAAATTCGCCTGAATCTATATCATTCTAACAGCACATCGTGTAAGACAGCTCACAGAGTTCGCCTGCCACTTGAAGGCCAATCCGCAAGCGCCCATGACCTACATCGCCAAGCCGAAATTCCACCATCCGAGCCTGCCGAAGAACGCACTCGGCTTCACCCATCGCGACTATGAAGGCAAGATCTCGACGCTGTGCGCCGGCTGCGGCCACGATTCGATCACCGCCTCGATCATCGAGGCCTGCTTCGAGCTTTCGATCGAGCCGCACCGCGTCGCCAAGATCTCCGGCATCGGCTGCTCCTCGAAGACGCCCGACTACTTTCTCGGCAATTCGCACGGCTTCAATTCGGTGCATGGCCGCATGCCGTCGG
The DNA here is from genome assembly GCF_019244115.1 of Bradyrhizobium sp. Lineage (GTDB taxonomy): Bacteria > Pseudomonadota > Alphaproteobacteria > Rhizobiales > Xanthobacteraceae > Bradyrhizobium. Next base: position 2,167 of record NZ_JAFATE010000147.1, read on the forward strand.
TCTTGACCGGTGCCAACCTCGCCAATCGCGAGTTGATCTATCTCGGCGTCTCCGGCGACGGCGATTCCGCCTCGATCGGCTTCGGCCAGTTCGCGCATTCGATCCGGCGCGGCGTCAACATGACCTATATCGTCGAGAACAACGGCGTGTACGGCCTGACCAAGGGCCAGTTTTCGGCGACCGCCGACCGCGGTTCGAAATCGAAAAAGGGCGTCATCAACACCGACAACGCCATCGACCTCGTCGCCATCGCGCTGCAGCTCGGCGCCACCTACGTTGCGCGCAGTTTTTCGGGTGACAAGAGCCAGCTCGTGCCGCTGATCGAAGGCGCGATCCAGCACCAGGGTGCCGCCTTCATCGACGTGGTCAGCCCCTGCATCGCCTTCAACAATCATGCCGGCTCGACCAAGAGCTTTGACTATGTGCGCGAGCACAACGACGCGGTGAACCGGCTCGACGTCCTGACCGGCCGGGACCCGATCACGGTCGACTATGCGCCGGGCACGGTGCAGATCGTCGAGCAGCATGACGGCACGCGACTCGCACTGCGCAAGATCGACGCCGACTATGATCCGCATGACCGGCTGGGTGCGATGACCTTTTTGCAGAAGCACGCCGCTAAGGGCCAGATCGTTACCGGCTTGCTCTATGTCGATCCGGAGTCCGAGGACCTGCACAGCCATCTCAACACGGTGGAGCGGCCGCTCAACCAGCTCGAGGCCGGCGATCTGTGCCCAGGCTCGGCGGTGCTGGACAAGATAAACGCCAGCCTGCGCTGAGGTTGAAAAGGTAAGGCCGGCGAAAGAACCTCTCACCCGCGCCCCGCCGCTTAATTCCAATATCTTGTGCGCTCGACCGGTCGCACGCTTCCCATTTGCGTCTCGCGAGCTGCGGCACAGCCTTGGCCGCGCGATCGGCTGGAGGAGGTAAAATAATACTTGGCTTGCGCAGCCCTTAGGTAGATAGTACCTATCTAGGAACCAAGGAACCCTGCAATGGCTCTCAGCATCAAAGACTCTGAGACCGAGCGTCTGGCTCGGCATCTTGCCGAACTCACCGGGGAGAACATTACCACGGCAACCAAGCGGGCCATTGAGGAGCGCTTGCGCCGGCTTGGTGGCAGATCCCGCAAGGCCGCCCTGCTGGAGGATATGGCCGAAATCCGCCGGCGCTGGAGTGCAATGCCGGTCCTGGATGGCCGGCTGGCGGACGAGATCATCGGATATGACGAGCATGGACTGCCGCGCTGATGGTGATCGACACGTCGGCGATCGTGGCAATCGCCCTCAACGAGCCTGATGCGGCCGACCTCGAACGACGGATTGCCGATGACCCGGTGCGGCTGATTTCTGCGGCCACGGTGCTTGAAGTAACAATCGTGCTTGAGACTCGGCTCGGTGACGCAGGCGGACGCGAGTTTGACCTCTGGCTGCTCAAGATCGGCGCTGAGATCGTGCCGGTGGACGCCGAACAGACCGACGCGGCGCGGCGCGCCTGGCGTCGTTTCGGCAAGGGACGTCACGGTGCCGCGCTGAACTACGGCGACTGCTTTGCGTATGCGTTGGCGGTGACCCGCGGCGAGCCGCTGCTGTTCAAGGGCGAGGATTTTGCAAAGACCGATGTCAATCAGTCGGGCGGCACATGATCGCAGCAACGACGCCAGCGAAATCAACGCGAGCCTGCGCTGAGCCACCATCCTCTTCATTGCGAGGCGCGTTTGCGCCGATGCAATCCAGAGCCGCTTGCGAAATTCTGGATTGCTTCGCTTCGCTCGCAATGACGGCATTACTTCGCCGGCTTGTCGTTGATGTTGACGACCGTGCAGGTGAGGCCGGTGCCGGGCGCGCAAATACCGAGTGCTTCCTTGACCGCATCGTCGGCGCTGCGGCGTCCCGCGGACCAGCCGAAATGCGTGCCACTCACGACGAAGGCCTTGTTGGGGCCGCTTGCGAGATAGGTCCTGAACGCCTCCCGGCCCTTGTCGCTCAAGCCCGTCGGCGCCGGCAGATCGGGCACGTCAACCGCGATCTCGCGCTCGCGCAGTTTTAGATGATTGTCGGTCAGAAAGCGGTCGACGATCGGCGACCAGATCGCCATGCCATCCGCGCGGAACAGCTGATGGCCGTCCTCGCCGAAGGCCGGCGCGGCGACGAAACTGAGGTGGCTGCCGCCACTCGAAAATGCGTCGGTCATCTCCTTGACCAGCCGCGGCCCGAAAAAGTGATCGTTGGGCGCCGAGACCCATAATAGCGGCGTGCGCGACGTCTTGCCGTAGGCCGCGAAGGCAGCGACGAGCTCCGGCTCGCCGCAGACCTGGTCCGGCGCGGACGATCCCCTGCCCGGCGCGAAGGCGATCGCGGCGGCCAGACCCGGCGGCGGAGCGGCGGTCAGGGCGACCGTCGCAAATCCCCCGGCGGAGACGCCGACGCTGATCCATATGTTCTTGCTGACATAGGGCTGGTTGGTCATGAAGCGGGCGGCGGCTGCGATATCGCCGGCGGCGATGCGGCCCGCGCGCGCGTAATCGGGATGCGCGCAGCCGCCCCAGGCCTCGGCCCAGCCGCCTTCCGAGCGGCCATAACCACGGCGCAGCAGGACGACCGCGGTCCAGCCGCGCCGCGCGAACGCAGCCGCCTGGGACCACATCCGGTAAGGCGACATTTTTGCGCGATCGTTGCCATCGCGCGGCGAGCCGTGATTGATCAAGGCAAGCGGATGCGGGCCTCCGTCATCCGGCCGCACCACGATCGCCTCGAGCTTGAACGTCGCACCGGAAATGACGGCCGGAATCTGCAATTCGTCGGTCCGGATGCCCTCGGCCCGCAGCGATGCAGGCAGCAACGCCTGCAGCACCAGGCCAGCCGCGACCACATAGGCATAATTGATCCGAATCATTGCCCCTCAGCCCCCTGTCACCTCGACAAACTCATAGCATGTCATCGGGCCATGCTCGACGTCAGGGCTGATCTTTGCCCCGCAACAGCCGATCCCATTGCGTTTCCAGTCCTGCGAGCGCCTCGGCCAGCGGCGGCACCGCGAAGGGGCCGTCGGCCTCGCGCAGCAGGTCGAGCTCTCGCAGTTTCTTCAGCGCGTCATCGTGGGCGAACGCGACGCGAACGCCAAACATCTCCATGAGCAGCGCCTCGACGCGGGCGCCGAGCGCATCGGCGGAGAGCGGCGCCGCGGCCGTCAGCAGTCCGTAATAGGCGAGCAGCGCCTCCTTCCAGTCCTGCTCCTCAGCCTCGCCGATCAGGTAGTTGAAGATGCCGGTGTTGTTGTTGACGTTGCGAAAATAGATGTTGTCGGTGACCTGCTTTTGGTGGATCAGCGACTGGCGGTGGAAATTGCCCCATTGCCGCAGCACGAAGGCGCCGAGCGCGAACAGGCCGCTGATCGCCGCCAAGGCCTGCTTCGTGTCGTCGTCGTGCAGCGCGCCGGAGAGACCGAGATAGAAGCCGGCCACCGCGAACAGCACCGTGAGCGTCGAGGCGAGCTTGATCAGGATTGGCACGCCGCCGACCAGCGCCGGCACGCCGAGCGCCAACTGGTCGAACACGCTCATCACCACGCGCACGTCCGGGAACAGCGCTTCGAGATCGCCGCGCGCGATGTGACGGAAATATTTGAACAGCACGGCGCCGCCGCGCAACTTCTTGCGCTTGCCCTTCGTGCCTCGCCACGCGCTGGCGAATGGCTTGCGCGGCTTGGGCCGCTCGCCATCCACCTTCGTCGCCACCATCAGCACGACATCGTCATAGACTTCGACCTCGAGGCTGCGGCGGCGCAGCCCGAACAAAGAGGGGATCTCGATGGTCTCCTTGTGGTCGCCGCGCCGGAACATGCGCACATCGCGAAACTCCTCGATCGGCGCCTCGATCCGCACCCGCACCAGCGCATGCTCGCCGAAGGCGCGGACGATCACCTCGTGCGGGATTTCGACGAAGTTCGCTTCGGTGACGACACGGACGAATTCATCGCTCAGGTTTCGATAGGCCGCCTCGACATCTCCGGCGGCACGCGTCGCCGGCGCGCTGACCTCCGGGTCGAAGTAGAAATAGGCCTCGCGCAGCTGGTCGAGCTCTTCAAAATACCTGACATGAAAGATCGCGCCCAGCATGCGCGCAAAGCGGCGAAAGCTCAGTGCCTGATCGGCCGGCAGCCCGGTATCGCTGACGAGAGCGGCGACGATGTCCGACTTTCGTAGCGGAATGAATTTTTCCCGCGGCTCGGGCGCGGCGGTCTCGTTCGACGCTTCACTCACAACGCTTCCGCCGACACTGTCGCAATCGTTGCCCGCAGCTGGCGCGGCGGTCACACCTATTAAACATGTGCCGCGCCGAAACCGCTGGCGCGGCGTATGCAGTATAACGAGCTTGTCGCTGCCACGCCACTTGCGCTGCCAATCGTGACGGCGACCAATGCACCTCCCGGAAGACCTGTCGCGCCAGGCGGCAGCGGCACAAGGCTTCGGGTTTCAGCGGCGAGCGCGGTGAAACATTCTTTCATGATGCTCGGCTGCGACGTTCCACACCGGAGATCTGACCATGCTCGCCCTGTTTGCGGCCCCGAGCCGCACTCCCCTGCCCTTTCCACGTTTACACCCGGTCGCGTCCCACCTCAGAATGGATCAAAACGACACCAGCGGCGTTGTTCGGAGTGAGTGGAAATCCGTCGGTTTCGTGTGTTGACAATCCGGGCCCGCGCGCCAGAAAGGTGACCCGGAACTTTACAATTGGCGCAGATCGGGCAGAGCAGGTCATCATGAACCCCGTCAAAGCACTTGAGACGCACGGCCAGGCTGTCTGGCTGGATTTTCTGGCCCGCGGCTTCGTCGCCAAGGGAGACCTGAAGGCGCTGATCGACAAGGACGGCCTCAAAGGTGTCACCTCGAACCCGTCGATCTTCGAAAAGGCAATCGCAAGCTCCGACGAATATGACGCCCCGATCGGCAAGGCGTTGGCTAAACGCGACCTGCCGGTCGCCGAATTGTTCGAGCGCCTCGCTGTCGAGGACATCCAGAACGCCGCCGACGTGCTGCGTCCGGTCTACGACCAGCTCGACGGGGCTGACGGTTATGTCAGCCTCGAAGTGTCACCCTATCTCGCCCTGGATACCAAGGGCACGATCGTCGAAGCCGAGCGGCTCTGGAAAGATGTCCGGCGCAAGAACCTGATGGTCAAGGTGCCGGCGAGCCAAGAGGGCCTGCCGGCGATCGAGCACCTGATCGGCGAGGGCATCAACATCAACATCACGCTGCTGTTCTCGCAAAAAGTCTATTTGCAGGTCGTCGAAGCCTATCTTGCGGGCCTCGAAAAATACCTCGCCCAGGGCGGCGATCCCTCGCACATCGCAAGCGTCGCCTCGTTCTTCGTCAGCCGCATCGACACTGTGGTCGACAAGAAGCTCGACGAGAAGATCGCGCAGGCCAACGATCCCATGGAGAAGGTCCGGCTGGCCGCGCTGCGCGGCAAGGTCGCGATCGCCAACGCCAAGCTCGCCTACAAGCACTATAAACGACTGTTTTCCGGCCCGCGCTGGGAGAAGCTCGCCGCCAAGGGCGCAAAGCCGCAGCGGCTGCTCTGGGCTTCGACCGGGACCAAGAACAAGGCCTATAGTGACGTGCTCTATGTCGAGGAGTTGATCGGGCCGGACACCGTCAACACCATGCCGCCGGCGACACTCGAGGCGTTTCGCGACCATGGCCGCCTGCGCAACAGCCTCGAGGAAAACATCCACGACGCCGAGCATACGCTGGCCGAACTCGAACAG
>NZ_JAFATE010000017.1 GCF_019244115.1 Bradyrhizobium sp.
CGCGTGCAAGCTTGGCGTGCTCCGAGAGATGCAGGGCCTCGCCGTGGACCGGAATCAGCAGCTGTGGACGGGTCCATGCGATGATGTCGCGCAGCTCGTCGCGGCGGGGGTGGCCGGAGACATGGACAAGGTGGGTGCGGTCGGTGACCACCTCGATGCCCTGGGCGACCAGCCCGTTGATGATGGCGCCCACAGCCTTTTCGTTGCCGGGAATGGTCCGTGAGGAGAAGATGACGCAGTCGCCGCGGTTCAGCGTGACCTGCGGATGATCGTCATTGGCGATCCGCGCCAGCGCCGCGCGCGGTTCGCCCTGGCTGCCCGTGCACAGCGCCAGCACCTTGTCGGGCGGGAAATGGCCGTAATAGTCGGCCGAGCGGAAATTCTGCACGCCGTCGAGATAGCCGGTCTCGCGCGCCACCTGGACCACGCGCTCCATCGCACGTCCGACGATCACCACCTCGCGGTCGGCCGCTTTCGCCGCGTCCGCCACGGCCTTGATCCGCGCCACGTTGGAAGCAAAGGTGGTCACCGCGACACGTCCCTTCGCCGCCTTGACCAGTTCACTCATGGTCCTTGCGACCTCGGCCTCGGAGGGCGAGCGCCCCTCCCGCACCGCATTGGTGGAATCGCCGATCAACGCCAGCACGCCGGCATCGCCGAGTTCGCGCAGCCGCCGCTCATCGGTCGGCGCACCAAGGGTCGGGGTCGGATCGATCTTCCAATCGCCGGTGTGCAGCACCGTGCCGACCTCGGTGTGGATCGCAAGCGCGTGCGACTCGGGAATCGAATGCGCCACCGGGATGAACTCGACATTGAACGGCCCGATATCGACGCGGCCGCGGGAGGGGATGACCGTCACCGGGATCTTTGGCGCGTTGCGCTCGGCCTCGCATTTGGCCTCGAACAGCGCGGCGCTGAATTTGGTGGCGTAGACCGGGCATCTCAGTTTTGGCCAGAGATCGATGATGGCGCCGAAATGATCCTCATGGGCGTGCGTCAGCACGATGCCCAACAGGTTCTGCCGCTCCTTTTCGAGAAAGCGGATGTCCGGCATGATCAAATCGATTCCCGGCAGATGCTCCTCGTCGCCGAAGGAGACGCCGAGATCGACCGCGAGCAGGCTGCGCTGATGGCGGTTGCCGAGGCCATAGACCGACAGGTTCATGCCGATCTCGCCGACGCCGCCGAGCGGCGCAAAGGTGAGTTCATCGGGCCGCGACATCAGTTCGCCCTTACCGAGGCCGCCGAACCGAAATAGACGTCGCCGGCCGTGACCGGCATCCTGTTGCCCGCGGACGTCCGCACGATCATGCAGCCCTGCTCGTCGATGGTGTCGAAGACGCCTTCAATGATTGATTGCCCCGATTTGATGGCGACCGCCTCTCCAAGCCCGGCCGCGCGATCGAGCCAGGCCTTGCGGATATCTGCAAAGCCGCGGCCATGATCCCAGATACCACGAAACTCCGCCCAGGCATCCGACAAAGCGAGAAACAGCTCCTCGGCACTGAGCTTGATTCCGAGGGCAGCCAGTGACGTGGCCGGCGTCGGCGTGCTCACGGGCGCCGCGACGACATTGGTGCCTATCCCGACCACGACGGCGAGTTGCCCGGCAGGGACGCTCTCGGCCTCCAGCAGGATACCGGCGAGCTTGTGCTGGCCGGCCAGCACGTCGTTGGGCCACTTCAGGAAGAAGCTTGTCCCCTGCCCTGACCGCAGCGCCGCTTCCATGCTGAGCCGCCGCAGCGCGGCCTCGAGCGAAAGGCCGGCGGCGAAGCCGAGGGTCGCCGCGACGGAGGGCGCGACATCCATCACCTCGAGGATGCTGCTGGCGAGGTTACCGCGCGGCGCGATCCAGGGACGTTGGCGCCGCCCCCGCCCCGCGGTCTGCTCCGTGGTCACGAACCAGATCGGACCGCGCTCCCCCGCGCGCGCCCGCTCCAGCGCCTCCGCATTGGTCGAACCGATCTGGTCGAAAGCCGCGAGCCGATAGCCTGTGGAGATGGCGCGCGGACCGAGCGAGAACGGCATCTAAAAGAGCGATTTCGCGGCCGCGCTGGCAGCGCCGACCAGGAGCCCCGGATAGATCCAGAACAGGATGTTGAAGAGGCCGCCGAGCGCCAGCACCGTGCCGACTTCCAGCCGCAGCGGGTCGACGCGGGGCAGCGGCTCGTCGAAATACATCACCTTGACGATGCTGAGATAGTAGTAGGCGCCGACCACGCTGGTGAGCACGCCGATCACCGAGAGCGTGAACAGGCCGGCCTTGATGGCCGCCACGAACACGTAGAATTTCGCAAAGAAACCGGCGAGCGGCGGAACACCGGCAAGCGAAAACAACAGCATCGCGAAGAAGAAGGCAAGCAGCGGGTTGGTGCGCGAGAGCCCTGCGAAATCGCTGATCGTCTCGATCGCCTGGCCATTGCGCTTCATGGCGAGGATGAAGGCGAACGAGCCCAGCGTCATCGCGACATAGATCGCGATGTAGACGAGGACGCCCTGAGCGCCCTCGACCGTTCCGGCCGCGAGCCCAACCAGCGCAAACCCCATGTGGCCGATCGACGAATAGGCCATCAGCCGCTTGATGTTGCGCTGTCCGATCGCCGCGAACGAGCCGAGCGCCATGGAGGCGATCGACACGAATACGATGATCTGCTGCCATTGCGGGAGGATGCCCGGGAATGCGGTGAGTGTCACGCGCGTGAACACCGCGAGCGCCGCGACTTTTGGCGCCGAGGCAAAAAATGCGGTGACCGGCGTCGGTGCGCCCTCATACACGTCCGGCGTCCACATGTGGAACGGCACCGCCGACACCTTGAAGCAGAGCCCAGCCAGCAGGAACACGATGCCGAACACGATACCAACGCTGCCGGTTTTCGCAGCCGCTGCAATCCCGGCAAAACTCACCGTGCCGGTGAAGCCATAAATCAACGAAGCGCCATAGAGCAGCATGCCCGACGACAACGCGCCCAGCACGAAATACTTCAAGCCGGCTTCGGTCGATTTCGCGTTGTCGCGGTGGCTGGCGGCCACGACATAGAGCGCGAGCGACATCAGCTCGAGCCCGAGATAGAGCGAGATCAGGTCGCCCGCCGAGATCAGCACCATCATGCCGAGCGTCGAGAGCAGCACCAGGATCGAATATTCAAAGATGCGCCGCGACGGATCCGACAAAAATTCCGACGACAGCACCAGCGTCGCCACCGAGCCGATCAGGGCGAGAATCTTCAGGAAACGCGCAAAATCATCGACGATGAAACTGCCGCCGAAGGTCACGAGCTTGCCCGCGGGCAGCATCAGTTCGAGCACGCCGGTGACGATGAGGAGCACGACCGCAAGGCCGGTGACGAGGCTCGTGGTGCCCTGCCCGCGATAGGCCCCTAGCATCAACAGCACCATGGCGCCCGCGGCGAGCACGAGCTCGGGGACGACCGGCAGCAACTGATAATCAAAGCTCATGGCGAATTATCCCGTTACTGCATCAGCGCGGCCGCTTTCACGGCCGTTACGGCTGAGGTGTAGTTGTTGACGAGCTGCTGCACCGAGGCGGCCGACATGTCGAGCACGGGCTTCGGATAGACGCCGAACCAGATGGTGAGCGCGACCAGCGGGAACAGCGTGAGGCATTCCCGGAACGTCAGGTCCTTCATGCTCATCAGTGCCGGCTTCACCAGCGCCCCGAAGATGATCTTGCGATAGAGCCAGAGCGCATAGGCCGCCGACAGGATCACCCCAAGCGTGGCGAAGAAGGCCGTCGGGATTGCAACCTTGAACGTGCCGATCAGCGTCATGAACTCGCCGACGAAGCCGCTCGTGCCCGGCAGCCCCACATTCGCCATGGTGAACACCATGAACACCAGCGCATAGAGCGGCATGCGGTTGACGAGGCCGCCATAGGCGGCGATCTCGCGGGTGTGCATGCGGTCGTAGACGATGCCGACGCAGAGGAACAGCGCGCCGGAGACGATGCCGTGCGAGATCATCTGGAACACGCCGCCGGCAACGCCCTGCATGGTGCCGGCGAAAATTCCCATGGTGACGAAGCCCATATGCGCCACCGAGGAGTAGGCGATCAGCTTCTTCATGTCCTCCTGCATCAGCGCCACCAGCGAGGTGTAGATGATGGCGATCACCGAAAGCGTGTAGATCAGCGGCGTGAAGTCGTGCGAGGCGAGCGGGAACATCGGCAATGAGAAGCGCAGGAAGCCGTAGCCGCCCATCTTCAGCAGGATCGCGGCCAGGATCACCGAGCCCGCGGTCGGCGCCTCGACGTGGGCGTCAGGAAGCCAGGTGTGCACCGGCCACATCGGCATCTTCACGGCAAACGAGGCGAAGAATGCGAGCCAAGCCCAGGTCTGCAACGAGCGCGGCACCGCTGTGTGCATCAAGGTCGGAATGTCCGTGGTGCTGCCGTTCCAATACAGCGCCATAATGGCGAGCAGCATCAACACCGAGCCGAGCAGCGTGTAGAGAAAGAACTTGAACGAGGCGTAGACCCGCCGGGGCCCGCCCCACACCCCGATGATCAGGAACATCGGGATCAGGCCGCCCTCGAAGAACAGATAGAACAGCACGAGATCGAGCGCGGAGAAGGTGCCGACCATCAGCGTTTCGAGCACCAGAAACGCCATCATGTATTCGCGCACCCGTACCGTGACCGATTTCCAGCTCGCGATGATGCAAAACGGCATCAGCGCCGTGGTCAGGATCACGAAGGGCAGCGAGATGCCGTCGACACCCATGTGATAGGTGATGCCGGATGCGAGCCAGTTCGTCTTCTCGACGAACTGGAAATCGGTGACGGCGGGGTCGAAGCGGGCCACCAGGATCAGCGAGATCGCAAAGGTGATCAGCGTGGTCCACAGAGCGATCCAGCGCGAGTTGCGCCGCGTCGCTTCGTCATCGCCGCGGACGATATAGACCAGCAGCGCGCCGACCAGCGGCAGGAAGGTGACGACCGAGAGAATGGGCCAGGTTGTCATTACTGGCCTCCAAAGCCGAACATGAACCAGGTGATGAGACCGGCGACCCCGATCAGCATCGCGAAGGCATAGTGATAGAGATAGCCGGTCTGGATCTTGACGACGTTGCGCGTGACGTCGAGCACCCGCGCCGAGACGCCGTCCGGCCCAAAACCGTCGATGATGAAGCCGTCGCCCTTCTTCCAGAGCGTGTACCCCAGCCATTTCGCCGGACGGACGAAGATGATGTCGTAGAGCTCGTCAAAGTACCATTTGTTGAGCAGGAAGCGGTAGAGCAGCGGCTGCTGCTCCGCGAGCTCGACCGGCAGATAGGGCCTGCTGATGTAGAACAGGTAGGAGATCGCGAACCCGATCACCATCATCAGCGTCGGCAGTAAGCCGAGCAGGCGCGGCATCTGCTCCATGTCTTCGAGGATGTGCGGGTTCATCTTCACCGACTCGCGGAAGAACTCCTCGACGCCGTGCGGGCCAACGAAGATCTCCTTGAACGGAAGGCCCGACAGGATCGAGCCTGCTGCCAGCACGCCGATCGGAACCAGCATCCACATCGGGCTTTCATGCGCGTCATCGTAGTGCTGCTTGTCGTGCGGCTCGCCGAAGAAGGTCTTGAAGATCAGCCGCCAGGAATAGAACGATGTCAGGCCGGCGGCCACGACAGTCAGCAGATAGGCGTAAGTCGCGAACGGATTATGCGCGGCATAGGCCGATTCGATGATCGCATCCTTGGAGAAATAGCCAGCGAACAGCGGGAATCCGGTGAGTGCCAGCGTGCCGATGCTCATGACGGTGAAGGTGTAGGGAATCCTGCGCCAAAGCCCGCCCATCATGCGGATGTCCTGCTCGTGGTGCATCGCATAGATTACCGAGCCTGAGCCCAAGAATAGCAGCGCCTTGAAGAAGGCGTGGGTGAACAAATGGAACATGCCGACCGAATAGGCCCCCGCCCCCATCGCCACGAACATGTAGCCGAGCTGGGAGCACGTCGAGTAGGCGACGATGCGCTTGATGTCGTTCTGCACGAGACCGACGGTCGCCGCAAAGAACGCGGTGGTCGCGCCGAAGAACATCACCACGGCCTGCGCGTTCGGCGCGAGCTCGAACAAGGGCGACAGCCGCGCCACCATGAACACGCCCGCGGTCACCATGGTCGCGGCATGGATCAGCGCCGAGACAGGGGTCGGGCCTTCCATTGCGTCCGGCAACCAGGTGTGCAGCAAAAACTGCGCCGACTTGCCCATCGCGCCCATGAACAGCAGCACGCAGATCAGGGTCATCGCATCCGCCTGCCAACCGAGGAAGTCGATGGTCTTGCCGGCAAGACCCGGGGCGGCACCAAAAATGGTCTCGAAATCGACCGAGCCGATCATCATGAAGACGGCGAAGATGCCGAGCGCGAAACCGAAATCGCCGACGCGGTTGACCACGAAGGCCTTGATCGCTGCCGCATTGGCCGACGGCCTCTGGTACCAGAAGCCGATCAGGAGGTAGCTTGCGAGACCGACGCCCTCCCAGCCGAAGAACAGCTGCACCAGATTGTCCGCGGTCACCAGCATCAGCATCGCGAAGGTGAACAGCGAGAGATAGCCGAAGAAGCGCGGCCGATAAGGATCCTCGTCCATGTAGCCGATCGAATAGAGATGGACGAGCGAGGACACCGTCGTCACGACGACCAGCATGACCGCGGTCAGCGTGTCGGCGCGCAGCGCCCAGGCCACCTGCAGATCGCCCGAGTTGATCCAGGGAAACAGCGCTATCCGGGCATCGTGATGCAGGAAGCCGATGTCGACCAGCGCGAACCAGGACAGCGCTGCGGCGACGAACAACAGCCCCGTCGTGATCAGTTCGGCCGGACGCGACCCCCACGCCGCCGGCTCGGCGGGCGCGTTGTGGTCGTCATGGCCATGGCCGCCATGATCCATCGGCTCGTGATGGGCGACGTGCACCACGGAGGCATCCCCGCCGATGGGCGCGCTGCCGTGCGCGTCATGCGCATGGACGTCGCCGTTGTGCTGCACGGTGTCGCCGGAAGGGCAGCGTGCATGGGCGCCGATGAGCGAGATCAGGCCGGCGAGAATGGCGCCCAAGAGCGGCAGAAAGACGATTGCCTGGACCATAACGGGGTCAGCCCTTCATCAGATTGACGTCTTCGACCGCGATCGAACCGCGGTTGCGGAAATAGACCACCAGGATCGCGAGACCGATCGCGGCCTCGGCAGCGGCGACCGTCAGCACCAGCAGCGCAAAGACCTGACCGACGATGTCGCCGAGGAAGGTCGAAAACGCGACCAGGTTGATGTTCACGGCGAGCAGGATCAGCTCGACCGACATCAGGATGACGATGATGTTCTTGCGATTCAGGAAGATGCCGAGGATGCCGAGCGTGAACAGGATGGCGCCGACGGCGAGGTAATGTCCGAGCCCGATGGTCATTTCACCCACTCCGCCGCGTCCGCATCCGACAGGCCCTGCCCCGACGCCACCTTGCGGAGCGCCATAGCCATGGTGGGCGTGCGCGCATTCTGCACGTTGATGTCCTGCCGCTTGACGTTGGCCTTGTGGCGCAGCGTCAGCACGATTGCGCCGATCATGGCGACCAGCAGCACGACGCCGGCGAGCTGGAAGTAGTGGATGTATTTCGTGTAGAGCACGAGGCCGAGCGCCTCGGTGTTGGGGACATTGGCCGGGATCGCGGACGTGATCTGCTTGGCGGTGCCGGGATTGATCACCCAGAACCCGACGGTCAGGAGCAGTTCGAACAGGAACACGCCGCCGATCACGAGGCCGATCGGCATGTATTCGAGAAAGCCCTCGCGCAGCTCGGTGAAATCGACGTCGAGCATCATGATCACGAACAGGAACAGCACGGCGACCGCGCCGACATAGACGACGATCAGGATCATCGCCAGGAATTCGGCGCCCATCAGCACGAACAGGCCGGAGGCGTTGACGAAGGCCAGGATCAGAAACAG
>NZ_JAFATE010000272.1 GCF_019244115.1 Bradyrhizobium sp.
CCAAGGACGGCAAACACCACGGCCGACGCCATGCCCATGCCCGGCGTGCCCCTCGGTCCGAGGCCACGCACGACGATCGCCTGGCCTTCCGCGACCACGCCGCGCTGGATGCCCTCGATCGCCGCGAGCGCTGTCTCGAACACGATCGCCGGCCCGCGGAAGGACAAATTGCGCCGCTCGGTGACGCTGAGCTTCACGATGCAGGTCTCCGGACACAGGCTGCCTCGCAACATCACGATGGTCGGCTGCGTGCCGAGCGGGCGCGACGCGGGGCGAATGACCTCCTCGTCCGCGACCCTCAAACCGGCAAGGTTTTCGCCGAGCGTGCGACCCGTCACCGTGCGGGCATGGCCGCGCAGGAAAGGCACGAGCTGTTTCATGACAGCGCGCGTGCCGCCCGCAGCCTCGAACTCCTCGGTCGTCCGATCGCCGTTCGGCCGGACCGCGGTCAGAAGCGGGATCACGTCGCCATATTTCTCATAAAGTCGGTAGACGTCGACGTCGCACTCGGCCTCGCGTGCGACGGCCGCAAGATGCTTGGCCGAATTGATCGAACCCGAGATGCTGAGCATCACCATCACGGCGTTCTCGAACGCTTCAGCGGTCAGGATGTCGCGTGGCCTGAGATCCTCGTCCACCATCTCGACGATGCGTGCGCCGGCCCTGTCGACGAACTCCCACATGCGCGCACTGTTGGCGAGGATCGGCGTGCTGCCGGGAAGCGACATCCCGAGCGCCTCGCAGGCGGCGTGCATGGTATTGGCCGTGCCCATGCCGGCGCAGACCCCGGGCCCGCGGATCGCGACATCGCCCATGGCCTTGATCTCATCGGTCGAGACCTTGCCAAACGCAAGCCCGCCGGCGGTCGCAAACACATCCTCGATGTCGCAGACCTGCCCCCGATGCGTCCCGCTGGGCTGATAGCCGCAGCAGAAGATCAGGGTCGGGATGTTGAGACGTCCCGCGGCCATCAACTGGCCTGGCGGCGTCTTGTCGCAGGAGGCAAGGCAGATCATCCCGTCGAGCAGCGCACCCTCGACCTGCACCTCGATGTCGTTGGTGATGAGGTCGCGCGCGGAGAGAATGTAACCGCCCTTGTGACCCCAGCTGGTCACGAAATCGCTGGGCGCGCAGGTGCGTACCTCGAACGCGACTCCGCCGGCGGCACGGACCGCCTGCTTCATGCGTGCGGCGATGCCGTCCAGATGCGAATAGCAGATCGCGAGATCCGATGAGCTGTTGACGATCGCGATCTTCGGCTTGGCCATGTCATCATCGGTCAGTCCCAGGGCGCGCCAAAGTGCGCGGCGCGTCGCCCACCTCGTGTTGCCGTATTCGCTGTTGCTGCGCAGCTTCCTGTTCATTGTTGCTGGCTCACCAGATTGTCAGCGTCATGCATCGCTGCCATGACCTCGTTTGACCGCAGGCGGTGTGCTGCGGCGAACGCCCGCATCAGAACATAGGCTGCAGCGCTTGCAGCGAGCGTCGGGATGGCTGCAACAAGGAACAAGCGCGCGGGCTGCCAATGCATGGCGACGAGAATGCCCGCGAGACTTGGCGAGATGATCGAGCCGATGCGGCCGATTCCAAACCCCCATCCTACGCCGGTCGAACGCAGGCTGGGTGGATAGATCAGGGCGGACGACGCATTCAGTGCGGATTGCGTGCCGATCAGGAAGAAACCGACCGCGAAGATGCACGATGCGAGCGCGCCAAAGGAGACACCTGCGCCCGACAAAACGATCATCGCGGCTGCCGCGCAGAGATAGCCGAGCGCCACGGTGCGAAATGCGCCGAGCTTGATCAGGACCGGAGAAATCAGCAAGGTTCCCGCAATGCCGCCGAGCGGCAGCGCCGTGGTGATCGCGACGATCTCGGCCTGGGAGAGCCCCGATCCGCTGAGCAGCGTCGGAATCCAGTTGTTGTAGAAATAGATCGCCATGATCGAGGTGAAGAACACGATCCACAGCAGGCTCGTCAGGAAGGCCCGCTTGTCCTGAAACAGCTGATAGAGCTGAAAGCCCGGCCTGTCCTGCGGCGAGATCGCGAAATCGCTTCCGGCATCGAACGAGACGCCTGGCTCGATGCGCGACATCACGGCGGCGATCCTTTGTCGCGATACCCCGCTCAGCACCATGTATTCGACCGGTTCGGGGAGCCAAAGATAGAACAGCGGCGCCAGCAGGATCGGCAGAACGCCGCCGACATAGAATACGGTCTGCCAGCCGAACGTTGCCAGAAACCCGTAAGTATAGCCGGCGGCAATCTGACCGAGCGCGAGGCTGATATACATGATCATGACGACCGTCGTCCGAATCCGCCTCGGGCAATAGTTGCTGGCGATCGCGATCGAGATCGGCGAGGCGCCACCGAGCGCAAGGCCTGCGAGAAACCGGACCGCAAACAGGGCATTCAGCGTCCGGGCGAAGGGTGTCAGCAGCGAGAAGACGCCAAAGGTGATGCAGCAGAACAAGAAGGTGCGGCTCGGGCCGAGCCGGTCGCCCATCAATCCGAACGTCAGCGCGCCCAGCGTGAGCCCGAACAGCCCGGCCGAAAACACGGGACCAATCTGGGATCGATCGATGGCCAACAGCTTGATGAATTCCGGCGCGGTGAAGCTGATCGACAGGAGATCGTAGCCGTCGAAAAAGATCATGATCCCGCACATGACGAGGATCCGGACCTGAAAACCTCCGAAGCGCGCGTTTTCGATTGTCTCGGTGACGTTCACCGTCACTTGCTTGCCCCCATCTGCATCGTCTTGTCGCTCCTCGAAACTCGGAAGCCTCAGACCGGCGCTTCGCGGGGCCGCTTGAAAATCTCGACGACGCCGTTGTCGGCGTCGACCTTCACCCAATCGCCGGTTTCGATCACGAGCAGCGGATCCCGATCCAGATCGGTTATGGCCGGGGCGCGGGTGACCACGGCGCCGAGCGCGATTTTGGTCGTCATCTTGTTGAAAATCATCGCGCGCGGCGCGACGCCGTTCAGGCGGGTCATGTGGAAATAGGCGGACCAGCCCGACGACCCCTTGGCGCCGGGAAAGACCAGAATCTTGTCCTTAAAGCTTCGGCCGCGCAGTTCGTGGCGGCGTTCGATGATGGTGCCGTCGCGCTCATTGATGCCGCCCCAGCCCGAAATCGTATCCTGGGTCACGATCGCCTCGCCCTCGGCACAGCCGCCAACCACTTTTCGCCCGCGCAACACGATCTTCGTTGCACCATCAGCGTGACCGACTCTATCCGCGCTCATGCCAGGCCTCCATTCCACCGGCCGGTCAGCGCGGCCTCGATGCAGTCCCTGACCGAACCGAACCAGGCAGACACGCCCGTGATCGCCGGCAGATAATGCGCCTGTTTCGCCGAGTCGGTCGCCACGACCTTCGTCCCCCTCGGCATATGGCGGGAGATCGCCGGGCAGGTATCGCTCATGACCACGCCGCCGGCCTCGCCGATGATGCTCGTGTAGCCGTTGCGATCCGCCACCTCGCGCAGAGCGCGCGGCGTATGCACCCAGAGCTGGGTGTTGAGGCTGATCTTCCGCCCTTCCAGCAGCGAGGCAATCAGCGACACCTGGTCGATCGAGTTGTGCGGGCAACCGAGCATGACGAAATCGACCTTGCGGTCGGTCGCGCAATTGAGATTCTCGTAGGCGATGCGCCGCTCCGCCGCACCATATTGCAAGGTGTCCTTGATGGCGTTGCCACCGAACGCCTCCTCGATCGAGCGCGCCTCCGGCGTCACCTCGGGGATGTGATACATCTCGACGCCGCCCGAGGATGCGGCGGCAGCGCCAAAATGCTTCAGCTTGATGAGGCTGGGCTGATGACAGCGTCCCGTCAGCACCGGGATCTCGTCATCGACGATTTCGCCGAGATAGTATCCGAGCAGGCCCCAGTCCATGATGTCGTCGACGTCGAGCTCGACCTCGACGAGATGCGTGCCGCGGCGGTTCTCCGTGACGTGATAGCCCCAATAGGGAATTCGTCCCGTGAGCGCCGCGGCGCCGGTGCTCTCCTTGCCTTCGGTGTTGGTGCGGGCGCCGAGCACCGAATTGCAATAGACCACGGCGGAGGATTCCATCCACGCGCAATGCTCGCCCTTCACCGGCACATTGCCGACCTGATACGGCGTGCAGGTCGCGAACATGTTGATACCGCGGCGGCCGAAATAGGCCTCCGCCTGCTTCTGCTGGTCGGCGAGATCCTCCGAAATCCCCTGGATGCGCCAGCGTTCATTATCGATACCCGTGATCAGCTGACAGGTGTTGGCCACCATGTGCGGCACCTCGACAATCTCCGGACTGTCGAGATTGAGCTCCGAATAAACCGCATCAAAGCCCTTTTTGGCGAGCTCGCGCACCGATGGCGTCGAGGCGTTGAAGGCACCCGCGACATTGTTGGTCTCGACCAGCCGCTCGGCGCCGAGCGCCTCGCCATAGCGCACGAGCAGATCCATCGCGCGTGCCTTCGCCCGCCCCTGTTCGCCCTGAAGCATCGACTTCTCCTGATCGGTCAGTTTCATCGGCATCCTCCCCGCCGGATCTCGTATGTCCGCGTGTCAGCCGGCGCGGCTTGGCCATCTCATGTGCCTGGTCTCCACATTGTCACGCACGCGCATCGCGAGCGCGGCGATATCGATCTGGTGCACGCTGCCGGTGCCGGCGAGATCGAGTGCCTTGGCGGCGGCTGCGCCCATCGCAATGCACGGGCCCATCACGCGCACGCTGGAGAGCGCGGCGTTATCGGCGTCGATGCAGCGCCCGGCGGCGACGACATTGTCGGCCTCCGCCGGCACCAGGCTGCCGAGCGGCACGTAGTGCACGTGGTCCTCGTCAAAGGTCTGCCAGACATGCCCCGTGCCATGGTCATGCAGTTCGATCGGCCAGGCCGTGCGGGCGACCGCGTCAGGAAATTTTGTGCCGGCCCGCACATCATCCACGGTGAGCTGCTGGCGGCCGACAATCCAGCGGGTCTGGCGAATGCCAGGGAAGCCGTAGGCGCGAATGCGCGCCTTGCCGAAACAATCCGGAAATTCGGCGCGGAGAAACGCCACGGCGCGATCGGCCTGATCCTTGCCGTCCAGTCCTCGAGCTGAGGCGTCGATCGGATCAAGCGGCGTCTCGACATGGGTCATGTTCATCGCCGCCACACCGCGGCCCGGAATGATGAAGGCGAGGCCCTCGCGGCGGACCAGCCCATAGGCGTCGCCCTTCTGCTTCATCCGCCCGCCGATCTCCTCGCGGCTCGGCTGCTTCGCCTCATCGATGTTTTCCAGGATCACCATCTGCGTGCCGAACACCGGGCCGTTGGCCGGCTCCCGGCAGGCAAAGCCCGCCTGCCAGACCAGCGCCGCATCGCCTGAGGCATCGACGAAGCCAGTCGCCGCGACCTCGACATCGCCGTAGCGGGTGGCGAGGCCCAGGGACTGGATGCGGCGGCCGTCAACGCGGACTTCGCGGAGCACGGCGCCGACGATGGGCGTAATCCCCTCCTCCTGGACGGCGCGGTCGATCCAGCGGCCCAGCGCGATCTCGTCGTAATAGACGACCGTCGTCAGCGGACCATTGCGATAATGAAGCTGGTCGCTGTTCTTGCCGAGCGTGTCCAGGATATCGTCGGCGATACCGCGGGTGAACTGATAGCCGTGCGTCCCGTTGGAGAACAGGCCGCAAAAGGTCCCAATGATCGAATTGACGGCTTGGCCACCCAGTGCAGGAAGGCTGTCGACCAGCACGACCTTGCGGCCGAGCCGCGCGGCTTCGATCGCCGCCGAGACGCCGGCGATCCCCGCACCGACCACGCAGATGTCGGCCTCGACCCTGCGGAGCGGACCCTGCGTGGTTCGTCGCACAATGTGTGTACCAACGGAAACACCGTTAGCGCCGGTCATTGCAAAGTCCTTCCATCGACATTCCTCGCCGGTCGAAAGCCTGCGATCGCCGCGACCGGGAAGCTTTGGCGCCGCTCGATCGATCCTTGTGTGGCCAGACAGAGTTAGTCCGCGGATCCCGGACGAGAAAGCCGGAGGATGAGAAGACATCTTTCTCGGATTGAGAAAAGCAAATGAGGTTGATGCCGCGTCGGCGCGTCAAAAAGCCCCAGACTGGGCATATCGCAATGCAGCAGAGGCCTGCTTGCCCAGAAAGGCCGATATGGCATGATTGCTTTTCTCGAAGCGAGAAAGACATTTGGACACGCTGCTGAACATCAAGGCGTTTCTGGCGACGGCCCGCGCCGGCAGCTTTTCGGCGGCCGCGCGGCAGCTCGATGTGGCGCCATCCGTGATCGT
>NZ_JAFATE010000286.1 GCF_019244115.1 Bradyrhizobium sp.
CCTATCCAATGACGGCTGGCAGATGTCGGAGGTGCCGGCCACCGCAAGAATACGAAAGCCGACTGCGGCGAGCTTCACGCTCAGCCGATAGCGTTGGCTAGTATCGTCCTGCAGCGCGAAGCCACGATTGACCAAAGAGGAAAGCAGACGATGTGCGGCGCTTTTGGGGATATCGAGGCGACGTGCGATGTCGCTCACCGGCAAACCATTGGGCTCGTCGGCAAGGAGCTCGATGATGTCCATCACCCGGTCGACAAAATCACCCAAAGGCATTTTTGACCTTCATCAGAACATAGTTCTATTTGGCTATCGGACGGACCCTCTGTCAAGGGCGAGAGGCTTCCAGCGTTCACTCAGCGCTGACCAGATTTGACTTTTCTGGGATCAACGCGATAGAACATCGTTCTGTTTCGTGGTGAGAAGCATGAAACCTCCTAACAAGGCGAACACAGCAGGGATTGGCCGGAATTGGGCCACGCCGGTAATTTGGTTCGGCCCTGCGGTGCTCCTGCTTCTCGCTGTGACTCTCTATCCGACAGCCGTAGTAATTTGGCTGAGTCTCAGCCGCACGCGTTACTACGACGTCATCGGCTGGGCCGGTCTCGGCAATTACGCTTCTGTGCTGACCTCCACACCATTTTGGGACCTCACCTTCAACTCCCTCGTCTATCTGACAGGGTCTCTCGCTATCGTGTTGCCGCTCGGGCTGTTCTGCGCCCTTGCGCTGCAAACGATGAAGCGCGGCGCCTCGTCCTTGCGAGTGCTGCTGCTGCTGCCTTGGACACTGTCCATGGCGGTCGTTGGCTGCTTTTGGCTATGGCTGCTGAATCCGTCCTACGGACCCATCAGCTACGGGATGAAATCCGTTGGGCTCACACCCGGCCTGATGCTGGGCGATCCAGGCGTCGCACTATTGTTGCTGATCGTGGTCACGGCCTGGTGGTCGTTCCCTTACGTCATGGTAATGATGAGCGCCGCCCTACAAGGCGTTCCGGGCGAGCTCTATGAGGCTATCGAGATCGACGGCGGCGGATTCTGGTCTCGCCTGCGTCACGTGGTCTGGCCGCATATAGATACCACGCTCGGCAGCACCGCGCTGGCCCTGAGCATCATGTATCTCACGCTCATTACGCTCATTCTGGTTTTGACGGGCGGCGGGCCGCTTGGAACGACCAGCACGTGGAGCTTCGAGGTCTTTGTCGATGCCTTCAGGTCGATTGACATCTCTCCATCGGCGGTGATCTCGATCGTCGTCCTCATCGTAAATCTGCTGCTCGGCCTCGCCTACCTCCGGCTGACAGGCCGTGTTTCAGGGTAATGCGGTCATGCGCACGACACCGGCCGAACGCCTAATCTCACGCCTGACCATAACCGCTCTGACGCTAGTCGTTGTCGGCCCCATAGCATGGGCGCTGGTGACGTCGCTCAAGACCGAGGCGAACGTCATCACATTTCCGCCCTCCTTGTTGCCGTCGCCTGCGACGCTTGCCAGCTATGTGGCCGTCTTCCGCGAGCAGAATTTCTCCGTTGAGCTTTTCAACTCCGACCTTTACGCAATCGCTTCGATCGCGCTGACGCTGGCCGTCTCAGTGCCCGCCGGTTATGCCGCATCAAGGATGACGTTCCCGGCCAAGCGCGCCGTCATGCTTCTCATATTGGCGACGTCCATGATTCCCGGCGTCGCGCTGCTGACACCGACATATTTTGTCCTCGACGCAATCGGCTGTCTGAACAACCCCGTCGCGATCATCGTCCTTCAGGCCGCCCGACTGGTGCCGCAGACGATTTGGTTCATGCAAAACTTTGTGAATGCGGTGCCGGTCGGGCTCGACGAGGCTACCCAGGTTGACGGTGCCACGCGCTGGCAGACCTTTACCCGGCTCATTTTGCCGCTGATCAAGCCAGGCATTGCGGCGGCCGCGGTTCTCGGTGTGATTACAACCTGGAATGACTACATCACGGTTGCGGCCTTCGCGCCCAACCTCTCCCGCCGCACGCTTCAGGTCGCGCTGGTGAACCAGGTCTTCGACACCATTGGGATCACCTGGTCGTATGTCATGGCCTTCGCAATCGTCTCATCGATACCCATCGTCGCACTCTTTCTCGTCGCGCAGCGGTGGTTCATCGCCGGTCTGACAGCTGGCGCAGTCAAAGGCTGATTTCAGA
>NZ_JAFATE010000338.1 GCF_019244115.1 Bradyrhizobium sp.
CGGTCCGGAAACCAGCGGACCATGAGGCCGATGATGCCGATATAGACGATGCCGGTTCCGATGCCGCAGAGCAGGCCGTAAGTGAGATAGAGACCGATCAGGCTGCTCACATGAGCGGACGTAATCCACCCGAGGCCCGACAACAGACATCCCACGGCAATGAGGAGCCGCGGACCGAACCGATCGATCAGATAACCCTGTGCCGGCGACAACCAGGTTTGCAGCACGATCAAAATCGTGAAGGTGACCTGAATCGCCGGAAGCGTGGCGCCGAGCGCATCCTGAAATGGTTTTGTGAACAGCGTCCAGACATATTGCGGGCTGGAGATCGACATCATGGCGATCAGCCCGAGCCCAAGCTGAACCCAGCGCGTCGAGGCCGCCGACCCGCGCGTCTCCATCAAAGCCGTCGTCATTGTGCAATTCCTCAAGAACCCGGCGGGGTACGATAGGACCGGTTCGGCCGCTCGGGCAAGGCCAGCCAGGAGGCAGGGTGATGAATTGCACAGCTGCGAAGCGGGGATTGCCTTCGGCTTATTTGTCCGGGTCCGCTCGCGCCCGAAGCACCGGATGGTCCAGCCAGTGTTGATCCTCGATCAGCACGTAATCCTCTCTGTGGCCAATCTGCTCAAGCTGCCGCCCGACATAGGTCAGGAATGTTTCGTCAGCGTCCGTCGAGATCGAGTGCCGGCCGGTCTCGATCGCGACGCGCGTAGTGACGCCGCTGCCGGCAAAGAAATCGAGCACCGTCGATCCCGGATAAGACAGCGCGCGCACGATGCGCGCGATCAGCGCCTTCGGCTTCTGTGTCGGATGGCCGACGCGCTCCTTGGCATTGCCGTTGAGCCGCGGGATGCGCCAAACATTGGTCGGATTGATGCCCTTGTCGAGATTGTCGGGATTGAGGCGCTTGTCGCGCTTGTAGGCCGCGAGCCGCTCAGGCTCCAGGCGGGTGCGCACCGCATCGAGATCGAAATAGTATTTTGGCGTGCGCGCGAACCAGGCGATCTCCTCGTGCCGGTTGGCGAAGAAGCGCTGCGCGCTCATGCCGTTCGGATAATTCCAGATGATCAGATTGGCGAGCCGCATCGAGCTGTGCCGGCGCATCCAGCTCATCAGGCTCAAGAGATCGCCGCTGCCCGCTTCGCCCTGATATTGCAGGCCGCCGAACAGCACGAAATTGCCTGCGGGCGAGAGCACGCGCTCGACCTCGGCCATCCACTGGCCCGCCCAATCGACGTAATGGTCGAGATCGTCCCAGACCGCAACGTTGATGTTGTAGGGCGGATCGCAGATCACGAGCTGGATCGAACCCGCGGGTATCCTGCGCAGCGTGGCCAGGCAATCGGCGACGGCCGCGACATGGGAGGTCCGCCCCGTCAGCAAGGGCACGGCCGCGCGCACCGACGAATGCAACAGTCCCTGCTTGCGCAGGCGATTCATCCCGATATGGCCGGCGTTGCGATGGGATCTGTTCGACATTGTCCAGCGGGAGCATCAACTCCCGGCAGATTATTCGGTGCCCGGCCGCGGTCAACCCGACGGAACGGACCGGTCAGTCCATCGGTACGCCGCCCGATGTCTTGCGCTCCCATTTGGTGTGGGTGCGGCGTACGGCACTGAAGTCCTCGACCCCGGACGAAGGCGGGGTGACTTTCTTCGATGTCGGAGGCACCAGGAAAGCGACGAAGCGACCGCTGGCGCCGGCTTGGCCCAAAAGACTCGACTCGACGACGATCTCGTAGCGGATAAAGCGGGGCGCGCGCGCAGCTACCTTCTGAAGAGAAGCGGCGCAATACGCGTCGCCGCTAAAGCACATCGCCGCCCACCCGTCATCGAAGCTCGCATCCAGTGGCAACCGCTCGGTGATCGGGTGCACGAGGCGGATGTCGTAGACCGGGTGATCGGGACTGTAGAAGGCCAGCGCGAAGGCGAGGTCGTCGGTGCCGCCGGCGACGCGCAGCGGGGCATCGGTCTCGGCGTGCCAACGGCGGGTCAGTTCATCCGCAGCCTGCTGATAGAAATTGCGGCCCTCGCCGAACGGATGGCTGTTGCGATAGAGCGCATGTGCGGGCGCTGCCACGAAAGCCGTGACCAGCGCGAGACCGCCGACCCAGGCCGCCAGATTGACAGAGGCCTTGCGATCGATCGGACGCCTTGCCCCGCACACCATCACGATGATGAACAGAAACAGTCCCTGCAGCGACCAGATCGCCAGCATGTCGGTGCCCAGCGCGATCGCCGTGATTGCCGGAAAGACGATCGTGCCGGTGCCAATCACAAATAGGAGCCGGAGGCCAGGCTCCATCGTGGCAAACTGCTGCACGACAGTTACGGCGCGCTGTTTGGCCATCCGCGCCCAGATCGCCGCAGGCACCGCAAGCATCAGCACGGCGGCAAGCGCGAACAGCGCGGCGTCGATCACCGACGGGCCGAGCGCCTTGCCGGCATGCCGTACCCATGCATCGACGCAGGGCTGGGCACCGGTCGTGGCAAGCCAATAAATGTGAGGCGCGAGCGCGACGAGGCCCGTTACGACGGATACGTAAGGCGTCAAGGAGGCAAAGTAGGCGCGCCGCTGCGGGTGACAGATCGCGGCAAGGGCGAAGCCCCCCAGCAGGAACACGGAAAAATACTTGCCGAGCATCGCGAGCGCGGCGGTCGCGCCGGCGGCGACGGCCCATCGCATGTCGAGGGTTTCGAACGAGCGCAGGAAGCAATAGGTCGCAAGCGGCCAGGTCGGCAGCAGCACGGCGTTGGCGTTGAAGCGCTCGGCATGGAACTGGTAGACCGGCAGCAGCATCAACAGCAGCAGCACGACGGCGCGCTTGTCGCCACGCACGAAGCGCCGCGCGATCAGGTCGACGCACCACAAGGCGAGCGCGGCGTTGGTCATCGCCAAAAGCTGGAACGACCAGTTGGTCAGCGGAAAGATTTCCGTCCAGGCCCGCGCGGCCCAGCCCATCAGCGGCGGATGTTTGGCGTAGCCCCACGCGAGATTGCGGCCGAGCGTCCAGGTTTCCAGCACATCCGGGTGCAGGTCGCCGTCCGCATAGGCGATCACGAAATAGACCGACCAGACCGCGACGAAGGCGATCAGCAGCAGCGGAACCGCCCAGCCTTCCTCGATGCCGTCGAACCAGGTGAGGAGTGGACGGCGCCAGCGCGCCAGCGAGAACGGGGCGCGGACGGTGGCCGGAATCGGGTACGCAAGAGACATCGATACTCATACTTGTCGCTTGCAACGGGCCAAAAGCCGTCATCCCCTGCCCAAGATGCGGGCGGGAGCTGGAACCAGTCCTGTTGCGAGGCGGTTTGTTTCCGAACGTAACGATCATTAAAAATGGTTCATGTCCCAAACATTGAAGATTGATGTCCCGATTGAGATCATGTTGGGCGGCGCGGCCACATAATTGGCGACGATAAATCGGAATTTAGAAAACCGCGCCTCACGAGAGGCACGCGGCGGTGCCCCACCAAAGGGGGCGAAAAGCCGGCCCAAAATCCCCGCTCGCGCCGCCCGGCCTGCCCTAGTCGTTGCGCGCGATTGCGGCCAGCCGGCTCATGTTCTGCAGCAGGATGCGGCCGCGCTGCAGATCGAGAATGCCCTCTTTGCGCCATTGTTGCAGTTGGCGGTTGACGCTTTCGCGGGCGGCTCCAACGAAGATTCCGAGCTGTTCCTGCGAAATATGCACCTCGGCGCCAAAATCATCGGCGAGCGCGCAGAGCCGGCGCGCGAGCCTTATCGGCAACGGCTGCAGCATGGATTCCTCCATCCGCTCGCTCTGCCAGCGGATGCGCTGGCAGAGCAGCTGGATGATCTTGATCGCGACTTTTGGCTCGCGCTCCAGATGGCTGAGAAAATCCTCCCGCCGCAGCACGAACAGTTCGGTGGCCTCGCCCGCGGTCGCATCCGCCGTGCGGCTCTGGCCGTCGAGCACGGCGACCTCGCCAAACAGATCGCCGGGCCCCATGAAATTCAGGGTCAGCCGGTTGCCGTCGGAGGCGCCGGTCTCGATCCTGATCTGCCCCCGCCGCACCCCGAACAGCGCATCGCCGGGGTCGCCCTTCTGGAACAGCACCTCGCCGCCCGCCAGATGCTGGGTGTGGCAGAGATTGGAGATCCGCTGCAGCTCCTCGGCGCCGAGATCGGCGAACATCGGGTTCATTTTCAAAATGACCGCAAATTCGGCCTGCCTGCTCATCGCAATACCCGTCTGAAATCGCTATCGTCAGCCGACCACGCTCCCGAAGTGTGCCATAAGTCACATAAATTTACAGCGCCGCCGATTAGTTTCGGGGCCCTTTTGAGTGGTCTCCGCCGGCGCGATAGACTGGTCCGGAACCCACCGAACGAACCGGGATTGAGCCGAAACTGATCTGCAGAGGTTTGCGAGCGCGCGACCCGTTTCGGATTGGAATAGCGACATGAAGGCACTGAAACTCGCGGGCGCCGCCCTTGGCGTCGTCATCGTGATCCTCGCGCTGGCGCTGACGGTCGGGATTCCCTCCAGCTCTCTGACCTCCACGATCCAGGATCGGGTGGAGCGCGACACCGGCTACCGGCTGACGATCGTGGGAACGACCAAAATCAGCCTGTGGCCCAGGCTGAACATCACCCTCACCGACGTCGCGGTGAAGGATGGCCGGGATCGCGATAACGCCGTCCGTCTCACCATCGGCGGCATTGCCGCGGACATGACACTTGCGAGCGTCTGGTCGGGCCATCCCGAAATCAGCACCCTCGTGGTCACCAGACCGGAGCTCCGCGTCCCCCTGCTCCGCGACCGGCTGCCGGCGACGGCCGCCAGGGCCGCGCCGCCGCCTGACAACTTCGCAAGCGCGATCACCATCAAGCGCGTCATCATCAGCGACGGCGCGGTGGTCATGTCCAATCCGCACGACCGGATAGAGAACCGCATCGACGATATCAATGCGGATGCCCTGATCGGGGCCGATCGTGCGATCGATCTGGGCGGCCGTGCCCGCGCCGGCGACACGCCGCTCAAATTCACCCTCAAGGCGACCGCACCGGAAGGCGGCATCGCGCATCAAAACATTCCCGTCGAGCTCACGCTCGATGTCCCCGGCACCTTGCAGACGCCGCTCGCCGCCAAGGCCGAGCTGCGTCAGAGCGGGTCGGTCGTCATGATCAACGGCATCAGCGGCACGCTCGACGGCGGCGCCTTCAACGGCTGGGCGTCGGTCGATGTCGCGAGCAAGCCGCTGGTGAAGCTCGATCTCGATTTTCAGCGGCTGGGCGTGGCGCCGCCGAGCGCCGCGACCGAGCAGGCCGGGCAGCCCTGGAGCAACGCGCCGTTCAATCTCACCGGCCTGAATTATGTCGACGCGCAGGTGCGAATCTCGGCCGCCGAGATCAATCTCGCCGGTGCCCGTTTCGATACGGCGCAGACCGAGGCAACGCTCGCGGGCGGCATTTTGAAGGTCTCCGTCGCCAAACTCGGCGCCTATGGCGGCGAGGCCAATGGCGAGATGATCGTCGATGCGACCACGCCCAATCCGACCTATGCCATGCATTGCGACCTTGCCGGCGTGCGCGCGCTGCCGCTGCTGCAAAACCTTGCCGGCTTCGACAAGCTCGACGGCAAATTGCAGGCCAAGATCGGCGGCCGCTCGTCGGGCGCGAGTCAGCACGCCGTGATGGCCAACCTCAATGGCACCGCCTTCGTCAATTTCCAGGACGGCGCCATTCGCGGCCTCAACGTCGCCCGCATGATCCGCTCGCTGACCACAAGTCCGCTCTCGGGCTGGCAGGAAACGAAAGACGAGCAGACCGACCTGACCCAGCTCTCGGCCTCGTTTCGGATCGACCGCGGCCAAGCCACCACGTCCGACCTGAACCTCGTGGGTCCGCTGGTGCGCGTCACCGGCGGCGGCATGGTCGACATCGGCAACAAACAGCTCGCCTTGCGGGTCGAGCCGAAGCTCGTGATGACGACCGAGGGCCAGGGCCGCAGCTCCGAGCCGATCGGGCTCGGCCTTCCCGTCACGATCGACGGGCCCTGGAATAGCCCGCGTATCTATCCGGATATGGCCGGCATTCTGGACAATCCCGACGCCGCCTATGCCAGGCTCAAGGAGATGGGCAAGGGGCTGTTCGGGCAAAACGGCGGAAATCTCGATGGGCTGATCAACAGTCTGGGCGGCCTCGCCGGAGGCCAGTCCGGCGGTGGAACGGGGAACAGCGGGGCGACCAGCCCGCCTGGCGGCTCGCTGGGCGAGGCCATCGGCAACCTGATCCAGCAGGGTTTGCAAGGAACAGGCGGCGGGCACAGCCGCAACATTCCGAATTCCACTCCACCGCAGGCGAACGCGCCGCCGGCGCAGACCGATCCGCCCCCGACCGGGCAGGACAATCGTCAGGATCATCACGACAGCCAGCCCATGAACGACGTCCTGAAGCAGCTGTTCGGCCGGTAGAACCAGCCAACCACCATCCGACCTGGTCATACCCCCACCCCGACCCCTCCCCGCAAGGGGAGGGGAGCGAGAGAGCGGCACACTTGGCAGCACAGAGCTTGGACCACTTGCGCAGGTCTGTCGCTCCCTCCCCCCTTGCGGGGCAGGGTCGGGGAGGGGGGTACCCCGACATCGATGTGGCGTTTAGGCGCCGCCGTTCACCACGCCCTGCGGACTCACAATCGCCTCCGCCAATCTGTGCTAGACAGGCTTGGAGCGGGCAGTCTCGGTGAGCCGAGCCCGGCCGGCCGCCGCGGCGCCGGCGCGTCTCATGCATGAGCCAGCACTCGATTTGCGCGATTGCCGCGCGAGGGTCTTGATGAGCGTGAGCAAGGACAGGATCGGTTTCCTCCGTCAGGGCCTGTTCGCCAAATACGTCATCGCGCTGGTCGGCCTCGTCATATTCGTGCTCGCGGTCAATGGCTTGACCGAAACCTGGATCAACTACCGCGCCACCAGAACGGCGCTGACCGACGCCATGGCGGACAAGGCCGAGGCCACCGCCAAACGCATCGAGGAGGCTGTCGCCGAACTCGAGCGCCAGATCAGCTGGGTCACCAGGGCGGGGGTGAAGGACGAGCTGCAGCGCCGCGCCGACTACAGCCAGCTCCTGGCGCAGGTGCCCGCACTGATCCAGCTCATCCAGCTCAGCGGCGAGGGCCGCGAGGTGCTGCGGCTGTCGCGCACCCAGGTCGTCGCCGGCGCCGGCGCGGATTTTGCGCGCGACGTCCGCTTCACCGAGACGGAGGCGCGCGGCGTCAGCTTTGCACCGGCCACCTTCGACGGCACCCGGCCGGCCATGTCGATCTCGGTGGCGCATTCCGGTTTCAAGGCCGGGGTCACCGTGGCCGACATCGACCTGCGTTTCCTCGGCGATTTCCTGTCCGAGGCCCAGGTCGGCAGGATCGCCTCCGCCTATCTGGTCGACCCCAGAGGCAGGGTGCTGGCGAGTTCGGCGCGCGGGCCGGAGGTCGCAAAAGACCTGGCCGCCCTGCCCCAGGTCGCCGCGCTGCTCACGCCGGATGGCAAGCCGGTCAGTTCCGGCACCGACGCCGACGGCCATGCGGTGCTGACCGCGGCTGCGACGGTGCCAAGACTCGGCTGGATCGTGGTCTTCGAACAGCCGACCGCGCAGGCGCTGGCACCGATCCGCGACCAGCTGTTGCGTGGCGCCCTCTTGATCGGGCTCGGGCTGTTGGTCGCGATCCTCGCCGGCACGATTTTGGCGCGGCGCATGCTGGTGCCGATCACGGCGCTGCAGGCTGGCGCGCGGCGGCTCGGCGCGGGCGATTTCGCCCACCGCATCGACGTGCACACCCACGACGAGCTGGAAGAACTGGCCGGGCAGTTCAACAGCATGGCCGGCCGGCTTCAGGAGACCTATGCCGGTCTCGAATCGAAGGTTTTGGAGCGCACGCGCGACCTTGCCCAGTCGATCAACGAGCTGAAGGTGCTGGAGGAGGTCGGCCGCGCGGTCGCCTCCTCGCTCGATCTCGATGCCGTGCTGCCGACGGTCGCCGCGCGCGCCCTGGAGATCACGCAAGCCGACGCGGTGCTGATCTATGGCTACGAAGCCGCAACCCATCGGTTCAATCTGATGGAGGCCCAAGGAACAAATGAAGGCATCGACCCCGCGGGCGAGCGCGGGCATCTGTCGATCGATGACGGCGCGAGCATTTTGAAGCAGGCCGCGACGAGCGGCGAGCCGATTGCTATCCCCGACCTCACGCACGCCGATGATGACCCGTTGCGCGATGTTGTGGTTGCCGGCTTCCATGCGATGCTTGTGGTGCCACTGGTCGATCAGCAGGGTACGCTCGGCGCTCTCGTCGTGCTGCGGCGCGCGGCCGGCGATTTCCCGCATAACCTGATCGGGCTGATGCGCACCTTTGCGAACCAGGCGGTGCTCGCGATGCGCAATGCGCGGCTCTTCTCCGAAGTCGATCACAAGGGCCGCGAGCTTGCCGCTGCGCACGAAACCGTGCAGCAGCAGGCGGCGCAATTGCAGGAGCAAACCGAGCAGCTCAAAAACTGGAACCGCTCGCTGGAGCAGCGGGTCGCAAAGCAGCTCGGCGAGATCGAGCGAATCCGCAAGCTGGAGCGCTTCCTCGCCCCGCAGGTGGCGCAGCTGATCGCCTCCTCCGACGGCCAAGATGCGCTGCTCGACAGCCACCGCCGCGAGGTGACGGTGGTGTTTTGTGACCTGCGCGGCTTTACCGCCTTTACCGAGATGACCGAGCCGGAAGAGGCGATGAACGTGCTGCGCGAATATCACACGGCGCTCGGCGAGCTGATCTTCCGCTATGAGGGCACGCTCGACCGATACGCCGGCGACGGCGTGATGATCCTGTTCAACGCGCCGATCCAGTTTGCCGACCACACCGCGCGAGCGGTGAAGATGGCGGTCGAGATGCGTGATACGA
Organism: Bradyrhizobium sp.; assembly: GCF_019244115.1. Taxonomy (GTDB): domain Bacteria; phylum Pseudomonadota; class Alphaproteobacteria; order Rhizobiales; family Xanthobacteraceae; genus Bradyrhizobium. The sequence continues at coordinate 8,904 of NZ_JAFATE010000338.1, forward strand.
TCGGCACTCTGTGCGAAAAGTGGCGCAACCGCGGGCATAGCCTGGGATTTGGCGTCGGCATCGCGCTCGGCTATGCGACGCTCGGCCAAATCGGCTTCGAACATCGCCTGGAATATGCCGCGATCGGCAGCGTCACCAACCTCGCGTCCCGCCTCTGCGACGAGGCCAGGGCCGGCCAGATCGTGGTGTCCAGGCGCGTCTACGGCATGGTCGGGGCGCAAGTCGAGGCCGCACCGCTCGACGACCTCGTGCTGAAGGGTTTCAATCATCCCGTGCTCGCGATGGAGATTCTGCGCTGGCGAGGCG
>NZ_JAFATE010000346.1 GCF_019244115.1 Bradyrhizobium sp.
CGATCGCGAGCTTGAGGCCGGCGCTGTACTCGGTAACGCTGCCCTTGTGCTCGGTGAGAAACGGCCAGTTGATCTTCTCGATGTAAATCCGGCCGTCCTGCACCGGCTCGAAGGCGTTGGCGAGCTTGAGGAGCTTGTGGGCAGCGGCCTCGGGATCAGCGAAGGGGCGAGCGGCGACGAACTTCATGCGGCGTTGGCCTCCATGTGCGCGGCGTAAATATGCTGGTCCATATCAGCGATTCCGATCTCCGCGCCACAAAAGCATCGCGCCCGGCCGTCAGCGGTTTGTGTCGGCAGTTTGCAGCCGGCGTCCCACATGGCGTACTTCCACGCGGTCGATGCCCGGTGCCGTCGATATTCCAGAAAATCGGCTTCGGTGCGTTTCGAGAGAAAGACCGACCAGGCGCTCTCAAATGCCGCCCGCGCCACATCGAAATTGGGTGCGGTGCCGTCGCTGGCGTCGCCGGGATTGCTACCAGGATAGAAGCCGCAGTGCCAGGACCATTGGTCGCCGCCTGTAGGATTGCCAGATCGTATGCCGATCGTGCCGACGTGCACGTCACCGTAGAAGATCCGCCAAGCTTCTTGGCGGGCATCCGGATCGCGGCGGCGGGTGAGGGCGGTCATAGTCGCCAGATTAGACCAGAACGGGGCGTGAACAAAGTCCACGTATTCTCCACGGGGAGACTTGCGCGATTCCCGCTCTGTTCTGCGCGATTGCGGCACAACCAATGTGAAAAGATCAAGGAAATCCAACAGTTCCAGCGCACAAAAAAGTTGCGGCCAGGCTTTGGGGGAAGCCTGGCCGCGCGCGAACCGGTCTGGGACGGGGAGGGGTGGGGATGTGACCGGGTCGCGTAACGCGTTTGTTGTCCAATTCGTGTGATCAGTTGGTCCTGTCTACTTGGCGCTCGCAGTCGCGACGGCCGGACGACCATCGCCCAGCGACACCCACACATTCGGGTCGCCCTGCGATTGCCGCTTGACGAAGCGGTATCCGGTGTCGGTCCAGGACACGATGCTTTCGTTCTGGTTGTCCAGAATGAACTCGCCCTTGTCACTCTTGACCGTCAGCACGGCATGGCCTTCACCCTTGCGGTCGCGCACCACGGTGATCAGCAGCGCCTCGCGCGGCCAGCCTGCATCGATCAGCATCTTGCGCTTGAGCAGCACGTAGTCTTCGCAATCGCCGTAGCCGTCGGTCGGCAGCGACCATTTCTCGATGACGCCCCAATGGTCCATGTCGGTCATCGGCTTGACGTTCTCATTCACCCAGTGGTTGACCTTGTTGAGATCGCGCCAGGCCGCCTGCGACATCACGATGTCGCGCGGCTGCGAGGCGCCGTTGCCGCACTCCGTCGGATTGTCGTTGCAGAAATCGATCCAGCCGATCGGCGCCCGTGTCGTGTCTCCCAGGCTCGCATAGAGCGGATGCTCGTCTCCGGCATGTGCCGGTGCGTTGACGGTCAGGAGAATGGCGATGGCCGCCAATCGCAGTCCCTGTCCCCTGATGTTGAACATTGTGGCCCCCGTTTGTTGTTGGGACCACAGATCGCACGAAGATTTTGCGCCGCCGCTAAACTGTCCAGGTTGTTTTGAAGCGAATACAAGTAAAAGCCGCGGAGAATTCGAGCTGTATTTGAGCAGTATTCGATTCAAGTTTGAAACGACTGCAATTGAGTCAAATTTTACGGATTAAGAGTGGAAAAGCCCGTCGTTGCGGCGTTTCCTTGTCCCAGGAGCGCTCGGATTAACGATGATCAGGCAGCATGGCTCGGGGGTCGGCGGTATCTTCATCCGACCGAGATGTTAGCATGTCGCGAACAAACCCTGGGGTTGTGCTCGTGTTGCGCTTTACCGCGCGGTAACGCTCTCTTCGAGCGTTTCGACGAGCTGCTCATGGATGAATTCCATGGCAAAACCTTCCTCGAGATTGCGCACCACGCGTGCCTGCACGCGGCCGAGCAGAACCAGCGATTGCAGCGGTGGCCGGTGCTCGGCCGCAACGGCGGCGCCGGACAGCGAGAGGTCGATGATACGGCAGGTCATCCGCGTGCCATCCTCGAGCGTGATGATGGCAATCGGGTTGCGCGGCACGACGCGGTCGTGGCGGCGGTCTTCCGGCAGGTTGAGAATATCGCGGTTCGCAAGCCAGGTGAGCTGGGCGGCAAGCTTGTCGCGCTTGCGTGCGGTCGCGGCGACCGTCATTGCAAAGCCGTTGTCGATGATGCGGGTGATCTTGCCCTCGACCCGGCCGATGTGATCGAGATAGGCGATCACGCGGTCGCCGACATTGCCGATGCCGGGCGCCAGCAGCGCCAGCCCTCCCGGCGACATGTTGATGACCTGGCAGGGGAATTCACGCCGGTCCGGCAGCATATAGCGCCCGAGCAGATGAACCTTGACCCGCTGGAAGCGGCGGCGCTCTTCGGCAGCCGGAATTGATGATTTCTTATGCGCCAAAGACATTGCTCGCCACCCGATCGCCGCGGCTGACTGGCACTCGCGGCGTCAGCGGACCCTAGCGTCCGCACGGTTAATGCAGCGTTAGCAAGAGTTTGCGCTGCCGAATACGTCGCATAAGCTTGGGTAAGCCGCGCCGTTTTCAACGACGACAAGAAAATTGGAGGAAACCAATGAAACAGATCCGCGTCTGCACCCATGCCGGACCCGGCGCTCCGCCCGTCATTCGCGACGTGTCGTGGCCGGCCGTTCCGAACAAGGCCGCGCTGATCAAGGTCGGCGCCTGCGGGGTCTGCGGCACCGATCTGCACATCCTGAAAGGCCATTGGCCAAAACCTCTGCCGTGGCCGTTTACGCTCGGCCACGAAATCGGCGGCGTGCTGGTCGAGACGGGCTCCGAGTTCACGGAAGACTTCATGGGCAAGCCGCTGACCGTCGGCTCGAAAGTGATGATCCCGCCGCTGATGCCCTGCGGCCGCTGCTACTATTGCATCCATTATCCGCACACCGCGAACAAGTGCCTGACGCCGGTCTATTACGGCCGCTATCTCGGCTTCGACAAGGCGCCGCAACTGTGGGGCGGCTGGGCCGAATATGTCTATGTCGATCTCGACATGCTGCCCGGTACCAAGATCTATAAGCTGCCCGACGACATGTCGCTCCGGCTCGGTGCGCTGTCGGAGCCGCTCACCTCCTGCGTCCGCGCCTTCAACCGCGCCACGCGCGCCGGCGGATTCTCCTGGGGCGACACGGTGGTGATCCAGGGTTCTGGTCCGATCGGCATTCTGGCGGTCGCTGCCGCGAAAGAGATGGGGGCGGGCAGGGTGATCTGTGTCGGCGCACCGGAGGCACCGCGATTGAAGCTCGCCCGCAAATTCGGTGCCGAAGCCACTGTCGACATCGAGGACATCAGGACGCCCGCGGCGCGCATCGATGCCGTGCGCGAAATCGTCGGCGGTTTTGGCGCGGATCTCGTGATGGATTGCTCAGGCCATCCGAGCGCGGGGCCGGAGGGCATCGAAATGCTGCGCGACGGCGGCACCTATGTCGAGATGGGGCAGTTCACCGATGCCGGAGGGATCGAGACCTCCTGGCATCGCATCTGCACCAAGGACCTCAACGTGCTGGGCTCATGGGGCTTTACCGGCAACGACCTGCCGCTCGGTGTCGACATGCTCTATCGGACCCGCGACAAATATCCCTGGCTCGAGATGCAGACGATCTATCCGTTCTCCGAAGAAGGTATCAGAAGCGCGGTCGCGGACGCGATGGCGATGAAGACGGTGAAATCCACCATCGTGCCCTGGCCGGAACTGGTCGAATAGGGCCAGGGCCGAATCGCGCCGTCACCGCGAAAGAAGGCCCGATGGATGATCTTCGCCACAAAAGCGGGCGCGATAGCAACGTCGCTGCCGCACCCGCCTTTGTCGCGGCATCCCGTTCGCGCTAACCGAGGCCCTCATACACCATCAGCCCGCGTGCCAGCGCGAGCTTGCGCACGAGGCGCGGAACGATCTTTTGTGGCGGGTGCAAGTAGCGCCACGAGGTCAGCGTGAGATCGCCGGCGAGCCCGGAGCTGCTTTCGAACGGCGCCAAGAGGCCGGTCAGGCTGATCGGGGCGTGGGCGCGGCTGTGGAACGGTAGTAGCAGCAGCTCGAGATGCCTCCGTTCGCCGCCTTGCGAGGTCGCGGTCACACCGGCGATGGCCGGCAGCGTCTCTTCCGCCACGGCTGCGACGATCTCGTCGATTTCGCCGCGGCAGGCCGGCGCGAACAGCGCGGAAAAGTTTTGGTCCTTGAGGTCGCGCCCGAGCAGGGCGCAGACCCTGGTGCCGGCCACGCGGAAGCGATGGCCTCTGTCGGCATCGTAGCACAACACGAAAATGTCGCCGAGCAAGGGACGCACAGCGGCGGGCTCGAAGTCGCTTCGATCTGGCGCGCGCGCCTCGCCGCGGACGCGGTCCCAATACGCGAAAAACTCGCGACTCGACGGATGCTTCATACTTCGAACTCGTCCTGCGTTCGCGAGCAGGACAACTCTGTCCCGCTTTCGCTCAACGCAACTCCCTTGGCTGTTGTGCCCAATGAGTATTGCAGCGTCCATGCCGCGCAGGTCCGCCGCCGGGCTCTTTGCGCCGTTAACGTTAAGTTAACGATGCTCTTGGCGAGGAGAGGAAACCACGTAGAATTACGGGTATCAGATCCGGCCGGCGTTGGTTCCTCCGGCAGGGTCTTCAGGAGGCAGTCGAACAGTTTGATTTGCGCGGGAGGGGTGGGGGTGTGACCTGGCCCGCGCGAACCAGATTAGCCAACCGTCCTGCGAGGGAGGGCTTTCTCAGAGCCCTCCCTCTTTTTTGGCATTCGTTTTTGGCATTCGGCAGATTTGCAGAACCGGTGTCCAGGCCCGGTGCAGCGCCACTGCGCAAGAGATCTGGTCGCCGCTGACGTTCCATGCGAGGACGCCGGCCAAGCGCGCAAATTTGTGCACTTGCACCCGGCGGCGAAAGACGCCTATCTGGGTGCCAGCGATCGCACAATGGGTTCTGAACGCCTTGGATTCGTCGCCCGATTCATCATCTGGCTTGCCTGCATCTGGCTTGCCTGCCGAACTGCAGCAGGCGGCCGCGCGCGAGCCAATTCTGACCTTGCCGGGCGCACTCACCGCCTATGTGCTGCTGATCGCGGTCATCCACCTGCGGGTCCTGCTTCCGGCCGAATTGGAGGACTGGACGATCGACGTCTTCGGTTTCATCCCGAAACGCTACGATGCCATGCCGCTCGATCTGTTTCCCGGCGGTGTCGGCGCCAAGGTGTGGACCTTCCTCACCTATTCGCTGCTGCACGCCAATATCACCCACATCGTCTTCAACGTGTTGTGGCTGCTGCCCTTCGGCAGCGCGCTGGCGCGCCGGTTCGGTCCCTTCCGCTTCTTCCTCTTTATGGCGGTGACGGCGGCCGCCGGAGCGTTCGCACATCTTCTGACCCACGAGCACGCGGCTGCGCCGATGATCGGGGCATCGGCTTCGGTATCGGGCACGATGGCGGCCGCCATCCGCTTTGCTTTCGTTCAGGGCAGTTTTCTGTCGTTCAGCCGCGGCGACGCCGACGCGGCGGCGAAAGTACCGGCCCTGCCGCTGTCGCGCGCGCTGCGCGATCGCCGGGTGCTGGGCTTTCTGGCGGTCTGGTTCGGCGTCAACATCATCTTCGGCGCCGGCTCGCTGGCGCTCGGTACCGACGGCGCCGCGGTCGCCTGGCAGGCCCATATCGGCGGCTTTTTTGCGGGTCTGTTGTTGTTTTCGCTATTCGATCCCGTACCGCGCACGAGCAATGCTGCAACCGCGTCACCGGCTGATCCGGCGAATCCCGGCTAGCCTCTTCGCTTGCGGCGCAGTCCGATTTCATCCATCATCACAGGTCCAAGAAGAAGGGCATAAGCCTGACGGCGTGCTCTGTTGCGATGCACGCCCGCGCCCGGTCTGAAACGAAACCGGCGCCAAACTGTTGATTGAAACTCGAGGAAACGTGATGGCGCTCGCTTGTCTCGGGCGCGATCGGCTTCAGGGAGACAGCAATGACGGTACGTGCGATTCTCGATACCAAGGGTCATCAGATCCAGAGCGTGGAGCCCGGAGCGAAGCTTTCGGCCGCCATCAAGGTGTTGGGCGAGCGCAAGATCGGCGCAGTGCTGGTGATGAGCGCGGGCCGCATCGAGGGAATCCTATCGGAGCGCGACATCGTGCGCGTGCTGAGCGAACGCGGCGCCGGCGTGCTCGACGAGCCCGTCAGCGCGGTGATGACGCGCAAGGTGGTGAGCTGCCGGCAGTCCGACACCGTCGCCGGGATCATGGAGATGATGACGCTCGGAAAATTCCGCCACCTGCCGGTCGTCGAGGGCGACAAGGTAGTCGGCCTCATCTCGATCGGCGACGTCGTCAAATGGCGCGTGCAGGAATACGAGAACGAACAGGAGGCTTTGACCACTTACATCAAGACAGCCTGAGAGAGCTCAGGCCGGCTTCGCCTCGATTGTGTCGGCTGTCTCGGTCTCGCGCGGCGCCGGAGTGAGGTCCGGTATCGCCTCTTCGATCGCATTGAGCGCACGCTCGGCGGCGCGGGCGCCGAACGCGATCAGCTCGGCGGCGCGATGAAAATCGAACCAGCCGATCTGGCCGACGCGCGGCGTGATCAACAGGTCGGGCGGATCGCCGGCGAGCCGGGCCCGCGTGATGCGGTCCTGCATGATGTTGAACGCGTCCGCCATCACGGAAGAGATTCCCGGCCGGCCGCCGCCGCCGAAAAACTCGCGCTTCACGGTGCGTTCCGGCGAGAAGAACTTTCCGAAGCGACGTTTTGGCGGTGCCGGATCGATCACCGTCTCCGGCACCGCGACCGGCTGGCCGTGTGAATAGATCGTGGTCGAATGTGTGAAGACGTCGCTGGAGAGGTTGGCGGCGATGACGATCTCGGCGCCGAGCGCGCGCGCCGCCGAGACCGGTACCGGATTGACCAGCGCGCCGTCGACCAGCCAGCGATCGCCCACCAGCACCGGAGAGAAGATTCCCGGCAGCGCATAGGAGGCACGCATCGCTTCGACGATGCGGCCATGCGTGAGCCAGATCTCATGACCGGTACGGACCTCGGTCGCGACACTGGCATACTTCATCGGCAGGTCCTCGATCAGGGTCTGGCCGAGCGAGGCCTCGAGCTGGGCCGCGAGCTTCTCGCCGCCGATCAGGCCCGAGCCGTTGAGACGGATATCGAGATAACCAAGGATGTTCCGCGGCTGCAGGCCGCGGGCCCATTCTTCCAGCGTGTCGAGATGGCCTGCGACATAAGCGCCGCCCACCACCGAGCCGATCGAAGTTCCGACTACCACATGCGGGATGATGCCATGGGCCACCAGCGTCCGGATGATGCCGATATGGGCGAAACCGCGTGCCGCACCGCCACCGAGAGCAAGGCCGATCACCGGCCGACGAATACTATCGAGACCAACCTTGTCACGCTCCGCGCCGCTCTGGCCTCGTCCGATCAGGCTTTCCAGCACCGTAGAACTCCTGGACCCACCGCCCCGCAGGACACTAGCTGCTCTGATAAACACTACGCACGACCGCGACGTTGCGCCACTGGACTTAAGAAAGCATGGTTTATGCCGATTCGCATTGAGCCGAGACGCGCCGATCGAAAA
>NZ_JAFATE010000352.1 GCF_019244115.1 Bradyrhizobium sp.
CTCAAAGCGGTCCTCGGTCACGGCCAGATCCCAGAACTGGTGCTGCAGGATGATGGTCATCTCGTCCGGATATTGCGCGAGCAGGCGCGGCGACAGCTTGACCCCCTCGGCGTTCGACAGGAACGTGATGAAGAAATGGTGCTCGCCGGGCAGGCCATGGGCGGCGGCGTCGGTCAGCACCTTGCGCAGCACGCCGCGCAGCGCGTCGCGCGCCAGCACGTCGTATCGGATGTGGTCGGTGGCCATGTGCAGTCCCAGTCCCGTCGCAGTTCAAAGTCGCCGGCCGAACCGGTCGCCCGACTCGCCTTGCTTGGCATGGTAACCTGCCGGACCGCAGAGGTCAGCGGCGGATTTTCGGCAGGCACAACCAAATCAGCCCGGAGAACAGGCAGAACGTGAAGTGGAGGCTTCTGTTGCCAGGTGCCTCCGAACCCCGCCTGACGGAGCTTAACCCATCAGGACTTTAGATTGGTCTTTCAAACTGCGTTACGCAGCCTGAGCAACCGGAGCAAAGTTGTCGTTGGCAACTATTGCAGTAGCCCGATAACGGCGGAACAATACCGGGAAAAAGCGCGCCCTTTACGCCCTCGTCGATCCTGTTTCGCCCCCGCCAAAACCCAGACTTGACGCTGGGTTTTGGTGGAGGCGCCGGGTACCGCCCCCGGGTCCGAATGGTTTATTGCGACGGCGATTTATTTCCATAGCCGGCGAACCGGCACGCTCAATATAGGGGGCAATGATTGACAAGAACAGTACCCCGAATGCCGCTTGATGCAGGATTGACGGGACAAACCTGATGGAACTGCGGCCCGGGTCCGTTGAAAATGCCCGGTCAAAAGCGCCGAATCGTGCGCTAGGTTGCCACCATGTTGTCTCAATCGCCTCCGGCCCCCGTCCCTGCGCCCGCGACCAATCCTGTTCCACCCGGCCTGATCGCGCTGTTTGCCGCCTTTGCAAAGATTTCGCTATCCGGTTTCGGCGGCGTTTTGGTGTTTGCCCGGCGCGCCATCGTGGACGAGCACCGCTGGATGACAGCGGAGGAGTTCAACGAAACCTATGCCCTCTGCCATTTTCTGCCGGGTCCCAACGTCGTCAACCTCTCGGTGGTGTTCGGCTCGCGCTTTCGCGGGGTGGCGGGCAGCGTGGCGGCCTTCGCCGGCCTGGTTGGCCCGCCGATGGCGCTGGTGACGCTGCTCGCCGCGCTCTATGCGCATTTTGGCGAGGTCGATGCGCTCAGGCGCAGCCTGGCCGGCGTTTCCTGCGCGGCCGCTGGGCTGTTGCTCTCGGCGGTCTTTCGCATGATGGTGCCGCTCCTCAAAAAGCGCGAAATCCTCCTGCTTCTGGTCATGGCGGCCGTATTCATCGCCATCGGATGGCTGCGGCTACCGCTGCCAAGAGTGCTGCTTCTCGCCGCGCCGATCAGCATCGCCATCAGTTCCGCGGCAAGGCGGGACGCGGCATGAGTTCGGAGCCAGACCCGCTGTTCGGCCTGATCTCGACCTTCGCGCTGCTGTCGCTGTTCGCGGTCGGCGGCGCCAATGCCGCGGTGCCCGAGATGCACCGCATCGCCGTCGAGGTGCATCATTGGATGACCGAGAAGCAGTTTGCCGACGCCTTTGCGATTTCCCAATTGTCGCCCGGGCCCAACGTGCTGATCGTGACCCTGATCGGCTATGCCGTCGCGGGTGTCGCAGGGGCGGTAGGCGCCACCGTCGCCATGTGTGTGCCGACCGCGGTCCTTGCCTATTTCGTCAGCCGCCGCCTCGCGCGGTCGAGCGCCTCGCGCTGGCCCGCGGTGATCCGGACGGCGCTGGTGCCGCTCTCGATCGGGCTGATGGCCGCGAGCAGCCTGGTCGTGGCAGAGGCCGCCGACAAGACCTGGCTTGCCGCGCTCGTGACGGTGACCGTCGCCATTATCGCCGCCGCAACGCGGCTCAATCCGCTCTGGCTGCTGCTCGTCGGAGGCGCCCTGGGGTTCGCGGGCGTGATCTGAGAAGGCCACGAGTTCCCCCTTGTCGTTTTCAAGGGGGCGGCTCACTTTTCGGGGTATAATCACCCGTCTGAGCCGAGTCGCGGCTGCCGGACGATCCGTCCGGCAGCTAGATTGGCCTCCTGACCAAAACCCATTGACCCGACCATGATCCAGTATCACGACCTGCTCGAACGCGTTCTTTCCGACGGCGCCGAGAAGCACGACCGCACCGGCACCGGCACGCTGTCGATCTTTGGCCATCAGATGCGCTTCAATCTCGCGGCCGGTTTTCCGATGCTGACGACCAAGCGCCTGCCGCTCAAGGCGATCGTGCATGAACTCTTGTGGTTCCTCAAAGGCGACACCAACATCAAATATCTCAGGGACAACGGCGTCACGATCTGGGACGAATGGGCCGACGCCAACGGCGATCTCGGGCCCGTCTATGGCTGGCAATGGCGCTCCTGGCCGGCGCCCGACGGCCGCTCGATCGACCAGATCGCCAACGTGATCGAGATGATCAGAAAAAACCCGGACTCGCGGCGGCTGGTCGTGTCCGCCTGGAATCCGGCCGATGTGGACCGCATGGCGCTGCCGCCCTGCCACTGCCTGTTCCAGTTCTATGTCGCGAACGGCAAACTGTCGTGCCAGCTCTACCAGCGCTCGGCCGACGTCTTTCTCGGCGTGCCCTTCAACATCGCCTCCTATGCGCTGCTCACCATGATGGTCGCGCAGGTCACGGGCCTGAAGCCGGGGGATTTCGTGCATTCGCTCGGCGATACCCATCTCTATTCCAACCATCTCGACCAGGCGCGGCTGCAACTGACGCGGCTGCCGCGGCCGCTGCCGGTGATCAAGATCAATCCCGAGGTGACGGACATTTTCGCTTTCCGCTACGAGGATTTTGCGCTCGAAGGCTACGATCCGCATCCGCATATCAAGGCCGAAGTCGCGGTGTGAGTGTCTGAATGTCCGTTACGATTCGCCGCGCGCGTCCGGGTGAGGCCGGCCTCGTCCTGTCCTTCGTTCGCGAACTGGCCGACTACGAAAAGCTGCTGCACGAGCTCGAGGCCACCGAAACCGATATCGATGCGGCGTTGTTCTGCGACAATCCGCGGCTGTTCTGCGAGATCGCGGAATGGCAGCGCGAGGCGGTCGGTTTCGCGGTCTGGTTCTGCAATTTCTCCACCTTCAGCGGCCGTTCCGGCATCTATCTGGAGGATCTGTTCGTCCGCCCAAGCCATCGCGGCAACGGCATCGGCAAGGCGATGCTGGTCCATTTGGCGCGAGAGTGCGTGGCGAATGGCTGGTCGCGCCTGCAATGGTCCGTGCTCGACTGGAACACGCCGTCGATCGTATTCTACAAATCGCTCGGCGCCGTGCTGATGGACGAATGGACGGTGTGCCGCGTGTCGGGCCCGGCGCTCAAGGCACTCGCAGAGCGAGGCGGTTGAATGGAGATCGAGATCGTCCTGATCGTCGCGGTCGCCGACAATAGCGTAATCGGCGCTGGCAATGCGATCCCGTGGCGGCTGAAGACCGACCAGCGGCGCTTCAAGGCGATCACGATCGGCAAGCCGATGGTGATGGGCCGCAAAACTTTCCTGTCGTTTCCACGCCGGCCCTTGCCCGGGCGGACTAACATCGTGGCGACGCGCGATGCCGCCTTTCGGGCTGCCGGCGCCGTGGTGACCACCTCGCTGACCGAGGCGCTCGCGATCGCGCGCGCCGACGCGCTGCGGCGTTCGGTCGCTGAGATCGCGGTGATCGGGGGGGCCGAAATCTATGCCCAGTGCGTGGATCTGGCCGACCGTCTCGACGTCACCGAGGTGCACGCCAGTCCCGATGGCGAAACCCGCTTTCCGCCGATCGACCGGGCGGTGTGGCAGGAAGTGTCCCGCATCAACCACCCGGCCGGACGGGACGACAGCGCGGCGTTCTCCTATGTGAGTTACCGCCGGACAAAACCGCATTAACCGCAATATCCGATGTTTGAATTGACAAATTGGCGGCGGGGCATAGCTCGGGCAGATTGGTCCCAGGGCGGCCAGGAGGCCGCATTGTAAGGGCCGAGGCCGTCCCATATAAGGCCTGCCGATATTGCGGGGCGCACCATGCCTTCCGGCGTGTGCCCTGCCGAGGAGAGAGCGTCGATGCCGTGGAAAAATCAGGGCGGGGGGCCGTGGGGCTC
>NZ_JAFATE010000561.1 GCF_019244115.1 Bradyrhizobium sp.
TAGGCGCTGCCGGAGCGGCCCGCGATCATGATCGCGACCAGGAGCACGCCGATCTCGCGCAGCACCAGCACGCCGAGCATGTCGACGACGAAGATGTCAGCGCCGAACCTGCGGAAATGAAAAATGCCCTGCTGGGAGATGATGCAGCCGATCAGGAAGGTGATCAGCACGATGATCGGCACCGCGCGCCAGCATACCTGCTCGAGATGGTGAATCGTCGAGGTCAGGCGAAAGCTGCGCGGATGAAAGAACACCCGTGCGCCCGCCGCAAGCACCGCGCCGAGCATGTCGATCAGGCCGGCAATGGTGCCGCCGACGCCGGCGACGCTGCGGCCAATCTGGTCCAGCATGCCGGTGATCGTGACGAATGTCGTGTCGGAGACCGGCGCGGCTTGCACCTGGCGCACCTCGTCGACGAGGCTGGAATAGTTCTCCGACAGCCCGGTGATTTTGGTCTCGATGGCGCCGTGGGTCAGGCTGCGGCGCAGCCGCTCGATCAGCCAGGCCCCAAAAGTGTCAAGCTTGGAGACCTTCGATACGTCGATCAGGATATCCGGCCGGCTGCCGGCGAGCCTTTCCGCATCCGCCACCATCCGCTCGAGCAGCGGGGCGAAGCTCGCCGTCCACGGGCCGGCCGCGCACAGCGCCAGCGCACTGCCGCGGGCCGTTCGCTCCAATGTCGGGTCGCCGCTCACAATCCACGATGCTCCCTACGCCGATTCGCTGCCCGTCCAAGGGGATAGTCCCGCCACGCTCACCTCAGGCCGCAGGTTCCGGCGGCGAGCGCGGCTTGATGCGCTTCACGTGCTATCTTCACGGGAACTGTTATCCCCTGCGCCCGAAAGCGCTATACGAGCCATAGTTGGTCTTGCCCGGCAAGCCCAGGGTTCGAAAAATGGCCAGATTTTGAATGACTTCCGCCAAATCCCCAACTCTCACGGTGAGAATCGAGCGCTGGCCGATCAGAGGCGCCTTCACGATCAGCCGCGGCGCCAAGTTCGAGGCCGTCACCGTCGTGGCGGAGATTGCGTTTGGCGGGCATGTCGGGCGCGGCGAATGCGTTCCGTATCCGCGCTATGCGGAAACGCCGGAAGGCGCGCAGACGGCCCTCCTCGCGATGCAGGATGTGGTTGGCCGCGGGCTGGACCGCACTGCCGTGCAGGCCGCCATGCCGCCCTGCGCCGCGCGCAACGCACTGGATTGCGCACTGCTGGACCTGCAAGCCAAACAGAGCGGGAAGCGGGTCTGGGATCTGCTCGGGCACCCCCAGCCGAAGCCCGTGACCACGGCCTATACGATCTCGCTTGCGTCCGCTGAAGCGATGGCCGCGGCCACAGCAGCCGCTGCCGACCGGCCGCTGCTGAAGATCAAGCTCGGCGGCGCTGATGACGTCGAACGGATTGCCGCGGTCCGAAGGGCAGCGCCGCGCTCCGAACTCATCGTCGATGCCAACGAGGCATGGACGCCGGACAGTCTTGAGACGAATCTCGCGGCCTGCGCTGCGGCCGGCGTCATCCTGGTCGAGCAGCCGTTGCCGGCCGACCGGGACGAGGCACTTGCGCGCATCCGCCGTCCGATCAAGGTCTGTGCCGACGAAAGCGTGCATGACCGCAGCTCGCTCGAACCGCTTCGCGAGCGTTACGACGCGGTCAACATCAAGCTCGACAAGACCGGCGGCCTGACCGAGGCGTTGGCCATGGCGGATGCCGCCAAGGCGCACGGCTTCGACATCATGGTCGGCTGCATGGTGGCGACCTCGCTGTCGATGGCGCCAGCGATGCTGCTGGCCGCTCAGGCTCGCTTTATCGACCTCGACGGCCCGTTGCTGCTCGCCCGCGATCGCGCGCACGGCCTGCGCTATGAGGGCAGCCTGGTTCATCCGCCGGACGCTGAGCTGTGGGGATGATGCAGCCGGCGCCGCATCAAAAGGATCAGTATTCCGCCGGCCGCGCCCATCCCGGCCATGACGTGATAGACGCCCTGTCCGTAATGGGCATAGACGATACCCGACAGGATCGACGCCACCGATGTGATGATCCCGGAACACGCCGCGAAATAGCCTTGCCCGCGCGCCATCGCGTGGTCCGGCACCAAGCGGACCAACAGTCCCATGGTGCCGACCTGGGTCAGGCCAAAAGTCAGCCCATGCGCAAGCTGGACCGGCGCCAGAATGGCCAATTGCGGCTCCTGCGCCATGATGACCCAGCGGACGATCGCGCTGCACGCGCCGATCGCCATCAGCGACGCCGGCTCCAGGATGAAGCGTGGCGACAGCGCGAAGACCGCGATTTCGGCCAGCACGCCAATCCCCCACAGGCCGGCAATGGTCAGCCCTCCGAGCCCGTGCGCCTGCCAGTTGATGGAGGCAAAGGCGTAGTATGCGGCATGGCTGCTCTGGATCAGCGCGGCCGCAACGATGACCGCCAGGAAGCCGCCGTCGCGCATCAGGGGCTTGTCACCGTGCGTGACTGGCGAGCCGGTCGCGGGCCGCTCCAGATATTGCAGCCCGAGGCTGCTCGCAGCCCCCAGAGCGGCAACCGCAACGATGATCCAGATCAGCCGCTCCGCTGCGATGACGTCGACGAGCAGGCCGCAGGCCAGGGCGCCAAGGACGAAAGCCGCCGATCCCCATAGCCGCAGCGGACCGTATTTGAGGCCGTAGCGCAAAACCCCGCGCAGCGCGTAGGCTTCGGTCAGCGGCACCGTCGGCGTCCACATCGCGCAGGTCGCGACATAGGCCGCGAACACCGCAAACGGC
>NZ_JAFATE010000613.1 GCF_019244115.1 Bradyrhizobium sp.
CGCCGCTCACGGCCAAGGGCCGCTTTTCGCTGGCGCGCGTCATGCTCGCGCGCGGCGACCGCGCCAATGCCGAGCGCCTGGTGCGCGAGGCCTGGCACGACGATCCGATGTCTGAGGAGACGGAGAATACCGCGCTCGACCAGTTCGGCGCGCTGTTGACCCCGGGCGACCACAAGGCGCGGATGGATACGCTGCTCTATGGCAGCGAACATGCAGCCGCGCTGCGCGCGGCCAAGCGCCTCGGCTCGGGCTATATCGCGCTGGCAAAGGCGCGCATTGCCGCCTACGAAAAGGCCCCCAACCTGCGGCCGCTGCTCGAGCTCGTTCCGCCGGAGTTGCACGGCGATCCCGGCTACACCTTCGCAAAAATCCAGCTGCTGCGGCGTGAGGAGAAGTTCGTCGAGGCGGCGCAGCTCATGCTGTCAGCGCCGAAGGACCCTGGCCGCCTGAAGAATCTCGATGAATGGTGGATCGAGCGTCGCCTGCTGGCGCGCAAGATGATCGACGTCGGCGAGGTCAGGAACGCCTATCTGATCGCGCGCGACGCGGCGCTGCCGACCCGCGACATCTACAAGACCGAGCAGGAGTTCACCGCCGGCTGGATCGCGCTGCGCTTTCTGAACGATCCGGCAATCGCCGCGCAGCATTTCGCCCGAATCGGGGTGGGTAGCGTCAATCCGACCACGCTGGCGCGCGCCGGCTACTGGCAGGGGCGCGCGGCGGAAGCGGCCGGCCGCAGCCAGGAGGCGCGCGCCGCCTACGCTGCGGCATCGGAGCAATCGACCAGTTATTATGGTCAGCTTGCGCGCGCCAAGCTCGGGCTGCCGCAGATCGAACTCAGCCAACCGCCGCGCGGCCGCGGCGCCGAACGGCTGGAGATCGTTCGCGCCACCCAGCTGCTCTACGACCTCGACGAAGGTGAGCTCGCAATTCCGATTTTCGCCGACGCCGGCGACAACGGCGATCCCGATGCGCTGGCCGGACTTGCGGAGATCGCCGGCCGGCACGACGACGCGCGCGCGATGCTGCTGGTCGGCAAGGCCGCGCTCAACCGTGGCTTGCCGTTCGATTTCTACGCCTATCCGGTGAACGGGATTCCGGCATTCAAGTCGATCGGCCCGGACGTTGAGAAGAGCGTGATCTACGCGATCGCGCGCCAGGAGAGCGCGTTCAATCCTGCGGTGGTCTCGCCCGCGCAGGCCTACGGGCTGATGCAGGTGACGCCGGAGGCCGGCCGCTATGTCTGCAAGCGCGCCGGCGTCGCCTTCGACATCGCACGCATGAAGACCGACCCGGTCTACAACACAGCGCTCGGCGCGGCCGAGCTCGGCGGGTTGATCGAGGATTTCCGCGGCTCATACATCATGACCTTTGCCGCCTACAATGCCGGCCGCGGCTCCTTGAAGAAATGGATCGATCGCTACGGCGATCCCAGGGATTCCAAGGTCGATGCGGTCGACTGGGTCGAGTTGATTCCGTTCTCCGAGACGCGCAACTATGTGCAGCGGGTGATGGAGAATCTGCAGGTCTATCGCGCCCGCTTCAGCGGCGCGAGAGGGCTGCAGATCGAGGCCGACCTGCGCCGCGGCGCCAGCGTGGAATAGGCTTGCCGAATTTCAGCCGAGCCAGCTCAGTCGAGACAGCTGTTCACCCGCTTGCGGGGAGAGGTCGCGGCGCTCTTCGCGCGGCGGGCGGCAAGTCCGCGCGCTGTCGCGGCTGAACGCCGGGCAATTCACGCCGGATTGATCGAACGGAAACGGCGGAACGAGCGCCGCATTCTTCAGGGGCTATCTCGCCAGGAGCCTGCCAAGTCGAGAGGGACGCCATGCTGAAATGCACGATTTCCAGCACCGCGACGGCGCTGGCGCTTGCGATTACGGCATCGGCGCCGACGGCTGCGCAAGAGGTCGTCTCTGAACCCGGCAATTGCGCGTTCTTCTATCCGTATGGCAATTGCCAGAACAAAGGGCCGGGCAATCCCGACACCGACCCCTATTTCCGTCGCACGCTGGCTGTGAGCCGGGCGCACTGGTCAATGGGGCAGCCGTCAGCGCTGCCGCGAAGCGCGCACGGTATTACCACTCCGAGGCGCTGAAACGCTGGGAGTAACGGGCTGCGCTCGGCCCAGCGTGAATCCTCAAGAGCAAAAGCAGCGATCTTCGCAGCACTGCGCCCGATCGCATTCCGACAAAGAAAAACCCCGGCAGTTGCCTGCCGGGGTTCTTTGTCGAAGCAATCAGATGACCAGGGTCAGAAGTTGCGCTGAGCGCGGAACAGAGCGCTGACTCGGCCCTGATCCTTCAGCTCATACACAGCGCCCGGCTTGGCGAAGGCGGGAAGGCCACCCGCGCTGGTGATCGTGCCCGAGTATTGCTGGTCGATCATGGTGTAGTTGACGTCAACCGTGAACGCCAAGTTCTTGACCGGGGTCCACACGGTGGTGCCACCGATGGTCCAGACGTTGAAGTTCGGGCTGCAGTTGCCGGTCAGAGCAAGGCTCGCCCGGGCGAACGCGCAGATCGTAGCCACGGCGTTGCCGCCGTACCTCAGCTGGCCATACGACCCGTAGATCGACGAGGCCCAGTTCGGGCTCCAGTTGTGAGTGAAGCCACCATTGAAGCCCCAGGTCTTGACCGACTCCTGTCCACTGCCGGTGGTGAAAGTCGTATCGGCGATACCGTACAAAGACAAGGCCTGGTAGGCAATGCTGCTGCCACCAAACAGTGCGCCTTGCCGCGGGAACAGGAACTGGAAGTTGTAGGCCGACGCACCGTCCGTATAGACGGCGGTCATGTTGATGGTATCGCCGGGACCGGTCGGGATGTTCTTGATCGACAAGGCACCCTGAACCGCGAAGCCCCACTTGTCATCCGGGTGACCGGTGATTTCGGTCGGGCCGTAGTAGGCGACGTGGTTGTCATGCGCAGCCACCGCGATCTGGGCAAGACCCCAGGCCTGGTCGACGCGGATCTGACCGAGCACGTCGGGAGCACGCGTACCGCCGAATTGGCTGGTGCCATAACCACCACCGAACAGGCCGGCAGCCGAGATGTTCGACAGGTTGGTGACGTTGGTGGTGTCCTTCTCCACCGGATCCTCCAACGAGATCGACCCGGTCACGCCGTTGCCGAAGCTCGCGGTGTAGGTCAGCTGGTTCTGGCCGGTGACGTGGTTGCTGGCACCCGTCAAGGTATCAGGACCGCCCGCCGGATAGCTCTGCCAGGGCGCATCGAAGATCGAGTACGCGCGGCCGATGGTGAAGCCGGCGAACTGGATGAATGCCTGGTAGATGCCGGGCGAGGTGGTGCCCAGACCGTTCTGCAGGGGATTAGTGCCGAACGTCGTCGAGCCGTTCGCGGTCGCCCCGGGATTCGGGTTAGCGGTCACGTCAGGTGTGGTCCAGCTGGTCAGGATGGTCGCGAAGGTGCGAACCACACCGTACTCGGTTGCGGTGCGCGTATCCCAGTCCATGCTGAAACGGGCACGGGTGGTGAAGTAGTTGCTCAGGCGATTCTGCGCGCCCGTGCTGCCGTTGCCGAGGAAGCCGTAGTCGTTGTTGGTGTTCCAAGCCACGTCAGCGCGCAGGTAGCCGCCGAGCTTGATGCAGGTGTCAGTGCCAGGAATGTAGAAGAATCCGGCACCGTAGAGGGAGCAGACCTTCACGTATTCGACCGCCTTGGCCTTAACGGGAAGATCAGCCGCCTGTGCCCCGCCCATGGCGAGCAAACCCGCCGCTGAGCCAAGCACGAGGCTCTTGATCATCTTCATGGTAAACCTCCAAGTTGCTCTGTCAGGGAAGGTTCCGGATCCGTTGGGTGAGACACCCTGAGGTTGGTTCCCTTGTCCCCGTGGCCCGCACTTAAGTCTCATCGCGCCTTCGGACACACCCGCTGAACGCGAGGGACGTAAGCGACACGACTTGAACACGGGACGACTTCGGGATGCCCCCCTCCGTCGCACGAACACAATTACCGAACGACCCTGCACAAGCAACAAAGGAACCGCTCGGACCCCCTTGCCGGAACGCGTTTTTAGGCAGGTGTTGCACAAACAACACGTAAGCGTGATATGGATTTTTCACGCAAATGCCTGTTTTTGCTTGACGTTTCCTTTTGGTTCCAAATTCGCATCGCTGCAGTGCAGCTTGAGCGCAGAAGCGATTGTCCCCACGACACTGCGCCTCGCGCTGACGAGGAAAGAGAATCGAATCGCCCGTGCAACGGCCGCCAACCAAGGCGAGTCCGAGGAAAGACGGTGGCAGCGTCGACCTGAGCGGGTACACGCATGAAGCGTGCCGTTCGCCTGACCCGCATCGTTCCGATCGCGGCGGTTCCATCATCATGGAGCGGCTCGCCCGCCCCGCGAAAGGCGCCACCCATTATTCCAGTGTCATTCTAATTTAGTGCGTGCGCCGGCGCGGGAGCTATCGAAGACGTCCACGGCGCGAACATCTGCTTGCGACTTGCCCTTGCGTCGGGCATATCGGCGCTGCCGGAGACGTGGCCGAGTGGCTGAAGGCGGCGGTTTGCTAAACCGTTATAGGGTTGTAAAGCCCTATCGAGGGTTCGAATCCCTCCGTCTCCGCCAGCGCTCCGGCCGCCTTTATGGATTCGATGATGCGCGGGCCGCGCATCACTTGGTCATGCCTGTGTCGCAACCGCTTGGCCCATCGGCTTCACGCGGAACGGCGGCTCGCTCGCTTCGGCCGGCGCACGGCCCTGACCTTGCCGCTGTCGCCGCCGCCGCAGAAAAACTCATCGCCCTTGGCCTCGAGCCCGGACACGCCGACGCCCGGCGGCATGTTGAGCTGCTCCAGCGTCTCGCCGGTCTGCGGATCAATCCGCCTCACATCGCTTTCGTCGCCTTCCCAGGTGCCGTGCCAGAGTTCTCCATCGATCCAGGTCACCCCGGTGACGAAGCGGGTAGACTGAATGGTCCGCAGCACCTTGCCCGTCTCCGGATCGACCTGATGGATCTTGCGTTCGCGATATTCGCCGACCCAGAGCGATCCTTCGGCCCATGCGAGCCCCGAAACACCGCCGCTTCCGGGCCCCGGGATCGTGGCCAGCACGCGGCCCGTTGTCGGATCGATCTTCTGGATGCGGTCCTCGGCGATCTGAAACAGATGCTGGCCGTCGAAGGCGGTGCCCGCATGAGACGCCACCTCGATCGCGCGCAGCATCTCACCGCTCGCCGGATCGAGTGCGTTCAGCTTGTCGCCGGAGGCGAACCAGACGTGCTGACCATCATGGGTGACCCCGTTGACGCGCTCGACCCCTGGGAAGGGGCCATATTCACGGACGATCTCGGCTGCTGACTTTTTCATCTTGCGATCCTTGTTCATGCGGCAATGCCGCAGAGGTTAGTCAGCCGGCAGCGGCGCCGGGAGTAACAAGGTCGTCGTGAAACCGCCGACCGGCGGGGTCATCCAGCGCCGGGCGCGGCCCTGACCGAGCGACTGCACCCTGCCCGCGCCGGCAAGCTCGTCGAGCGAACGCTGCACCGTGCGCTGGCTGGCATCGAGCGCAAGCGCCAGCGCCGAGCTCGACCACTGCTCGCCGTCGGCGAGCAGTGCGAGCACCGCCGAATGCGCGTCCTCGACGGGCTGTGCCAGCACCACGACCTCGCTGCTGCCGCGCGGCACCAGCAAAAATCCTTGCTCGGTCGCATTGACTCCGGCGAGCGCCTTGAGCGCGCCGCGCAGCCGCCCGACCTCGACGCGGAGCCGCGCGCGATGCGATTCGTCCGCTTGCTTGCCGCGGAAGGCGCGCGCGATCAGTTTTTCGCGCGGCACGTCGCTCGGCCAGGCCTCGCCGAGCGCCCGCGCCAGCGTGAACAGCACCGGACGGGTTGCAAGCGAGACCACGCTT